>NZ_MSHA01000072.1:0-199693 GCF_001940965.1 Bacteroides sp. Phil13 | reverse complement strand
TCGTAATGGAGTAGCTGGCTGTTACGATGGATAGGGCGGAGTCTTTTCTCTATTGTTTTACTTAAAATTGAATGCTTATGAAAAAGATTTTAAATGTCTCGGAAATGAAGCAGGTGCGTGGAGGGGCGGTTCCTTCAAGTTATTGTGGTGAAGGTGAACTTTTATACACTTGCACCAGTGACTATGGAAATGGACAGACAAGTACAGGGGTGGTCTGTGCAAAGGATAAAAATGCTGCTGGTGTTGCTGTAATGATTGCTCATACAGCAGTTGGAAGCATGGATGTTGTATGTAGCTAATTTTCTTAATAGAAATGTAAAGTGGAAATGGCTATTACTTCTACTTAGGTAGGAATAGTAGCTGTTTCTATATAAATAATCGCTATAATGAAACAATTGTTTTACGTGTTTATTGTATTCTTTTTGTTAGAGGCTTGCTCCGAAAAAAAAGAATCTCTTTATCCGGTTATCAATCCAATGGAACATTTGATTGATAGTCGGGAGGGTGAAAAACTATATTTTGGCGATGTGAAGATTGTTCAATTGGACAACCAACAAATTGTACTGTTTGGTGAACCTATTTTACTTGATAGCATGATAATGATTAATTCGTTTAAAGATGGAGTTTTTCTCTATGATATGGCAGGACAGTTTCTACGGAAGATAGGTAGTATCGGTCAGGGACCGCAGGAATATAGTAATGCCCGTTTTTTGGCATGGGATATGGAACGTAATCTAATTTATGTTTTCAGTAAACCGAATATTTTGCTAACCTATTCATTGGAAGGGGAATGCTTAAAGCGGATCAGGTTAGATTTACCTGGTGAATTAGTGGTTAAAACTTATGTTTATCATCACAATTTCTTTTATTTAATGAATTTTGTGGGATTGGCGGAACAAGGGAGAGAGGATGAAATACTGTGGTTGAAAGTGGATACATTGGGACAAATCGTGGAACGAAAAGCATTGTCGTTATCAGAACTGAAAATACCTGAAAATGGTACTATGTTTACTGGAGACTATTGCTCAGTTTCTGCTAAGGGCATTGTATATGGTAATCATTTTTGCGACACTATTTATTCCATAAATGAAACAAAAAATGTTCCGGTTGCGGTATGGGCTAAAGGTGATTTTCGTTTAACCAGTGCAGATGCGGAACTTAAATTTGGGCATTATGGTAAGGTGATTTTTCAATCTATAGATGAAACAACAGATAAGTTTTTTGTTCGTTGGTATACTTTCTATCATGATAAGCCGTTGGAACACTTCTTGACGGTTTGTGATAAAGGAGGAGGTGAAAATCGCACATTCAGAGAAACTTATCCAGTAATGAATGCAAATTTTTGTTCTTCAAGAAATGGTGAACACTTCTTGATTTATGTTTGTGAACCTTTGGCATTAAGCACTTTCTTGAGTAAAAGTGATAATGAAGAACTAAGAAATGAGGGGGATAAAATAGATGAAGAGGGGAATTTTGTATTAGTAATAGTTCCCTTGAAAGAGACTATATAATATTTATGATAAAAAGATTGGAGATTTCAGTGGAGTGGAGAATGGGTTTTATGAAGAAGATAGTTTATATTATATACCTTTTTTTGTGCTCATGCTATAGCCAACCAGATACTTATCTGAAAGTTTGGAATTATGATGATTTCATAAAGCGAAATGTGAAGATGTCTGATATAGCCGATGAAATAACAATTATTCAGCCGGATTCTATTGATTATAAGGGTGCCAGAATTGTACATGCTTCATCTTTTTTCCTGGCTGGAACGGAACAAGGAATATTGAGGTATGATAAAGAAGGACATTTTATGAATAGGATAGGGGCTATAGGGCAAGGGCCGGGTGAATATAGTAGATTTTATCAAATGGCAATAAATGAAACTGAGCGGATTATTTATGTTTACCGTATGAATACCTCTGAACTTTTGTCTTTTTCTTATGAAGGGACTTTTCTTAATAAACATTCTCTTCAACTTCCTAAAGAATGGGCGTGGAAGTTCTATTATTTGAAAGATAGACTCTGTTTTTATTATAATGTGGACGTTGACAACGAATCACTGCCCTATATGTATGCATTGACAGACACAATCGGGAATTTATTATATTCTAAGTTGGATAACAGTTTGCATTTTGCTCCGGGCAACTATCCTGCTTTTTCGTCTAATCATGTGGGATTATTCGGTAATACTATGTTAGTTTGGAATCAATATAGTGATACCATCTATCGGGTCTCGGAAAAAGGAGAAGAAACTTTTGCGGTATGGGGTAAGTGGGATAAACGATTGACTCCTGCTAAGGTGGAAAAGGATGAACACTATCAATGTATGATAATATATACTATTTTTGAAACTGTTAATTATTATATATGTATATGGCGCCCCTATGATATAATGAAAGGTCGATGGAATTATTGTTTTTATGATAAAGCATCCGGGAAGTTGTTTAACTCGGAAGGAATCACCGATGACTTATGGGGGCTTCCTTCTGTTTTTCCTTATAATTATTATGTGATGGATGGTCGTGAATATTTGGAATGTGGCTATCCTACTTATAAACTGTTGGATGCTTGGCTGATTTCTGATGATCCTAAGATACGAAAGCAAGCTGAGAGTATAGATGAAGAAGGTAATAACGTGTTGATAAGGATTCGGCTGAAGAAAAAATAATATTGATTTCTAATGTGACTGCCGATGCTATTGCGAAGTCGAAGCAACGTATGAAGGGCAAATTATTGTTGTCTGTTGGCGATACTTTTGATGACTTTATACGGAAATTGTAAAAAAAGGAAGAAAGAATTGTCCGGTTGAGACTCTTATTTTTTGCTTTAATTCTTGGGGTAATATATTGATTTTTAGTATTATAGCCTGTTTGTCCTTTGTCCGGTATCTTTTCTTGTTTAAGTGTAGTTTCCTGCCTAACTTTGCTACATTCCAAGTCGGGATGTTAGCTGCATTTCAACTTTGATGCTGATACCGTAAGGCTTTAATCATAATGGAGTAGCTGGCTGTTATGATGGATAGGGCGGAGTCTTTTCTCTATTGTTTTACTTAAAATTGAATGCTTATGAAAAAGATTTTAAATGTCTCGGAAATGAAGCAGGTGCGTGGAGGGGCACAAATCTCCAGCATGTGTGGTGAAGGTGAAAAGTTGTATACTTGTACAACTACTTATAATAGTGGTTTTAAAAGTACTGGAGCAGTTTGTGCTGCTACTATTTTTATGGCTAGAAGGGCTATTATCATGGCTAAAACTGATCAAATGCAAGCAGATCCAGGCATTGATGATATACAATGTTCTTGATGTGAGTAATGATAATATGCTGTTGCATTATCATTAGCTAGTGCTATTTTACAAGGTTTCTTCGCTCGTATATGTGCGAAGAAACTTCTTGTTTATAACTAAGTGATATGAAAGCAATGAAAATATCTGTAAAATATAGTAGAATAGGGATACCTTTTCTTTTTCTTGTACTCTTTGTTTTTTCTTGTTCTTCAATAGATAAGAAAGGTGGATTGGTTATTCTCTCTCCTCATAGCGTATCTTCTACCATAGATTTGATGGATATAATAGATACGGTGATGTATGTACAGTTTGACGATAGCGTCCTGCTCTCCGGAATTGGTAATTTGGTTTTAACAGATAGCTTTATTATAGGTACTACTAATAAATATGGTATTTTGAAGTTCGATATAGAAGGACATTTCCTAAATATCATAGGGGGTGTAGGCCAAGGTCCGGAGGAATACCCAAGTGGTGCTTACAATATGGCTGTAGATGCTCAAAATGGAGTTGTTTACGCTTTTATTAGCCCAGATATTTTGTTGAGTTATTCTTTGACTGGTGAATTTTTGCAGCGTGTACATGTACAAATGCCGGAAGGTGTGAGTGGAGTGCAATATCCGGAGATTTTTCAGGTTCAGAATGGCTTGTTATATTTTTATTATATGAATGCGGGAGCTATTGGTGAAAAGCCATTGTATTGGATGGCTATGAATAAGGATGGTACTCTTGTGAGGTGTCGTCGGGGACAAAAAGCCAGGACCTTTTTTTATTCGGGAGTTTTGCTGATTAATAATTATATATCTGTAAATGATAGTACAATGATTTATTGGGATAATTTTAATGATACGATTTTTCATGTAACCCCTTCTTGTGAAAGAGTTGCTTATTTTTTTGATAAAGGGGACTTTCGCTTACAGGAAACAGATGATCTCTCTTCACTTCCAGAAAAGCGTATTCGATGTTCGCAAATAATTGATACCAAAAAAAATCTGTTGCTAGTTTGGAATTCTAAAAATAAAGGAGAAGGATTATCTTATAATTTGTATTGCAAAGATACAGGCATTACATATAAACTTAGGGATGACATGATATATGATGAGCGTGGAAATTTGTCAGCACGCTATCTGCGGATGTCTTATGCCAAGCTGAGAGGACGTGAATATCTTGTAATACAAACAAAAGCATATAGGGTAGAGAATATTTCCGGTGCTCTTCATCGGAAATTGGATGCGGATGATTTGGAAGGTAATCCGGTGTTAGTCTTGATTCGGCTTAAAGAATGAATTTACTGCTCACTTAAAATTGAATGCTTATGAAGAAGATAGCCTATATGCATCCTTTCTCAGAAAAAACAAGGTCTCACCAATGATTTATGGGATCTTCCTTTTTCCCCTATAATTATTTTGTAGGGTGCTCAGTTCCGTGTTCTAAAATCAGCTCACATTTTTGAATGTAAAACCGCTTGCATGGAGAATCATTCTCTACCAGCGACACATAATTCTTATACTTTGCCTGCGTAAGCAGCAAAGCATACCATCTCATTATCATTTTGACACTTTGTATTTCCAATTGCCTGAGAATGCATTATTTTCGGGCAACTGACCATGAAGGCGAAAAGAAAGAAACGAAATTCAGCAAGCTGCAGATAATTAATGATATATCGAAATGTTTACACTTCTTTTAGAGTAAAATACCCCCAAAAAAACACAGATATAAGAGAATTTGCCGACGCAAATAAGTGCATTATTCATAAGTAGTAACTCTTTTGGCCGTAAGTAGTAATGATATTACCTATAAGTAGTAACCTTATGCCCCGTAAGTAGTAACCCTTTTTTGCATAAGAAGCCCGAAAAGATGCAAGAATATGCAGAAATAACGAATTTGCATTCCTTATTTATTCACTAAATATCCTATAATGCAAGATTGGCAAATGGGAATAATCACATAAAACAAAGGAATAGCATTAATTTGATTAAGATGTCAATGAATAAAAATCAATTTGTCATTTAGTAAAATAGGTAGAGTGTCCGGTTTGATATTCCGGTTTTTGCTTCAAAGCATCCGGGAAATTGTTTAACTCGGAAGGAATCACCGATGACTTATGGGGGCTTCTTTCTGTTTTTCCTTATAATTATTATGTGATGGATGGTCGTGAATATTTGGAATGTGGCTTATAAACTGTTGGATGCTTGGCTGACTTCTGATGATCCTAAGATACGAAAGCAAGCTGAGAGTATAGATGAAGAAGGGAATGACGTGTTGATAAGGATTCGGTTGAAGAAATAATAATATTGATTTTTAATGTGACTGTTGATGCTATTGCGAAGTCGAAGCAATGTATGAAGGGCAAATTATTGTTGTCTGTTGGCGATACTTTTGATGACTTTATACGGAAATTGTAAAAAAGGGAAGAAAGAATTGTCCGGTTGAGACTCTTATTTTTGCTTTAATTCTTGGAGTAATGTATTGATTTTAAGTATTGTAACCTATTTGTTTTTTGTCCGGTATCTTTTCTTGTTTAAGTGTAGTTTCCTGCCTAACTTTGCTACATTCCAAGTCGGGATGTTAGCTGCATTTCAACTTTGATGCTGATACCGTATAGTATTAATCGTAATGGAGTAGCTGGCTGTTATGATGGATAGGGCGAAGTCTTTTCTCTATTGTTTTACTTAAAATTGAATGCTTATGAAAAAGATTTTGAATGTCTCGGAAATGAAGCAGGTGCGTGGAGGGGCAGTTCCTTCAAGTTATTGTCGTGAAGGTGAAAAACTGTAACTTGTTCTACTTCTTGGATGAGTGGAACGGTAACTCAGGGTTCAGCATGTGCAACAAGTGCAAGTGCCGCCCAAACTGCGGTTTCTAAAGTTCACATGAATCAAGATGTTATTAGAGATGAAGTGGCTGTTGTTTGTTACTAATTAAAATTGATATTTGAGAGAATAGAATATCTATTCTCTCAAATATTTGTATTTTTTCCTATGAAAGATATATTTGTATTTCTTGTTCTGTTTGCTTTGTGTTCTTGTCATAACTATACGAAGTCTAAAACTGTGGTTTGGAATTATGATGATTTCATTAGTGCGAATGTGCGAATGTCTGATATCGCCGATGAAATGACGATCATTCAGCCGGATTCTATTGACTATAAGGGAGCCGAAATAGTACATGCTTCATCCTTTTTCTTGGCTGGAACGGAACAAGGAATATTGAGGTATGATAAAGAAGGGCATTTTATGAACAGGATAGGGGCTATAGGGCAAGGACCGGGTGAATACAGAAGATTTTATAATATGGCGATAAATGAAACAGACAGGATTATTTATGTTTACTGTATGGACACCTCTGCGTTATTGTCTTTTTCTTATGAAGGAACCTTTCTTAATAAACATTCTCTTCAACTTCCTAAAGAATGGGCATGGAAGTTTTACTATCTGGAAGATAAATTCTATTTTTATTATCTTGTAAACGCTGATAGCGAATCAGCACCTTATATGTATGCAATAACAGATACAATAGGGAATTTATTATATTCCAAACAGGATGAAGGTTTACATTTTGCTCCAGGGAACTATCCAAGTTTTCCGTCTCATCATATGGGATTGTTTGGTGATACCATGTTGGTATGGAATCAATATAGTGATACTATTTACCGTATCTCAGAAAAAGGAGAAGAAGCTTTTGCTGTATGGGGTAAATGGAGTAAGCGGTTGACTCCTGCTAAGGTAGAAAAGGAAGAATACTATCAGTCTATGATGATATATACTATCATAGAAACAACTAATTATTATTTGTGTATATGGCGTCCCTATGACATAATGAAGGGGCGATGGAATTATTGTTTTTATGATAAAGCATCTGGGAAGTTGTTTAATTCGGAAGGAATTACTGATGATTTATGGGGGCTTCCTTTCTTTTTTCCCTATAATTATTTTGTAATAGATGGGCGTGAATATTTAGAAGCTCATTATCAACCTTATGAATTATTGGATGCTTGGCTGACTTCTGATGATCCTAAGATACGAAAGCAAGCTGAGAGTATAGATGAAGAAGGTAATAACGTATTGATAAGGATTCGGTTGAAGAAATAATAATATTGATTTCTAATGTGACTGTTGATGCTGTTGCGAAGTCGAAGCAACAGATGAAGGGTAAGTTTTTGCTGCCTGGCGGTGATACTTTTGATGATTTTATACGGAATTTGTAAAAAAAGGAAGGAGAAATTGTCCGGTTGATGCCCTTCTTTTTGCCTTTGTATTGTATGTAATCTTTTGATTTGTAGCGTTATATCTGATGTCTTTTTTGTCCGGTATGTTTTCTTGTTTAACTGATATATCCTGCCTAACTTTGTTGCATTCCAAGTTGAATGTTGGATGCATTTCAACTTTGATGCTATGAATAAATGATATATTATGAAGATAGTTTTCATATTGTTAGAAGTTTTTCTGTTCTTTAGCTGTAATCATCGGCAGAGTACGGAACTTTTGAAAATAAAGCCGATAGATGAATTGCTAACTGAGATACCTGTATCAGAGTTTGCGGATAGTGTTTCTTTGATACAACTTGATAATAGATTTCTATTGGCAAGTTATGGGAATCCCTGTTTTACTGATAGTTTTTTTCTGGTTACAGTAGCAGATGGTGTCTTGAAGTATTCATATACAGGAGAGTTGCTTATGAAGGTAGGAGGAATAGGGCAGGGGCCAATGGAATATAATAGAAATAATCTGATGACTATTGACATTCGTAATAAGCGAATTCGTGTATATAGTATACCGGAAAAAGTGATGATTGAATATTCTTATGATGGGGCTTTTTTGAATCGTGTTCATTTTGATCTGCCGGATGACACCTTTGGCTATCCAACTACGATGCGTGTTCTTGCCAATAAGTGTTATTTCTTCTATACATCAATGTCCGGTTTATCCGATCCTTATTATTGGGTGATTACAGATACTTGTGGACAAAGTTTGGAGATAAAACAGAAACATGGACAACCCGTTTTAAAGAGAGGATATGCTTGTGGAACTTACTGTACATCTTCTTCTGATAATTCTTTGCTATATTATAATTTATTCAATGATACTATTTTTCGTTTTACAGAACAGGGGGTTATGCCTGCCTTTTTATGGGAGCAAGGGAAGCATCGTATATCTGTATCAACTGAAGATATAAGTAATGATATGATGGTTTTTACGATGTTTGCTGAGACGAAAAGATTCTTATTTTTTAAGTGGATTGATGCTGGTTTTAAGTCTTTCTCTTCTTTTGGTTTCTACGATAAAAAAATGCAAATATCTATGGGAACAAAGAAACTTAGGGATGATTTAAATACTCAAATCAGTATTCCTCTAAACTGGGTATTTTCATACTCTCAAAAAGATAATAAAGATTATATGATAGGAAAGATTGAACCATATGAATTACCGGAAGAAATTCTGCAAAGAGAGAATCTTGATCCGGAAGGTAATTTAGTCATGATAATGATTCGATTGAAAGATGAATGAAAATCAATGAATCATTGAATACATGAAAACTCTTTTATTTACGTTTGGTGTGAGAAAGAAATATTTACCAACGGAAATTGTAGAGAATAAGGAGAATGTTTTGTCCGGTTGATGCTCTTCTTTTTACTTAAATTTTTGGGTTAATATATTGATTTTTAGTATTATAATCTATTCGTTTTTTGTCCGGTATCTTTTCTTGTTTAAGTGTAGTATCCTGCCTAACTTTGCTACATTCCAAGTCGGGATGTTAGCTGCATTTCAACTTTGATGCTGATACCGTAAGGCTTTGATCATAATGGAGTAGCTGGCTGTTATGATGGATAGGGCGAAGTCTTTTCTCTATTGTTTTACTTAAAATTGAATACTTATGAAAAAGATTTTGAATGTCTCGGAAATGAAGCAGGTGCGTGGAGGGGCACAAGTTTCCAGCATGTGTGGTGAAGGTGAAAAACTGTACACTTGTAGAACGACTGTTGGCAATTCTACAAGCTCTGGGGCTATATGTGGTTCAAGTCAGAGTACAGCTGAACTTCACGTCAAGCTAAACTTATATGCACAAGATGCAAGTTTGGCTCTTGATGGCGGTGTAAGAGTTTCATGTAGTTAATGTAACTTAAATGAGAACTGAATGATAGTGGAATAAAACCAGCTTTCATTCAGTTCTTTAAAAATATTATTATGAGATTAATCTGCATCATATTGCTTTTATTACTATCTTCTTGTTTACATAAAAAAGCAGGAAACAGTTTGCCAGTTATTATACCTGATGAATTTTCGGCAAAATCTAAGAATATATTGGATTGTGTCGATACAGTGATGTATGTACAATTGGATAATTCTATTCTTATACCTAAGATTATAAAGTCTTTTTGGTTAGATAGTTGTATTATAGTGCATAGTTATGAAGGGATATTGAGATATGATGAGAAAGGCCGCTTTATGTATAAAATAGGTGATGTGGGAGAAGGACCGGAAGAATATCCCCGTAATTTATATTATGTAACTGTCGACAAAGTAGAACAGGTGGTATATGTTTATCTGATATTTCAGGAGGAATTACTAAGTTATTCTTTCTCTGGTAAGTTCTTGAATCGTGTACCAGTACAGATACCAGCCAATTTAAAGAAAATAGTATATCCGGAGCCAAATGCTTTTTTTGTGCAAGATGATTTATTGTTCTTTTATTATAATACAAATCAGGGGCTTGATAAAACAAAGCCATTATATTGGTTGTCTGTAGATAAAGATGGGCGCTTGGTACATTTCCGTAAAGGATATGATGATAAATTGAAAAATACAAATGGTGCCGGCTTCTTTTTGTTTCCGATGAATGCGTGTGATAATACAGTTGTATATTGGGATTTGTTGAATGATACAGTGTTTAGTGTGGGTGCACATAGGGCAACTCCTGTTTATCTATGGGGAAAAGGAAACTTTCGTTTGCTGGAAACAGACGGTATGTCTATTCCAATAGAAAGAAGGATCTGTACAATGTTCGCAGATACAAATTTATTTTCTTTATTTCTTTTGACTAATTATGGTTCGGGAGACTCAAAAGTCATGTTTTATGGCTTTTATGATAAACAAGAGAAACTTTTTTATAGATTAGGGGAAGAAGAACTTATTTTTGATAAAAAGACTGGTTTGTCTTTATGGGGGCGTGAACTACAATATGATGTCATAGATAGGCGTGAGTATTTGTTGACACAAGTGCAAACTGTTGATTTAATGAATATATCGGAATTACTTCCATGGGGAATTGATCCGGATGATTTGGAAGGTAATCCGGTATTAGTCTTGATTCGATTGAAAGATGAATAAAAATCTATAAATCATTGAATACATGAAAACACTATTATCAACCTATTTGCATGAGTTACATATTCCTTTTACCAGAAGCTATGCCGATAAGCTTTTTGCAGAGCATCCACATCGTTATAACTTATATGGTTTATCGGATATGCTATCTGTATATAAGATAGAAAATGCCGGAATACAGGTGGAGGATAAAGACTTAAGAGAATTAGCTTCTCCTTTTGTGGCGCATGTCAGTAATGATTTTGTGGTAGTAAAGCAAATGTCTGACCAGGCTGTCGATTATGTTTGGCGTGAGAAAGAGATATCTGTGTCTGTAGATGAATTTAAAAAGCTATGGTCGGGTATCGCACTTGTTGCTGAACCGGGAGAATCTTCAAGAGAACCGGAATATGAGAAGCACCGGGAGACTGCACTTGTTAATTCTGTTCAGAAAATAGGAATAATTATGATTTTGGTTGTTTTATTGGTCTTGGGGAGTTGGGAGCATCATTTATTCTCTTCTGTAACAGGTGGTTTCTTATTGTTTATTAATCTGGCAGGTGTTGGTGTGAGTTTTCTGTTGTTATTGAAACAAGGTAAAGTACAGAGTGAGTATACAGATAAGATTTGTTCACTGTTTAAACAAGGTGATTGTAACAGTGTGTTAGAATCTGATGCTGCAAAATTAGGAGGGACGTTTAGTTGGAGTGAAATAGGGCTTGGGTATTTTATTTCAAGTCTTATTTTGGTGGTATTTTACCCTCAATGGATGCCCTATTTAATGCTTGCCAACTTATTATCTTTGCCTTATACAGGTTGGAGTGTATGGTATCAATATAAGGTTGCTAAACAATGGTGCCCGTTGTGCTTGTCTGTGTTACTGCTTTTGTGGATGACGGCTATTGTGAATGTATTCGGGCAATGGAGATTACCAACTTTTGAGATGCAAGATATGCTGTCTGTGGCAATACTTTATTTACTTCCTTTCTTGTCTTTACATCTATTATCAGAACGTTGGTTCCGTTCGGAACAGTTGGAGAATGTGAAGTATGAATTGAATAATCTGAAAGCGTCAGATAGTGTTTTTCTTTCTCAATTGGAGTTACAACCTCATTATGACGTAAATCCAGCTACTTCTCAAATCGTTTGGGGATGCCCGCAAGCAAAGTTGCGTATTACGGTCTTGACTAATCCTCATTGTAATCCATGTGCGCAGATGCATAAGCGCATTGGTGCGTTGTTGAAGGAAATGGGAGATAAGGTTTGTGTTCAGTATATCTTTTCTTCCTTTAATAAGGAACTTGAAAAGAGTGCCCGATTTCTTCTTGCCGTTTATCAACAAGAAAATCAAGAGAGAGCTGAAGCAATTTATAATGATTGGTTCGCTGGAAAGAAATATCTGGGAGAGACTTATATACTAACGTTTGATTATGACTTGGAGTCTGTGGAAGTTAATCGCGAGCTGAGTAAACATAAAGAATGGCAATTTGAAAACAGATTGACAGCAACTCCTACTGTTTTAATAAATGGTTATCAATTACCGGATAGTTATAAAATTGAAGACATGAGACATTTTGGAGATTTAAATATCAATTGATATATAAATGTTATTGTGGAATATCGTAGGGCAGTAACGGTAATGGAAGGAACTGAAGCTTTGGCTTCTTGTCACTAATTAATATAATATCAGTGGTAGGATAAATCTTACCACTGATAAATCACTGACATTATGAAAGTATGTATATACAGCTTGTTTTTAAGTCTTCTCCTTTTATCTTGTTTTAAGAGTGAGAAAAGCCCGTATTTGATTCTTGATCCGAAAGAACATGTTTCTGAGTTCATCAGTATTTCTGAATTTGTAGATACAGTTATGTATATTCCTTTAGATACGTCCATGCTGATTAAGGGAATAGGAAGACATTTTTTGATTGATGATGACTGTATGTTTTTTGATACTAGTGAAGGAATTTTAAAATATAGTAGACAAGGAACTTTTCTACAGAAAATAGGTCGCGTCGGAGGTGCTCCCCAAGAGTATACCAATTATAGAGCTATAGCAATGGATAAAGAGAATGAAAGAATATATGTTTACAGTTTACCAAGAAAGCTCATAGTTTATAATTTTGATGGAGAGTTTCTGAATTCCTTTTCAGTAGAACTTCCCGATGATGGTCTATATCCTATACAAATGTACTATAGAAATGGATTGATATATTTTTTTTATCGAAATTGTTTGGGAGGTGAGACGCGTAAGTCTTTATTTTGGATAATTACGGATACTAAGGGACAGATGAAGACATATCGGCGTAGTAATGAAATTCAACTTGGAGCTGATTATGCAGCTTTGTATGGGTTGTTTGGTGTTAATGTAAAAAATGCAGATTCATTTGTATATTGGGATCTTTTTAATGATACTGTTTTTCATGTTAATGGCATGGAAGCAGAAACAGCTTATCTATGGGAAAAAGGAAAGTTCCGTTTGTTGGATACAGACAATTTTGAAGTTCCTGATGATGACCGGAGAATATGTACGGCTTTCGTTGATGCAGATCATTTTTTATTACTTCGCTGGAATACAATGAGGCATGTCGGTGCACAAGTTTTTTTATCTTATTATGATAAAAAGGAAAAGAAAGCTTATAAATTGGATGATTCACATGTAGTGCCGAAAAGTAAGTTGTCGCTTTTGAATCACTTTTTTGCTTATGAACGAATAGATAGGCGCGAATATCTTTTAATGGGGGCAAAGGTAAATGAGTTACCGGATGATATGAAAGATTCTTTGGGGAATCTATCGTTTGAGGATGAGGATAATCCTATTCTGGTATTAATAAGGCTGAATCAATGAAACACTCATTCCCATATTATCATCAGGCGGATGCAATGGATTGTGGTCCTACCTGTTTGCGGATGATTGCTAAATACTATGGTAAAAGCTATTCATTACAGACATTGCGTGCACGCTCATTTATATCCCGTGAAGGAGTATCATTATTGGGGATTAGTGATGCGGGAGAGGCTATCGGTTTTCGGACGTCAGGAGTTTATGTATCATTTGAGCAATTTATTACAGATGTACCGTTACCTTGCATCTTACATTGGAACCAAAATCATTTTGTCGTTTGCTATGGCATTAAAAAAAGAAAAGGGGAATATTGGTTTCAGATTGCTGATCCCGGAAAACAGATGGTGACTTATAATGAACAGGAATTTAAGAAGTGCTGGCTGTCGACAAGGACAGAGAGGGAAGATGTCGGTACAGCATTGGTATTGGAACCCGGACCGGACTTTTATCATCGTGAGGATGAACCGGAGATTAGAGAACGAGGATTGCTTTTTTTTCTGAGATATCTCACTCCTTATAAAAAACAATTGATACAGTTGATACTGGGGATGCTAACAGTCAGTTTGTTGCAATTGATTCTCCCTTTTCTGACGCAATCATTGGTGGACGTAGGTATCCGTGATAGTAATTTGAATTTTATCATTCTGGTACTGATAGCACAAATCATAATATCTGTATCGCAACTTTCGGTAGAGTTTATTCGTAGTTGGATACTATTACATGTTAACACACGTATTACTATCTCTTTAATATCTGATTTTCTGGCTAAGTTAATGAAATTGCCATTGCACTTCTTTGACTCAAAAATGGTAGGTGACATTATGCAACGTATCGGTGATCATGAGCGTATTAAAACGTTCCTGACAGGGTCATCCATTACCACACTCTTTTCCTTTGTCAATTTCTTTATTTTTGGCTTTGTTCTTGCTTATTATAATTTGACAGTGTTAGGTATCTTCTTATTGGGTAACACTTTGTATGTGTGTTGGATACTCGTTTTTATGAAGTATCGGCGGGAATTGGATATACGCCGTTTTGCACAAGCGGCAGGCGAACAAAGCAACCTGATACAAATTGTAACCGCTATGCAGGAAATCAAACTAAACAACTGTGAGACTCAGAAACGCTGGCAGTGGGAACGTATACAGGTGAAACTGTTCAAAATTAGTATAAAAGGTTTGGCACTGGGACAGATTCAGCAAGTGGGTTCCATATTCTTTAATCAAACTACCAATATTGTGATTTCCTTTATTGCGGCAAAAGCCGTAATAGATGGACAGATGACGTTGGGTATGATGATGTCTCTGACCTATATTATCGGTCAGTTGAGTTCTCCGGTATCTTCTTTTATTGGTTTTGCACAGCAATTTCAGGATGCCAAAATTAGTTTGGAGCGTCTGAACGAGATACATGGACGGAAAGACGAGGAACAGGATATTTCTTCAAAACTTACAGTGTTGCCGGAAAAAGGGGATATACGGATAGAGAATGTTTCATTCAGTTATGACGGTGCAAACAGGGATTATGTATTGGATGATGTTTCTTTACACATTCCTCAGCATAAAGTGACCGCAATTGTAGGGGCGAGCGGTAGTGGCAAAACTACTTTGATAAAATTGATGCTTGGTTTTTATACTCCCAATAAAGGAGCGATCAAGATACAGGATACTCCGTTAGAGAACATTAATCCACATTTATGGCGTGCCCGAACCGGATCTGTGATGCAGGATGGTTTTATATTCTCCGAGACAATTGCACAGAATATTGCGGTAGGTGAGGAGCAGATTGATATTGAACGTTTGAGACATGCGGTGACCATTGCCAATATCCGTGATTTTATAGATTCCTTACCGTTGGGATACAATACTAAAATCGGTATGGAAGGAAATGGCATCAGCCAAGGACAGAGACAGCGTATTTTGATAGCCCGTGCGGTGTATAAGAATCCGGATTACCTGTTTTTTGATGAAGCCACCAATGCACTGGATGCGAATAATGAACGCGAGATAATGGAGCATTTGCATGAATTTTATAAAGGGAAAACAGTTGTAGTAGTGGCTCACCGGCTGAGTACGGTGAGGGATGCAGATAATATTATAGTACTGGATAAAGGTAAAATAGCCGAAGAGGGAACCCACAAGGAACTGGCAGAACGGAAGGGGTTATATTACCGGTTGGTAAAGAATCAATTGGAGTTGGGTAATTAAAAATTGGTAATTTAAGACAGTGGAAGAGGAAAAGAAATATAAAGAGATAGAGCTGCGTAGCGAGGAAGTGCAGGAAGTGATGAATCACATTTCCCCTTGGGTGGTGAGATGGGGGATAACTGTGCTGTTCATTATTCTGTTGGCTTTGCTGGCAGGGTGCTGGATTTTTAAATATCCGGATGTCTTGCAGGCGGAAGTGACACTGACTACTGAGGAACCTCCCGCTTTTATATTGGCGCGTTCTATGGGTAAAATAGATACTTTATATGTACACAATGGCGATACGGTGAAGGCAGGCGAACATTTGGGAGTCATTCAGAATGCTTCTGTTACGGAAGATGTACTATGGCTGACGGACCGTATGAAAGACTGGGAAATAGCAGGTTATGAACCGGTGAAAGGGGCCGAGTATTTTATAGGTAAGCGTTTGCAATTAGGAGAATTGCAGTCTGAATATGCTTCATTTATGATTGCTCTTTCAGATTACGTTCGCTTTATCGAGCAAGATTATTATGCAAAGAAGATGGATGCAGGAAAGATACAACTGGCCGGGCAGCGTTCTTATCTTAACTTGGTGGAGCGTGAACATACACTGACCGAAAAAGAAATGGAACTGGCGCAGAGTATGTACGACCGGGATTCCATTTTGTATGCGAGGAATGCAATGATTGTGGCAGAATTTGAAGAGTCGGGCAGCCGTTATTTGCAGAGTTTACGTACCAGAGAAACTTCCGGCATGAGTTTGTTGCAGGCTGAAATGCAATTAAAACAACAGGAGGAAAACTTGCTGGACTTGGGTAAACAGGCTTATGATGAGGAACAGAACCGCAGGCTTGAATTGAAAAATGCAATTGAGCAGCTTCAGGCACAGCTGAGTTCGTGGGCACAGAATTATCTGTTTAGTAGTCCTATCTGCGGTAAGATAACTTTTATGACAGTTTGGAGCCGCAATCAGAATGTACAGTCGGGTGAGACTGTTTTTGTGGTTCAGTCTTCCGAAGATTCGAATGTGGTTGGTAAAGCCAAACTCCCTTTACAAGGTTCGGGAAAGGTGCAGGTGGGACAGAAAGTGCATATCCGTATGGATAATTACCCCGATCAGGAATTTGGTTATGTGAGAGGGAAGGTGGAAAGTATCTCTCCGGCTCCGACGGAAGATGGACTTTATGTTGTGGAAATAGTATTGCCGGAAGGTTTGCATACGAATTATGGTAAAACCCTTCCGACTTTACGTGAATTGAAAGGTACGGCAGACATTATATTGGCAGACAGAAATGTATTGGAACGTTTATTAGCCCCGTTAAGGAAGATAGTAGAATACGAAGACTAATTCTTCAGCAGTATAATTCCGGCAATAATATGAGGAAAATCTTCCCCCATATTATATGCCAGGATTTCTTATCTATTTATAAGCTGTCTGATATCGAGTTGTACTTTTCAGCTTTTTCCCGGGAACATCGTGCAGTTTTGGGCGGCTTGGACGTATGTCATAGGCGTTCATCCACTTTTCAAGGACATCACGAAGTCTTTGTAGTTCCTGATTATATGCATTTTCCATAACCAGATTTCTCATTTCCCCTCTATCATTCTGCATATCAAACAGTTGTTCACGATGTCTTCCTTTATCATAAAGCACATATTTATAACGTTCACTGCGTACCACCCAGCCCCTTGTCTTGCTACCGTCAAACCGTGTTTCGGTGATGATATATTCTTGATGCAAGGCTTGTGGGTTACCTTCTTCCACAATTTTCCGGAAAGACTTTCCGGCTGCCCCCTCCGGCATTTTGGCACCTGCCCAGTCGCATACGGAAGCGAAGAAATCTATACCGTTACTGATAAGCTGAGGTAATACTTTGCCTGCATTCTTCTTGCCGGGTAGGGTTACGATAAGAGGAATGTTGATAACTTCTTCATATAAAGCGGATTTCTGGTTCCAATGGTGAGCCCCTATACCATCTCCGTGGTCACTGGAGAAGATCACTACTGTATTCTTCCAAAGATCATTCTTATCAATGGCATCAATAATTTTTCCGATCTCCTTATCTACTTTTTCTACCAGACGATAATAGGTATAACGGTACATACGCCAGTCTTCGGGAGTAAAACCAGCAGTTGGATATACATTATAATTGTTTGCTCTTTCGCTTTCAATGACATCGGCATCGTAAGGATTCTTGGCGAAATTGGCAGGTACTCCCGGGCAGTCCCGTATATCAGGCGTATCGATATTTCCATAAGGGAAGTTTTGGCTCCGCGCGTATTCGCAGATATTATGCGGATTGTCATAAGAAGCTACTAGAAAAAACGGCTTTTTATGTTTGCGTGAGAGGTATTCGGCGCAGGCTTCCGCCAGTCCGTCGTCACTATGTTTGTATATGTTGTCGAAGCCGTATTCTTTGTCGGGGACATCAAGAAGAGGGAGATGCCATTTACCGCCATAAGCACAATCATATCCGGCATTCTTTATTAAGGTGCCTAATGTCTGTGTCCTGAGAGAGTCGGGCATCGGTGAGCCATTGACTGACAGTCCTACTGCATCCGGATAATGCCCTGTAAACATGGCTCCACGTGAAGGACCACTAAGCGGAGCAGTGCAATAAGCATTATTGAACATTATGCCAGCCGCTGCCAATCGGTCGAGATTGGGAGTGTGCAGATCCGGATTTCCGGCACAACTCATGGCGCTGGCTGTCTGTTGATCCGTGAATATATAGATGATATTGGGACGTTCGGCAGCGGAGGCCGCAGAAGAGCATAGCAAAGAAAAAAATGCCAGATGCTTCATTGGAATTTGTTTTACCATATTATTAACTTTCATGATTTAATACTCGGTTTTATATTTCAGGTTCCGGTAAGGAATCAACCAGTCTTTTCTCTATTCTCTTTCCGTCTACCTGATCGACGATAGTCGTAGCACCCTTATTCGAATTATAATTGAAGTCCAGTGAAGCGCCATTCTGCTTGTTCTCTATGTGCAGGAACGCTTTACCTTCACTATCCAGATTACATTCAATGTCCCATCCTTCTACTGTAATGCGATTTCCCTGATGATTTATCACGGCATCGATACGGTTGTTTCCATGTACATCGATTATATTGAGAAAAAACACTTTATTGCAAGGAGTTGTCGTTGCCATGAAATGATAATGATTAGGAAGAGCCTTGCCAAGACGCTTTTTCCAGTCAAGGGCGGCTACAAAGAATGTATCCGTTTGTGCATAAGTCATCTCCTGTGAAGAATATAAATGAGCTATCGATATTCCATCCGCTTTATTCTTACCCAAGATGCGCAATCCTCCTTCTTCCTTAACCACCTTCATAGGTAGTTCCACCGTATGTAGCAGATAGTTCCATTCTACCGGTTCTTTGCCGGCCAGTTCATCGTAAACAACAAACAAACCCGAACGTCCGAGCTGAACGATATGCCTTCGGAAGAATTCCAGCTTATTTTCATCCCAACCTTTCTCCGGTGTAAATTGAGTGCCGGACAAACGTCCGCGTTCCAGCCACAACGGAGAAACTACTTTCCCATAGGCGTTGGAGGCATCGCCTACAACGTAAGAGATTTCTTCACCTTCATAGTAGCGGGGAATCCAACCATAGCCTTCTGTCCCTATCTTTTGACCCATACCGTTTACTAATATGGAATTATGGGCACGGGTATTCCGGTAGGCATACATACAATGATCATCTGTAAATCCGGTACGATGTCCGCTGCTATAAAAGATAGCTTTACCCCCAAAGAAGGTGTTGAAAGCGTTTTGATTGGCCAAGGCATGGGATGTGGAACCATAAGGACTGCTTCGGAAAGAAAGCATGGCATTGTTGGCATGATGCCCTATGTCGGTATTCATCAGGGCAGTACCTGTTTGTTTGAAGACTTTGGATTCCGGTAGTTCCGACAGATGTTTACTATAAGCAGGCCTTTCCTTCGGGGTTATGCAGCGATACCAGGTCAAATCTGCTGGTTTGGCTTCGAAAGCTTTCGACAGGATGTCAGGGTCTTCCTGCATAATTTCGTGTACATAAGCAGCTGCCCACGGATTGTTACATTCGCGTGCCAGGGCATCGGCATATCCTACGCGCCCTCCGTTCGGACTGCGTTGTCCTTCATGTGAATTGCCATGACCTCCGGACTTAGAGAAGGGAGGCTGCTGATAGATAACATATAAGGCATTGTTATTATACCACGGATCTGCAAAGAAGTTGAAGCCGGATATACGTGAGAAAAAGGCCGGTACCTCTATCAAGGTACGTATATTTACATGGAAATAAGCATCCCCATTGTGCCAGCCACCATCTTTATGCAGGCCCGGAAGGCGTGAAATCCATTCATTATAACAATAATCTGTCCATACGGACGCTTCCGGTATTTCACCGACCGTAGCGAATGCCGCCATCGTCAGGATACGGAAAGTCATCTGCCATACGTGGTTGTCTGCAATACGGTTCTCCAGATGGTTCACGTATTCATTATAGAACTTGTCTCCAATTCTGCGGATGTTATCCAACAGCAGTTGTTTCTCTTCCGGTGACAGTAAATTATAAAATCCGTCATACGCGGATGTACTCATAGATAATAGGGTGGACAGGTTAAAGTCACCTGCAAAGTATTTGCTTTTTTGCCAGGAAAGAATTTCACTCAGGCGGTTAATGCCTTCCTGGTAATACTTCTCGTCTTTTGTCAGCAAATAAGCACGAACCAATGCTTCCACGTTGGCCTCTTCTCTGTCTACAATCTTACGGCTCTCGCGGATGAGGGCCGATTCACGCTGCACAATGTTGGTCAACGTAACTACATTCGTGGTATCGATCTCTTCCTGAAGATGCTTCAACGGACGGGAAATGCATTGGGAAGCCTTGTCCATATAAGCCCGGGCTTCCGGATTATTTTTATTTTTCGCTATAATCTTTTCCCAGTCAGCTGCATCCAGCAACACACGCGGGTGATGGGAAGGATATTCTGCCAAGACTTTTTCCAAAGTCGGCGGATTGAATTCCGGTGTATCTTTATCTATATAGAATTGGTAAACCGGCGACCATTCTTCAGTACCTTCGGGGGTAACATAAGCATATTGCCAATACCATTTCCCTTGTGCCAGACACTGGAAAGGATTGAAGAAAGCCCAGGCACGTTCACCGGTAAGGACATCTTTCCGGAAATTCTTGTCTTGGGAGATACGAATCCGGTAAACTACTTTGGGCTTTTCATCTACTTGTCCCGGAACTCCATCCAGCACTGGACCTAAATGAGGGAATTTGTCCGGCCACATGAAACGCGGTGGATTCACCTTGACGTATGTGCCATCGGCAGGAGAGGGAGTTGCACGAACTTCATGCATCAATGTTTCTTCGGAAACCTTTATCACGGCAGGTTGCTCGGAACTGCCACATGCCATTAACAGGCAGAGGGCTGATAAGCCCAAGACTATCTTTTTCATCTCAGAATCTTATTTTTGTTTTTTGAAGGTGACCAGCTCTTTCAAGCTAACTGTCTTATTATTAACCAAAGGGTGTGCCCAGAAGCCGATAAACGTAATGTATCCCATGAAAATCAGAATAAGCAACATTCCTGTTCGCAACGAAGTAGCGTCGGATACCAGGCTGACGAGCAGCGGGCCACCTGCACCTCCCACTATTCCGGAACAGAGGATACCTGCAAAAGAACCGTGATTCTGGGTTACTGTATTCAGGGCAAGTGAAAACACTATGGAGTACATCATGGAGATACAAAAGCCTATTGCCGGAAAGGCCCATACCGCCATTTCCGCAGAACCGAATAATGCGATTAACAGTAACCCCATGGAAAGTATGCCCGATATTTGCAGCAAACGCTTGCTGTCTATCAACTTCAGCAGGAACATGCCAAATAAGCATCCGACGGTCATTGAACCCCAGAAATAACTGATACTTTGCGCACCCACGGTCTTCGGATCAATACCATGATACTGCTCCAGAAAAGTACTCATAAAAATAGAAACTCCCTGCTCCGTACTGACATAACAAAAGATTCCTAGGAAGAAAAGCCATACGTATCTTTGACGGAACAGTTTCTTGTAGGAAGCCGAAGAACCGCTACGTTCATCATCTTTCAGTTTAATGTGCGGGAAGTGAACCAATGACACAACGAGCAGCATAATCAGCAATAACACTGTGAATACCCAATAAAGGGAAACCCAGGGAAGAGTGACTGGAGTGATGTCTGCCAGAATATCAAGCAGGAAATTCTTTCCCGGCTGATAGACTCCCGGTGCCAGCGCATGTATTAACCAAGTGTAAACCAAGGGACTGATAAACGATGCTACTCCAAACACAAATTGTGCCAATTCGGCTATGAATGCGTAGTTCTCCTCTCCACCGACAACACGCTGCAAAGGATTAATTACGGTCTGCAACATGGCCATTCCCAAGCCGATGATAAAGGAAGACACCAGTAATATCGAATAAAACGGTAAACACGCAAACAAGACGGTTCCGATAAATGGCATAAGGAAACCGGTAAACAGCACCGGCTTTTCTCCATATTTATCTATCAGTATGCCTGCCGGTATCGACATGATGGCATAAGCCAGGAAGAAGGAAGTCGGGATAAATCCCGCCATTGCCAAATCCTTCAGCTCAAAGTTATGGATAATGTCAGGAATTAACGGTCCGAGAATGTTTGTAATGAAGGAAATGGTAAACCAGAACATCATTATCAATGCCAGCATACCCCATTTCTTGTTATTTTTCATAATAATTCGTTTGTTTATAGAATTAGTGATGCTGCACCTATAAGACCGGCTTTATTGCCCAATCCGGCAGCCACAATCTTGGTATTCAGGGCACAGTCTGCTATTACGTGCTTTTTGACTACCGCCCTTATTTTCTCTAAATAGAAACTGCCAGATTCTGCAACACCTCCTCCTATCACAATCCGTTGGGGACTGAAGATATTGACGAAGCCGGCAATTCCTCTTCCCAAATAGTAAAAGTGTTCGTTCATGCACTCGACAGCCAGCGGGAAATCTTCATGATAGAGGCGAACAATCAATTCCCCGTTTATCTCCGTATCAAAACTCAAATTTTGCTCTTTTGCCAATATGCTAAAACGTCTTGTTAAGGCGGAAGTCGAAGCATAATGCTCCAGGCAGCCGATTGCCCCGCAGGCACAATGCTCACCGTTGGCAATCAACGGTACATGCCCCAATTCCGTACCTCGGTTAGCATATCCATTGAACAACTTGCCATCAATGATGACAGCTCCGCCGATACCGGTTCCCACAGTCAGAAACACCACATGGGTACAACCTCTTCCTGCACCGTATTTCGTTTCTCCCAGTCCCATCAGGTTGGCATCATTTCCAACAACTACCGGTAGACTCATCTGTTTCTCCATAAGGGAGGCTACATCTATATTTTCCCAGCCGATAATATTTTCCGCACCTCCCAGTACGATACGGTTTGTTTCATCTACAATTCCCGGCGTGCCAAGTCCTATGCCCAGTACGTTCCAGTCCTGTTTGGCAGCTTCATCTTTCAGCAAAGTGGCAGCCTTTATCAGTTGTTCCATCACTTTCGCAGCCGAAACAGAAGCAAAAGAGGGTAATTTTCCCTCAAAGAAAGAATTACCCGCTTTATCTACCAAAGCATATTTTATAGATGTACCACCTAAATCAATGCCAATTGCGTATTCCATAATTTATTGTATCAAATAAGGAAACATTATATTCTTTCTACCCATATAGGAGAGCTCCACGCCCATTGCTGGTCACGCTGGCGAACTCTGACATAGTAATAGTCCGTATCTCTTTCAGGTTCAGTATCTTCCATATAATGTTCAACCATAAAGCAACTTTCCGGCATTGCACGGTTGAATAGAATAGCTTCACTAAGCCATCCGATCATAAAATGGGAGCGGGAACCTTCCAGAAGTTCGCCCAATGAATGTTCAAACTTCTTGCCGTTGAATTCTGCCGTAATCATACCGTCTATAGGCATAGTGACATCCAGAATGACAGCCTGCATGGCGGGAGTGGTGGTATTCGGATTCTTGGAACTGTACATATCCAACTCCGTATCCTTGTCCGTAACGGACACAATACGGTTGACCTTTGTTTCAAACTCGGATTCTCCCGGTTGCGGAGAGGTGAAGGCAGCGCCACGGAAGCAAGGTTCCACAGCATTGATAGTTCCTTTGCTGATAGATAGTTTTCCTTGCCAGTGTACGTACTGCTCTTCACGATTCCATCCAAATTCAATCTTTACCTTACAACGTACCATGTCTCCTTCCGGCATTTCGGGCAATAACGGACCACTTAAACGGGCTATGCATCTTCGATTCTTGACAATGTCTATATAATCAATGCAACTGCCGCCTTCCACATTCAAATAAATACGGCGACTGTTACCCCGTACCACGTCGCCTGGAAAAGCGTCGTTCAGACGAAAATCTATATTGATCTTATCACCGGTAGCACAACAAACGTGACGGTTCTTCATGGCATCCCAGATCTTATCACGGGTCAATGACTCTGCCAGTATGCCTATACGCCCATCACCATAACTGCCCGGATATCCGGCGTGCTGGTCTGTCGAGCCCATAATACCGAATTTCTTGCCTTGCTCCAATCCACATTGAATTGTACCTTCCCATTGGCGAGGCCCCATATCATGCAGATAATTATAATCGCCCTGATCGCTCTCTGCCAATCCATGGCGGGAATACATCTCTACGAACGGAGTCTGGTCTCCTTCCGTAAAGAAGTTCCAGTTATATCCGCGGTAGCCCGTCTGGTAACCCATGTGATGTGGAGTTATAAATACTTTATGTCCGCGGGCTTTTTGTTTCCAGTCTTCAATGGAGGTACATTCCACCAACGGTGCATCCAAGTCATAATTCAGGGCTACATGGTCGCCATGTTCCATGCTATGTGCCTCATAACCTACAAAGGCTAGAAATTCCCCTTCCTTATTGTACTCATTGGTCATGGCCACGTATTTCTCATAACCTCCCTCGCGCAAGCGCTTGAAAGCACCGGTATGATAATCAATCACCCACTTCAGGCGAGGATCATCTGCTCCGGGAATGTCAGGCCACATGGCATGTGGGGTGACAGATACAAAATCCAATTGTTCCTTGGCGGCTTCGAACGCAGAACGCATGTCGCCATGGCCGTAGGTTATGTTACAGTGGTTATGTAGATCTCCCCAGAAATATTTCAGATTACTGGCAGAGGGCATAATTTTCTTTCCTGCAACAGTTCCCTGCTGACATGCAGATAATAAACTGCCGGAAGCTGCCAATCCGATAAGGGACCAGCCTGTATTTTTTAAAAAATTTCTTCTATTCATGGTATTTTTTATAGATTATCTGTTTTTCATTAATCGTCTGTCGCCTTTGAACAGCTCATTTACTTTTTCATCTGGATCATCATCCTTATACTGCTTTTGGGTTTCTTTCAGTAGTGACATCAGTTCTGTCCGTTTGTCGGCATACTCCGATTTGTTAAATACATTATTTAATTCATTCGGATCATTCTTCAAATCGTACATTTCCCACTCGTCCACATCATTATAGAAGTGAATCAGTTTAAAATCAGCAGTACGAATGCCATAATGTCTTTTTACTGAATGCTCTGCTGGATACTCATAATAGTGGTAATAGGCAGCTTTTCTCCAGTCTGTCGGAGTTTTCCCTTCATTATCCAGAATAGGTTTGAGAGACTGTCCCTGAATATCCGCCGGTATATCTACCCCGGCAAAATCCAGCAATGTGGGAGCAAAATCCACATTCATGGCAATGGCACTTGATACACTGCCTGCCTTGATTGTTTTCGGATAGCGGATGATTAGTGGCATACGCTGGCATTCTTCATACATAAAGCGTTTGTCAAACCAGCCATGTTCGCCCAAAAAGAAACCTTGATCCGAAGTATAGATAATGATTGTATTGTCCAGTTCACCGGTTTTCTCCAAATAGCTGATCAGTCTTCCTATATTCTCGTCTACGGCTACGATAGTTGCCAGATAATCGCGCATATATTGCTGGTACTTCCAGCTGATCAGTTCTTTTCCCTTTAAATTGCCATTACGATATTCTGAAATACGTTGTGCATATGCCGAGTCCCACTTATCCTGTACATCAGTCGGCATACGCTTGTAGACCTGATAGAGGCGATTCGTTGTATCCTTTAGCATTTCTTCACGGGTCAGCAGTTTCAGATCCCAGTCATTGGTCAATGTGTGTTCAATGGACATATCTTGTTCCCTGGCAGCAGAGCCTCTACCTTCGTATGTATCGAAAAGTGTGGCGGGTTCGGGGAACACGGTATTGTTAAACATCCCCAAGTGGCGGGGAGCGGGCATCCAGTTACGGTGTGGGGCTTTCTGATGATACATCATACAGAAAGGCTTGCTTTTATCTCTATGTTCCAGATATTCGATAGCTTTGTCTGTGATAATGTCAGTGGTGTATCCCTGCTCTACAATCTGCTTTCCATTCTCGTTGAAGTCTGGATTATAATAGTCCCCTTGTTCATGTTGTCCGGTCAGGATACACCAATAGTCAAACCCCTGAGGCTCGGTAATCAAATGCCATTTGCCGACAATTGAAGTTTGGTAACCGGCAGCTTGTAACAATTTGGGAAAAGTCTGTTGGTTGCCATCGAAAGTGCTGGCATTGTCTGTGAATCCGTTGATGTGGCTGAATTTGCCCGTCAAGATACAAGCTCTTGACGGACCGGATAAAGCATTGACCGCATAACAATTATCCATACGAACACCTTCACTGGCAATCCGATCCATATTGGGAGTCTGAAGGAGACGTCCACCGTAACATGACATGGCTTGCGTTGTATGGTCGTCTGTCATCATAAAGATAATGTTCGGACGTTTTACCTCCTCTTTGGTCTTATTGGAGCTGCAAGCGGAGACTCCGATGGCAGTGAGAGGCAACAATAAATATGATAAGCGATTCATAATAAAAGTCTTCTTATAGTTTATACTCCAATTGACGTTTCTTTCCATCAACAGATATTTCTATTTTCACTCCATTCTCATCAAACTTCTTATTCAGGAATTTAGCCTTGAATGCAGGAAAAGAAGCTGCATTTTTCGAAGGATAGATAATGGTGATGTAACGTACAGCTTCCGAATCCTTTTTGTCCACATCAAAGGAAACCGAAGTACGGGGTACACGTACGCGATAAGCAGTGGAACGCCATCCCTCCTTTTCTCTCATCGAAGCTTTCTTTTCGGCAAAACATTGTAACTTCATATTGCTTGACCCGTCGTAAGCGGTGGTCAGAATATGACTTTTATCGTCTACATTTACAGTGCCTTCACATAAATGATAGTTAAGATTCACTGTTCCTTTTGCATCTCCCACGGCCTCATCGACAATGACAAAATAAGATTGGTCTACAAAGAAGACAGAACGTCTGTGCTTTAAGCCTTCATAATGAGGGTTCTCTGTTACTAGGATTTGTTCATTACCTTCGGGGTTCCAAAGCTTAGTAACAGATTGTGTGGTCTGTAAATTTTTCTCATTCAGTGTCAGGGTATTATGAGAACTTGTCCGACGGAACCAGTTGCGAAGTTTCATCACTTCATCGTCACCGGCATAGACGTATGAGCCGCTATCCGGAAAGAGATTCCGACCATTGAACCAGAGCTCAAAAGTTCCGTTATCCGGTTGACAGTGCCACTCACCTTTGGGACCGGCCTTTACCACCATTACAGTAGCATCTTGTTTCCAGCCGTTTCTGAAAGTAAAGAAGCCGGAAGTCAGGGCTCCATGAGAAAGATTGGGTAGGGGAGAACCTTCACGACCTTCAGTAGCATAATAACGGATCCAGTCGCAATCCGGAAACAGTTTGAGCCATTCCTGATAATTGCGGATTTCTGCTGGGCGGTCTCCTAATTTTGCATCACTGAAACAAGGATTACTGTAATCTGGGAAACAGATATTAGCGTAGAACTCAATCATATTTTTAACTGTATTCACGTATTCAGCAGGAAACTCCTGACGGAAACCATTGACGTCTGCCATACGTAGGGCCTTGCAAAAAATATTGATTGCCGCTAAATGATAATGGGGGTCCAGTTCATATTGGCCACCATCCGGATAAACTTGTTTTTTTATTTCACGGTTTAAAATGTTTATTCCACTTTCTCTCCATCCGGCTGCCTCTTTAAACTCGGGGAAAAATGCACCTGCATATACCATACGTTGTGCTTCGAACAACAGGTGGTTGCCTTGATCTGAGTAATTACCCAGAATGTGTAGTGCATGCCGGTGATAATTAATCAGGAATTCAGTCAGGAATTCCGGGGTGAAAGCCTTTGAGGGAATAAATAACAAAAATTGCAGAGTTTGATCCTGTAAACGGTTACTCACCTCCAAAGGACGCCATGCAAAACGTACATTTTCAGCATTCCCTTTTACTTCACCTGCACTGACAAGTTCGTATTCTTCTTTTTCTACGGTGGTCAGAGGATTCTTCTTAATCCAGTCCATATATTGATATGCCCATTCCTTGGCATATTTCTCATCCCCTGAGATTCTATATGCTTTTCCCATTGGGGTGAACCATTTGTGACGGTGTAACTGCCAGCGCAACTCATTGTCTTGTATCGGCCAATATTGCCAGTTGATATCTTTGCCATAATTATAGGAAGGCTGATATCCTTTGTGTACAAAAAATGTATGTTCCAAGGCATCATCAGCCCATTTTTGTTCTTCCTTGGATATTTTGATATTCTTCATATCGATATCGGGATGCCCTATACCGGTACGCTGGCGGTAATAATCCAATAAAGCTTGGGCTGCTTCGTCCCATTGTTGTTGAGCACATGCAGCTTTTACTTTTTCCAATCCCGGATAATCCAGATTCAGTAAATCAAAAGTTTCCTTTCGCAACTGCTGTGCTTCTGCACATAGGGAAACCAGTAGAAAAGTGAAACTAAGTATATAGTTTGTTATTTTCATGGTATCTTAAATTCATTTAAAGCGATTTATAATCAAGTCCTTTTACCTGCATATATCGGGCTAAAGCTTCCAGATAATAATAATCGGCATAATTGATAGGTGTGTCAATTTCAGACCCATTAGGCAGTGAACCTGTAGAGTGCATCAGGATAAATCCCTGGTTAGTGCCGACCTTTGCCAGGTAAGCATCGGAAGAGAGAGACTTGAGTAGTTTCTCTGCATAATCAAAATAGACTTGTCCATCCTCTACAAGAGTACTGAGTTCTATCAAGGCAGAAGCTGTGACAGAAGCGGCGGATGCATCACGAGGTGTCTCCGGTGTATCCGGGGCATCATAGTCCCACAAAGGAATCGCATCGTCAGTCTTTACACGTGTCATGATTAATGCTGCAATATCTTTGGCTTGCTGCAAGAAAGCCGCATCTTTTGACTCGCGATAGCAGGATGTATATCCATATATTCCCCAGGCTTGTCCGCGTGCCCATGAAGAATCATCATTTTTCCCCTGATGTGTACATTTCATTTCTACACTGCCATCGTTATTGTAGCTTACTACGTGGTAGGATGAATGATCGTTTCTGAAGTGGTTCTTCAATGTTGTTTCAGCATGTTTCAATGCGATTTCTTTATATTTGGGATCATTGGTAAGATGATTGACATAAAATAATAGATCCAGATTCATCATATTATCAATAATCACAGGGAAGTTCCACTTTCCGAAATCCCAGGAACGAATACAACCTATGTTCGAATCAAAACGGCCGCATAAATTATCAGCAGTTTGCACCAGTATCTGACGGATACTGTCAGCAGGGGCTAGACGATATGCATTACCATAACTGCAATTCATCATGAAGCCTATGTCGTGTGTACCTTTATAATCTTTCACCGGATGTAGATAATTCGTAAATTTTGCAGCACTCTTTTTCAAGTCTTCAATGCCGGTCAGTTGATACGCGTACCACAAGTTTCCGGGGAAAAAACCACTTGTCCAATCATAGATGGAACTGCAATATCTGCGGCTTCCCAGAGCATCTTTCACAGGCTTTACCCGTAAGGAGTCTTTGAAAGTTGCAGGATCTCTTTGTAATTGACTACAGAGAAAATCCATATCGTATCCCGTCCAGATGGAGCGGGGTAACAGGACTGAATCCCCTACATCGGCCACTGTTTTTTCCAGTTGTTGCACAGAAGTATCTATTGCATTTTTCAACCAGCCATAATTTTCCTTAGGTTGACTGGATGAACAGCTGGAGAATCCTTGTAGTGTAACAACTGCGTAACAAAATAATAAAAATTTCTTCATAAATAATGTATATTCTATAGGTTATATCTGCTCAAATTATCGTTCTTGTGTACAAGGATGGAGAAAGTATAAACATAATTACAGTTCCTCCATTTCTCCATCCATTGTCAGTTCATACTCAGGAAATGGAATTACTCAAATCCCGGATTATTTTCACCGTTCAAAGCTGCATTCGACTGAATTTCAGCCAATGGAATCGGATAAAGTTCATGCTTTCCCGTGGTAAAATTGTGGCCTGCTACGTAGTTGGATTTAGCCCATTTCACCGCATTCCAATCTTTACGTGCAGCATCCGTTATATATTCATCAGGTCCTGGGGTCCATGATTCCATATAGTTTTGGGCGGCTTTTAAAGATGCTTCCAGAATGCCCCAGCGCAGTAAGTCATATTTGCGTTGACCTTCGTAGCAAAGTTCAAAAGCACGTTCCCAATACAAGGCTGTACGGAATTTGCCGGCATCGTCACCATCCGGAATGAATGGTAAATCGTACAACTTCGGAGCCTTTAACAAGCTTGAATAATTAGCTGTACTTATAGGAGTAGCACCGGCACGGACACGAACATCATTCAATAATTTCCATGCTTCGGTTGTGTTACCGGTTTCGTTATAAGCTTCGGCTGCCATCAGAACTGCATCGGCATAACGCAACGGAGCATAATTGACACCCGTGTTATTGGGATCTACGAAGCCCGGAGCCATCCATTCTCTGCGCCATTTACCCGGATATCTATTTAGATTTTTGTTGATATCGGCAGAAGTATGCGATTTTTCCTGAATTTCTTTATTTTTGTTCCACTTAATAGCATAGTCCACGAAATTTACGTCACGGCGTATATCTTTTATGCTTCCATCCTCATTTGACTCATAGAAAGACTTCCAATATGGTAGTACTACAAAGAAGGCATTGGCACGTCCCATATAACTGCTTGTGCCGGGGTAACTTCCTGGAGCATCTACCAGTGGTCCGTTGTAAGTTGCCCATACACCAGCATTATCCTTCAAACCTTGGTTGGGTTCAAAAGCAATTTCCCAAAGAGACTCCTGATTGTCCAATGTCAGTTGAGAATAGTTTTTGAACAGTTGTTCATAACCGTTTGCATAAAAATTATGATAGCCTTCGGCCTTCAAAGCTTCCCATTCCTTAATCACTGCTTCAAAATATCCCTTTCGGGCAGTATCGTCCGGACGGGTCAACTGACGTGATGAACGGTTCAAGCTATAGCCGGCACGTTGCAAATAGACACGCATCAGTAAAGTACGGGCAGCGCCGTTACAAGGTATTTCAGAAGATGCCACTTCACGACCGGATTTCAAATGCGTTTTTGCATAGTTCAAATCTTCGATGATCTGGTCATAAATCAGCTCACGGTCGGTACGAGGCTTGGATGTATTACCAAAACCATTCGTATATTCCGTGCTGAACGGTACATCACCAAAGAATTTCACTAGGTCAAAAGCTATGTAGGCACGGAGGAATCGAGCTTGTCCGTTAATTTCCTGTAGATTTTTGTTTTCTGCAAAACCCGGCATTGCCTCAATGCTGGCAATAGCTACATTGGCACGGTCGAGAGCCTGATAAGCACATCTCCACACACTGGCAATCCATGTATTGGAAGCGTTGTACAGATAGTGAGATATATCACGACGGGTTCCGTCCGAACCGGTTCCACGTACCATGAACATATCGTCCGAACCAAAGAACGGCATGATATTTTGTCCATAATAGTCTGTAGTTTCAAGACAGTCGTAGATTCCGACTACGGCCATCTGGGCTTTTCCTTCTGTTACGAAATAAGTATCTTTCTCGTAGAATGAGCTGGGCTTTTCAGTTAGGTCACAGGAAGTAACCCCTACAAGCATCATTGCGCCAAGCGCATATATCATTTTGTTTTTCATTTTATTATTCCCTTTTTAAATTCTAATTAAAATGCTACGTTCACACCAAATACGAAAGAGCGGCTTCTAGGGTAAGCACCGAAATCAACACCGGGAGTCAATGCGCTACTCATAGTAGATACTTCCGGATCGAAACCGGTATAAGGAGTCCATGTAAACAGATTATTGCCTGTTGCATACAAACGTAGTTTGGTCAGACCGATCTTGTTTATTACTTTTTTGGGGAAGGTATACCCTAAAGTGATATTACTCAACTTCAAATAAGAAGCATCTTCAATAGCCCAGGAATGAATGTAGGTGTTGTTTGAACCATTATCACCGAAATGAGCTACTGTTTTGCCTTGGTTCACTGCTGCCAGTTCTTCAGGATTTGTAATCAGCTCGCCGCTGGCATTAATGGTCACCCAGCGATGAGCATCATCAGCTACCGATAAAACGTTTTTATTAGTAAGGGCAGTCTTAGTGTTGGTTAGCTTGGTAGCATTCAGTACTTCGGCGCCATAACTATAAGTAAAGAAAATACTCAAGTCGAAATCCTTCCAACTGAAAGTATTGTTAATACCTCCATAGAAATCAGGAAGGGCATTACCGATGATGGTTTTATCGCTTTCGGTAATTTGGTTGTCTTCGCTACCATCCACGTTCTTGAACTTCCAGTAACCTGGTTGGATATTCTTCTTGTCGCCATGATAAGGTACACCATCCTTCAATGTATAAGTTTTGGTTGTAGCATCGTAATTGAAGTCTTCCACCTGATACAACCCGTCAGTTACGTAACCGTAGAATTGTCCCAACGGTTGGTTTACCCCAATTTGATGGGACGCCCCTGCACCGCTATAACCGAAGTTAGCCAGATACAACTGTACATCTTCGCCTGTCAGTTTCTTTACCTTATTTTTGTTGTGGGAGAAAGTAACTGAAGTGTTCCAAGTAAAATCTTTGGATACGATGTTTGCCGTATTGATAGTCAAATCCACACCCGTATTTTGAGTTTCACCTGCGTTGATAACCATACTGGTGTAACCGGAAGAGTTAGGTAACTTGGCATTCAGTAGCAAGTTGCTACTGCGATTAATGTAGAATTCCGGAGAGAATGTGATACGCTGGTTCAAGAAACCAAAATCCATACCTATGTTGAATGTCTTGTTTGCCTCCCATTTCAGATCGGGATTAGGCACTTGGCGGGAAGCATAGCCGGCTTGTGCACCGTTGCCATTGGCAGCAGTAACGGAACTCATGAGAGCAAGACTTTGGTAACTGCCAATACGATTGTTACCTGCAAGACCGTAACCGATACGGAATTTTAAATCAGAAAAGACTCCTAAGTCTTTGATAAATGCCTCTTCGCCTAAACGCCACGCGGCCGAGAAAGCCGGGAAGTAACCCCACTTATTGTTCTTACCGAACTTGGAAGAGCCGTCAGCACGAACCGAAGCGGTAAAAAGATATTTATCCATCAAATTGTAGTTGATACGTCCGAAGAATGAGAGCAGTTTATCATCGTAGTTTTCACTGGAAGTGGGAACTCCCGGAACACCCAGTGAGAGGTCACCTAAACCGATTTCATCATTTGGGAACTGGCTGGCACTTGCAGAAAAGCTGCGTGACCATCTTTCCACATATTCATGTCCGGCAATGGCTGTAAAGTCATGAATTTTGTTTTTCCAAGAATAGGTCAATACATTAGAAGTCTGGAAACTGCTGTTTTCTAAATTAGTAATCGAACCTTGAATACTAGAACGCTTACCTGTAATAGACTCATCACCATAGAATACATCGTTACGACGGGTCTGATAACGCATACCTACTGTACTACGGAAAGACAGTCCTTTCAGCAACTTGATAGTAGCACCACCATTGGCCTGGAAAGTACGCCATTCCCTGTCGTTAAGTTCTTCTGCCGCTGAAATTAACGGATTCTGCATAACGTTGCCATTATCATCGGCTAATAGAGGATCTTCACCGTATAATAAATCTTCATCTACCCCCATAATACCTACTGTAGGACGATACTGTAAGATGTGTTGCATCTTGTTGAAGCGGTCGCCACCTTCCGATGTGCCCATACCTTCCACGCGCATTTGGTCGTAACTGATACGTGAATTTACAGTCAACCATTTGTTTATCTCATGGTTCATGTTGAATGAGATGTTATGCTTTTTGCTACCGCTGTACACCATAGCACCTTCTTCGTTATAGTATGAATAAGCCAGGCTGTAATTCATCTTCTCCGTCTTTCCGGATACGCCTACACGATAGTTCTGTGTAATAGCGTTACGTCCCAAGGTCTCATCTTGCCAATCGATACCCTTCCGACCATTATATATGGAAGCAAGATCACTGAACTTGCCATATCTTTCTTCCCATTTGGTCATACCATCGGCACCGGAATCTCCTGTACCCATTCTCCACAATGTACGTTCGTAATCTAATCTGACAAATTCACCGGCATTAAGCACATCCAGCTTGTTCGCAATCTTTTTAACACCCACATAGCTGTCGAAAGTTACCGTAGCTTTGCCACCTGATTTGCTACCATTCTTGGTTGTGATTACAACTACACCATTGGCACCACGAGCACCATAGATGGCAGTGGCTGAAGCATCCTTTAATACGTCGATGGTTTCAATTTCAGCGGGGTCAAGGGTTGACATACCGTCTTCACTAGGGAAGCCATCAATGATGTAAAGGGGCTCGTTGCTTTGAGTGATAGAGATACCTCCACGTACACGTACAGAAATGGAAGCACCCGGAGTACCTTCACTCTGTTGTACCATCACACCTGCCATACGTCCAGCCAAAGCCTGTGTAACATCACTTACAGGTACTTTAGAAAGTTCTTTGCTGCTAACTGAGGTTACCGATCCGGTCAAATCTCTACGAGGAACAGCGGCATATCCAATTACTACAACGTCTTCCAATAATACGGCGTCAGCTTGCAGGGTCACGTTTATTACACTTTGATTATTGACTTTCACTTCTTGCGAAGTCATACCTACGTAAGAGAAAACTAATACATCTTTAGATGCATCATTTACCTTTAGAGTATACTTACCGTCTAGATCGGTAACAGTTCCAACACCAGCAGCACCTTTAACGATGACACTGCCTCCAATCACTTCATATCCTTCGCTATCAAGTACTTTACCGGTTACTGTCAGACTTTGCGCGTATGTGATCATACTAACGAAAGCGAGGATAAACATTAAAAATAATTCTTTTAATTTATACATAATAAATAAATCTAAGGTTTAATTTTAGAATTTTACGAGGCAAACATACGACATGTGATAGAAAAGGTGTAAAAGCATTGTTTTTGATTCTCCCACTTTTACTCTTTTTCTATATTAATATTGTTCACCACACAGCATTTTTGTGTAAAAACAGCCTCACAAGTATCCTGAGACGATGTGCTGTTTAATCAGTAAGTTTCTATATCTTGCTCTTATCATAGATAAAAATGTCCCTTCTCACAGGTTTTTATTTTAATGATCAGTAAGTTTTTGAGGTTGGATATATTATTCTGATAATGTTTCAAATTTATAGACTGTGGTTTGCCGGTAAGTATTTCCCGGAAACAAACTTGTAGTCGGAAATTGAGGAATATTGGGAGAATTTGGAAAATGTTGCATCTCAAGGCAAAAACCATAATATTCCCCATATATTCTTCCGCCATGTCCGGTAAGATAGTCCATGTTTGAGCTGGGAATATAAAACTGCATACCCGGTTCTGTGGTGTATGCTTTTAAAACTCTACCGGATATAGGTTCTACCACGATTGCCGCCAATTCCGGAGAGTCGGAGGATTTATTCAGTTTATAATTGATATCATATCCTTTGCCCATTTTCTTTATCCGCATTTCTGCCGATAGAGCAGAAGTATAATCATATTCGGTTCCGGTTACGGACATTAGTTCACCGGTAGGGATACCTATGGAATCTACCAAAGTTATGGAATCTGCCCGAATCATATATATATGGCTCAATACAGGAGCTTTGCATCCGGTCAGATTGAAGTAGCTGTGATTTGTGAAATTTACCACTGTTGGTTTGTCGGTCACAGCTGTATATTCTAAGATAATTTCATTATGATTAGTCAGTTTATAAGCTATCGAAATATCCAGATTTCCAGGAAAACCTCCTTCTTGGTGAGTACTTCTATATTTGAATATTACAATTGCCGTATCTTTTACTGTATAGAATGTATCTGTATCAAATATCTGACGATTGAATCCATGTGTTCCCCCATGAATAGAATGACCTTTATTATTTTTTTCCAAATGATATGTCTGTCCATTCAGACTGAATTCGGCATTTCTAATTCTATTGGCAAATCTTCCGATTGTAGCGCCGAATTTGGGATGCTTTCCTAGATAATTTTTTAGACTATCAAAGCCTAAAACAACATGTTCAAAGTTGCCCTGCTTATCAGGGACAGACACATCGGTCAAAGAAGCCGCATAATTCGTTACTTTGACAGACATCCCATTTTCATTTATCAATTTGAAAAATTCTATAGTCTTATCTCCATTCGAAATACTATTCTCCTTGGATATTGATAATTGACATAAATCTGTCTGCATGCATGATACAGATAATAATAAGATTGTTATCCAAAGTATGGTAATATGCACTTTCATAGCTATAAATATCATTTCTTTCCATATTCGGTCGGTAGGCAACCTATATACTTCTTAAAGCGCGCTGCAAAATAAGAAGGCGTATTGTAACCTACCATGAAGCTGATTTCAGCAACGGTATATTTCCCTTCCTTCAGCAACTGGCATGCCCGGTTGAATCGTATTTTATGAATAAAATCAATAGCAGACTTTCCAGTTATCGCTTTCAGTTTTAGATGGAGGTTGGAACGGCTCATGTTCATTTCACGTGCAAACTGTTCTGTTGAGAATTCTACATTATCCATATTCTTCTCAACGATGGCAATGGCTTTCCGTAGTAGCTCCTCATCCATAGTGTTGTTTGTAAGCTTTTCAGGTTCCACTTCCGTCATATTGGAATAATGTTCAAAAATGCGGTAACGTGTACGCAGCATATTCAGTATTTTGGCTTTCAATATTTCTATGGAAAATGGTTTAGCGATATAATCATCAGCACCTACATGTAAACCTTCCAATTGGTATTTCACGTCTACTTTTGCCGATAACATATAAACCGGTATATGGCAAGTACGTAAATTCTGTTTGACCTGTTTACACAATTTAACGCCATCCATGACAGGCATCATTACGTCTGTGATAATAATGTCAACCTCCTGTTCTTTCAATATGTTTAATGCCTTTTTCCCATTTTCTGCTTCCAGCAGGCAGAATAAGGGAGACAACCCATTTACTAGGTATTGTCTTAATTCTTTGTTATCCTCTACTATCAGAATGGTTCCGCGCTTACTCTTTTCTGCATCTATGATATCTTCTTCGTTTTCTTTTTCTTCGTCGCCGATGTAGATATCGTGTGCATTGGTAGAATATACACGCTGCTCCTCTGTATCTCCTTTTCCACCTTGTAATTCTTCCTGTTTATAAACCGATTCATCTTGGGGAAGATAAATGGAAAATGTAGAACCTTTACCTACTTCGCTTTGTAAGACAATCCGCCCGTGATGTAACTCAACCAATCTTTGGACCAACGAAAGACCAATGCCGCTGCCTTCGCATCCGTTTTCCACTTGATAGAAACGCTCGAAAATCTTTTTTTGCTTTTCTTTCGGAATACCAATACCGGTATCAACCACCTGCAATATTAGGTTATTGTCCTCTTTACAAAGTTTTACTGTTATACTTTCACCTACTTCGGTATATTTGAAAGCATTTGAGAGCAGATTATTGACTATCAGATCTAGATAATTTTCATCAAACAACATTTTCTCATCTTGTAGTTCCGTATAGAAATTATAGTCTATATCCTTCCTTTTTGCAAGGCTTTCATAATTGATAAAACAGTTCAGTACCCTTTTATAGGCGTTGGAGTATGTAGGCCTGAGTTCAAAAATACCTAATTCCGCCCGCCTGTAGTCCATCAGTTGATTAACCAGATGGAGCAGTCGGTTGGTATTTCGCTGGATATATTGTAGTTGTGCCTGTTCCCAATGTCCATTGATGTGATTGATAAGTTCTTGTAAGGGGGCAACGATTAATGTGAGCGGAGTGCGCAATTCATGTGAGATGTTGACATAAAAGCGGATTTTCATTTGGCTGATTTCTTCCTGCTTCTCTTTGTCCAATCTTTCCATCTGGATTTCAGCCTGCATACTTTTACGTAACCAGAAAAAACGGACAATGCCTGCTACTAGCAAAATGAAAGACAGCGCAAATAGAGTAAGTGCCCACCAGGTGCAATACCAGACTGGCAATATACGGATATGAAGTGTGGCAGGTTCTTCATTCCACTTGCCGTCATTATTCGCTGCTTTTATATGGAAAGTATAATTACCCGCTGGCAGGTTGGAATATGAAACAGGACTGATGTCATTTTGTTTATACCACTCATCATTATATCCCTCTAATTTGTAGGCGAAAGTATTATGTTTTCCGGCAATATAATTGGATACGACAAAGGAGATCGCAAATGAATTCTGGGAAGATGATAGAATTATATGGTCCGTATATTCAATGCTTTCATTTAAAATGCCGGTCTCATCGTCCGGCAATACCTCCTTGTTGAAAACAAACAGTTTATTTATGACTGGCTTAGGAGCATAAGGGTTATCTATCAATGTCTCTGGACGGAATGACGTAATGCCACTGACACCACCAAACAGCATGTAACCATTCTCTTTTCGGCAATAAGAACCTGCATTAAATTGATTCCCTTGTAATCCATCCATGATTGTAAAATTACGGAATTTTCCGTTTTCCGGGTTCATACAACTCAAACCTTGATTGGTGCTTATCCATAAGCGTCCATAGGCATCTTCCAGAATTCCATAGATAACATTACTTGGCAGGCCATCTGCTGTTGTATATTGCAACAACTTTTCATCTCCTTCTTTTAAAGCGAAAAGTCCGTTACGTGTGCCGACCCACACATAGCCTGAAGTAGATTCATAAAAACAATTTGCAAACGCCTGTTTCAGTATAGGTGATATGTGAAAATCCGTATTACTTTGTAAGGAGTTACCAATCTGATTAAATACCGAGATACCCATTTCACCTCCTATCCATAAACGCTTTTTGGAGTCACGAAACAGCAGGCGATTGTATTGCTGTACTTCATGTCTGTCTTTATTTTTATCAATAATCCTAAAACGGCGAGTCTTTATATCAAAATGCAGTAGATATTCCAGTGAAACGACCCAAAGACCTCCGTTCTCGTCAGAGATAATGGAGTAAATATTATTACTTGGTATATTGCTGTTCTGGCGATTATAGTACTCTACATTTCCGGACTTTCTATCCAGCACCATCATTCCTCCTGCATGGGCTCCTACATATACTTTATCGTGCAGTTCGTCTACATATACAGTTTTGATATCCTTAAAAGGGACATCGAGTGTGCCTGAATTGAACAAATAGCTTTTATATATTTGTGATTTGTTATCATAGAAATTCAGACCACCATCGCTCGTTCCAATCCATAAATTATGTTCATTATCTTCTACGATACAACTGACAACGTTATCACTGAGCGAATTTAAGAAGGGAATATGCTTGATACACTGAAAACGATTGCATAAAGGATGGTAGTAATTCAGTCCGCCCCAATAAGTACCCAACCACATACCGCCTTGCGAATCTTTAAAAATACTCCGGACTGAGTTCTGAGATAGGCTGCCTTCCTGTATCTCCGAGCTTTTAAGTGAAGAAAAACTGTCCGTTCCTTCTTTATAAATGTTCAATCCGCTATAGGTTCCCACCCATAGGCGATTTTCAGTATCCAGTGCCAGAGAACGTACATAGTTTGAATTCAGACCGGATTTTCCATCTTCATAACGATAGTTCTTCAGAACTTTCGATTTAGTATCATACATGTACAAACCATCTCCCTCAGTTGCCATCCATACTTGGTTGAACATCTGGCATAAGATGGCATGTACTCGTACATAATTAGGCATATCTACTAATTTATCCAAAATGCCGTTTGACAAGGTATAGGTATAAACTCCATTTTCGGCACCAATATAGATAAGGTCTCCCTGACGTACCAGAACTGTAGGTCTTAACATATGCAGGGTAGCGGGCAAAGTGTCATTTAGAAAGCATCCTCTTTTGGCGTCAAAGAGCAGAACTCCTTCCGCAGTGCCCAGCATCAGCCAGTCTTCTTTTATTGGAGCTATGCTGGTGACGGCTACATTCATACCTCTTTTCTTATAATAATAATTGGAGAAAGCATCCTTGTAACGGTTGTAAAGCGACAAACCCTCACGGGTTCCCACCCATATCCTGTCGGAATCATCAACGGCAATGCAACGGGATATATCACTGGCAATGCTGTTAGGATTCATATATTGATGGCGATAAACTGTAAAATTGTAGCCATCGTACTTATTTACACCATCATATGTTGCAAACCATAAGTTTCCGCCTTTATCCTGATTAATTGCAAAAATTGTACTATGTGATAATCCATCTACTAAACCGATATGGGTGAAATGGATATTCTCGATAATGCTGGCGTTCAATATATAAGGTAATAAGCTTCCTATAAGCGCTAACAAAAAATATTGTATTTTCATAGTCATAATTATAGTCTGTTACAGAGCAAACGAATAAAATACTAGCGAAAACTGATATTGATATGGATTTTCTTATCCATTTTATCTGGTAGTACCTGTAAAGGTATAAAAGAGAATCCCGGAACCGGATTAAAAATTCTTTGATCATCGTCCGTAAAAGCAATCTCCATATCTCCCGATTCACAAGTGATACATACTACTCCTTTATTTTTTCTTATGTATACTTCATGGGAAGAGAATTCAATATTTTCCTCAGGTGAGGCAATGACGGGTAACATAAGTCGGATCGGTTCATTACAATGCTCCAGATGTATGCTGACCCCTTGTTCTGAATATGTATAATTCATTGTCATAGCTACTTCTCCCTGCAGCGGAGCTTGTTGGTTGATATCAACCAGATGGGTATGTACGGTAAATGTGCAAGCTTCCTCTCTTTCATGGCAGGTAATGCTTGTATTTAAATCATCTAGATTGCTATATGCAACTCCATTTTGTATTAATTCGATTCGAGGAGTACCGCCTGTCAGATACTTGCGGGTATTGCTCTGCATATTGGGAGCCTCAATCAGTTTATATTGATTCATAGTTGCGGCAAAAACGGGTCCAGCTTGCGCATGCCACAACAACGAGAGAGCACCTCCCATAGGATGTGTTCCTTTTACCTTATATTCTGCATCATATCCGGTGAACGTAGAACGCCACGAACCGTAGGATAGAAGCCATGTATGGATATCTTTAAAATACTTTGTGCCGTAAGTAATATCTCGCGGCAGTTTTCCGGAAGCGGCAGTTTTCACGGGAGGCAATTCGAGAAAGGATGCCAATGCTTTGGCATGCCCGAAGGTGTGATGGATACAAGGGGGAATGCCGGAAGCAAAGTAATGCATGCCACCATAAAGAAGCCCGTTATGAGTGGCTTTTTTCAATAGTTGGATATTCCGTTGAATAGCCTCTAAATATTCCGGATGACGGGCTGCTAATTTATAGTAACCTCCCATAAAACCGTCGCTGGTACGTCCTCCCCAATAGGTCCATTTAAAGTTCCTTGTTCCCCAACTATTGTCCCAGGCCCCATCGGGTAGCATAAATTCCAAATGGGTATTCATGGAGCACTCTACGAGTGATAACAGTTCCTTATCATTGGCCATCGCAGCATAATATGCCATGTTCGGCAAGGATTCTTCCACATTGTAAAGTAAGTCAGTCGGGAAACAGCCGTTTCTGGTTGCGGAGTTAATATTCGGTCCTTCGCCGTATAGAAAACATTCATTTTTCGTAAAGTAACTTTTTAGATCGGCTGCTATTTCTTGGGCTTCTTTCTTAAAGTCGGGACGGTTACATAATTCGCCAATAGCATACAAGGCGTAGGTTGCCGACGCAGAATAGTTTATATTCATATTTCGCATACCTTCGCGTTTACGGCTATAAATAAATGGATTATTTATCATGAATTCACCAGCTTGCAGTAATTGTTGTTTCCAGTGATTGCGGGTTGAGTCATCCAATAAATGACCATGATAATGTAAAGCCTCATAAAGAGCTATGGAAGCAAAGACTGTCGTACCGTTCCAATCCGAAACATGTACATCGTTCATCCAAGAACCGTCTGGACGATGCACGTTCTCCATCCAGGCCATCAGGCGTTTGGCACCGTGCAAGTATTTATTATTTCCGGTTTTTTCTGCCAGATACATTAGAGGAAGTACGGCATCACCTATACGTCCATGCATACGGGCACATGCAGGGCACAGAATACCACCGTTAAGCGCAGGGTTCGGATTATTACATTGATATGTCAAAAAGGTATCCATCCATTCCGTCAATAATTTGTCTGCTTCACTACGCAAAGCATCATCAAATGGATTTTCATTTATATTCCGTATTTGTCCTGATAAGAATGATGCATATAACAACATCATAATAATAAACAAGTTTTTCATTTTCTTCATATTAGATTTTAAAACTCAAAAATACAGCTTTATGGCTAATAACTATTGCTTTTTTCTCTAATATTTGTATATAGATGTTTATGGGTGCCCATAATATTGTTGAATTGGTATTAATATTGTTGAAAAGTTGTTTTCTGAAACAATATTAGCAGACTTTTAAACATAAAAATACGTCTGTCAAGTTCGAACGCCCTACTTTAGCAGCAGAAAATAAATATTCCTTAAACTTTAGTAGTATATGAAACACTTACCCTTATTAATGTATACCACTTTTTGTGGATTGTACTCCATGCAGACAGAAGCAGCAGACAAAAAAGGTGAAAGACCCAATATTCTTTGGCTCACTTTTGAAGATACCAGTGCTTATGAGTTCGGTTGTTACGGTAATAAGGAAGTACATACTCCCAATGCAGACAGTCTTGCTGCTCGTGGTATACAATTTATGAATGCCTGGTCTGTTGCTCCTCAAAGTTCGGCAGCCCGTTCATCGCTCATTACTGGATGCTATTCAAGCACTTACGGAATGGATATTCATCCTGTTCCTTACGATACACCTGCTGATATATTCTTTCCACAACGGTTGCGCGAAGCTGGCTATTATTGCACAAACAATAGCAAAACACATTACAATTCTACCACTGACAACAAAAGTTGCTGGGACGAGTGTAATAACAAAGCCTCTTACAACAGTCCTAAGCGCCGGAAAGACCAGCCTTTTTTTGCTGTATTCAATACTGTAACTTCGCATATGGGACGTATCCGCACTTTTCATACTGACGGGCGGAGAGATTATACTCAAGAGGGTATTTACCCGGCATTGCTTTCATTACCCTCTTACGTTCCCGATCTTCCAGAAGTGCGTTCCGATTATGCTGGTCATCTCGAAGCGGTGCAGGACGTGGATACCTGGCTAGGATTTTTCATGAAAGATCTGAAAGAGAAAGGACTGGATGAAAATACGATTATATTCTTTTTCAGTGATCATGGTGGTTGCATTCCACGCGGAAAGGGATATTTGTATGAAAGTGGGTTGAGAGTACCTCTGATTGTGTACTTCCCGCCCAAATGGCAGCATTTGGCCAACAATGCCACAGGCAAGGAATACAGTTTAGTCAACTTTACGGATTTAGGCCCTACCGTACTTAGTCTTTCAGATATAAAACCTCCCAAACATATGCAAGGAAGAGCCCTGTACGGTAAATTCGCAAGCAGAGAAAAGCGAACAATGCAGTTTGCATTGGCAGCTAACCAATTACATCACTTTATGCCGGTACGTGCTGTTACCGATGGACACTTCAAGTACATTCGCAGTTATATTCCTTATCGTCAGTTTGCTTTGCGCAATTATTACCAATGGGGAATGCCTTCCAATAAAGCATGGGACAAACTGGTGTTGGGGGGACACAATACCAATCCGGATTGGAAACAGACTTTCGAGGCTCATCCAGCGGAAATGTTGTTCGATCTTGAAAAAGATCCGGATGAATTGCATGACTTATCCACATCTCCCGAATATGTGGAAACCTTGTTCAAAATGCGTCAAGCACTATCCGAGCATATCCGTACTACTGGCGACTTGGGATTTTTCCTTCCAGATTCACGCACTGGACACATACTTTATGAAAAAGTGCGCAAGGAGAAATATCCTTTGGACGAACTTTATACACTTGTGGAAACTGCGGGAACGGCAACTGTAACTTCCCTCCCTATGCTGGAGGAAGCACTTTCCAGTCCCTTGTCTGAGATAAGATTTTGGGGAGTGGTGGGGTATGCAAAACTCGCTAGAGAAAAACAAATCAAGACTGCTCCACAAACTTTGCTGAAACTTTTGCAAGATGATAATCCTTATATAGCTTCCGAAGCAGCTTATGCTGTTGCTTATATGGACAAAGCTCAAGAAGGTATTGCACGCCTTGTTACTCCGGTTCAAGAAAAAGATAGAAAAATAGGGTATTCTTCTTTGGAATGTCTATCTTTAGATCCCGAAATGCGTGACTATATCTGGCCGTTTCTGACCGAATTGAAAAAAGCCGCTGAAACCTTGCCGCGTCTTGAAAACGAAGATGCAGGGCTTATGGCGCGCGGTATCCTTGTAAATCTGGGTGAAATGGATATTAAAGATTTGCATGGCTCTGAAGCGTATAAGAAGGGTTTGAAGCTGAATTATGGTCGCAGGCCCATGATACCTTTGCCAAACTAAAAGTGAATTTATGCATAATATCATCAAGCCAATTAACTAAATATCAATAGAGAATGAAAACACACGTATTAATTCCCCTTTGTCTACTCCCTTTAATTGCTGTAAGTCCGGTCCGTGCACAGTCAGAAAACTTAATACCCCTAAAAGAACGTGTAAACGTACAGGCCGATTCGGCCCGTATAAATCAGGTCATTGATAACCGTTGGGTAGCCGTCGGTACCAATAAACCCCATACCATTCAATTGGATTACTCCCGGCCTTTCGGGAACAAGCCTTCTTACCGTTTCGAATTGAAACAGGAAGACAATACTTTGGAAGGCTACGCCAAAGGAGAAACCAAAGGTCGTGCTGAACTTTGCTATTGCTATGCTGTGGCCAATGACTTTCGTAATTATCCGGCCAATGAATACTCCAATGCACAAAAGATGAAGACTGTATATCATTACGGTAAAGGAAGTTGCCCGCAAGGTTCATCCATGGGCTATACATTTTCCGTTTATATTCCGCGGGCTTTGGACAAAGATGTATCCACTATTTTTGCACAATGGCATGGTATGCCGAGCCGTACACTCGTTTCCGATCCTAACGGTAAAGTGATGAAACTTAGTGTTGAAGAGTTTCTTGAACTGGAAAAAAAGATGATTTTCAAGAAGAATATAGCCCATGATAAAATAGCCAGAATCAATGCTAAAGGAGATACTGTCTACAAAGCCGGAAATCCTAATGGTTGGCTGATTGAACAAGGCGGATATCCTCCTCTTGCTTTCGGCTTTTCACAAGGTTATTTCTACATTAAGGCTAATTCGGACCGTAAATGGTTGACGGACAAAACCGACCGTTGCAATGCAAATCCGGACAAGGCAGAGATTATGCGTCCCGTGACTTCCACTTATAAGGCTTCCACAATAGCTTATAAGATGCCGTTCGGCTCTTTCCCGAAAGAGTGTTGGGTAACTTTCCGAGTGAATATAGACTGGACTCTATATGGAAAGGAACAAGAAACTATTCTTAGACCTGGGCTTTTGGATGTGACTATGTCTTACCAGCAAGAAGGTAAAGAACGAAAGAAACATATTGTGAATAACGAAGAGATTCTAATCGGACGCAATGACGAAGAAGGATATTACTTTAAATTTGGTATATACCGTGTTGGAAATAGTACTATTCCAGTTGCTTATAATTTGGCTGGTTATGAAGAATGTGAAAAAACTCAGAGAAATAGGGGGCTCTGAATGATAGTAGAATACGAAGACTAAATAAAACCTTTGCTACTTTCTGCCAACTCCCAAACTTTTTCGTACTTTTGCCCGTTCAAATTATAGAGGTTGGAAGTCATTCCGATCATTCAGTTGTAAATCGTTTAACTGTAAATAATCAAATGTTGACAAAAGTAATAGAGCAGGCCAAAATAGATCGTTTTGCTAGATGGATGGGGCATGCAGAAAGAATTGTAATTGTAGCCCATGTAGCGCCGGATGGCGATGCTATAGGCTCTTCATTGGGGTTATGGCATTTTCTGAATTCACAAGATAAAGTTGCGAATGTCATTGTGCCGAATGCTTTTCCCGACTTTCTGCGATGGATGCCGGGTAGCAAAGATGTATTACTCTATGACCGCTACAAAGAATTTGCCGATAAACTGATCGCTGAGGCTGAAATAATCTGTTGTTTGGATTTCAATGCTTTGAGTCGTATTGATGCAATGGCGGATGCAATAAAGGCAGCAAAAGGGAAGAAGATTTTGGTAGACCATCATCTGTATCCCGAAGATTTTTGTGATATCACAATCTCACATCCTAATATTTCTTCTACTTCGGAGCTTGTATTCCGCTTGATATGCCGCATGGGGTATTTTAATGAAATAACCAAAGAAGGAGCAGAGTGCATCTATACCGGTATGATGACCGATACAGGTGGATTTACTTATAACTCCAATAATCGGGAGATTTATTTTATCATCAGTGAATTACTTTCCAAGGGTATCGATAAGGATGATATTTACCGGAAAGTTTATAATACTTACTCTGAAAGTCGCTTGCGACTGATGGGATATGTGCTTTCAAATATGCAGGTTTATCCCGATTATCATTCTGCCTTGATCTCGTTGACAAAAAATGAGCAGGGACGTTTCAATTATATCCGGGGAGACAGCGAGGGATTTGTAAATATTCCTTTGAGTATAAAAGACGTGGTTTTTTCTTGCTTCCTGCGTGAAGACACGGAAAAGCCGATGATTAAGGTTTCATTGCGTTCTGTGGGTACATTTCCTTGCAATCAATTAGCTGCTGAATTCTTCAATGGAGGCGGACATCTGAATGCTTCCGGTGGTGAATTTTATGGTACGCTGGAGGAAGCAAAGAAAGTCCTGGAACGTGCTTTAGAGAAATTTAAGCCTTTATTGAATGCGAAAGGATAAAAAAAGAGGGGCACAAAGGTTAAAAGATACGAACTTTCCTCGTAGAGCTTTCAACTTTCAACGAAATCGAATACTTTTGTACGGAATTACTAAATAACAGATAATGAAGAAACTTACATTATTCTTTTTGTCTTTGCTGGTATGTGGTCTGGCTTTTCAGGCTTGCGATAACACCAAGACTTATGCAGAAATGCTGGAGGAGGAAAAAGATGCCATCAAAGCATTTATAAAAGACAATAATATTAAGGTTATATCCCAAACGGAGTTTTACAGAAACGACTCGACTACGGATACGCTTAAGAATGAATATGTGCAACTTGCCAGCGGCGTATATATGCAAATACGTGATAAAGGCTCTAAAAATCCTGCCGATACAGTAAAAGCGAACGACCAAATATTGGTACGTTTCATGGAATATGGCCTTATTCAAGGAGATACGACAATGTCTAACTTAGGATTTGCGGAAGTTGTAGATGAATTTAATTATCGGGTAACGAGTTCTTCCATTGCCGGTCAGTTTACGCAAGGATTGATGCTTTCTTATTACCAAACGACTGCTGTTCCTGCCGGTTGGTTAGTACCACTGGCTTATGTACGCGACATGGCACACGTCAGACTGATCGTTCCTTCAAAGATGGGACACAATACAGCTATGCAGTCCGTATACCCTTATTACTATGATATCCGTAAATACCAAATCTATAGGTAATTATAGTATATAACCAACAATCTTTAAATCATTAACCTAATGACTCTAATCAAATCTATCTCTGGAATCCGCGGAACTATTGGCGGAGGAGCGGGTGTGGGCTTGAATCCGCTTGACATTGTGAAATTCACATCAGCGTATGCCACACTTATTCGCAAAACGTGCACGGTAAAAAGCAACAAAATTGTAGTAGGACGCGACGCCCGTATTTCGGGTGAAATGGTAAAGAATGTAGTAGTAGGTACCCTGATGGGCATGGGATGGGATGTAGTGGACATCGATCTGGCTTCTACACCGACCACCGAATTGGCCGTAACTATGGAAGGCGCCAGTGGTGGTATTATCCTGACTGCTTCGCACAATCCGAAACAATGGAATGCCCTGAAATTGCTGAATGAACGCGGCGAATTTCTGAATGCTGCCGAAGGTAACGAAGTACTTCGCATTGCCGAGGCTGAAGAATTTGACTTTGCTGATGTAGATCATCTGGGATCATATCGCAAGGATCTGACTTACAATCAAAAACATATAGACAGTGTGTTGGCGCTTAGTCTGGTGGATGTAGAAGCTATCAGAAAGGCGAACTTCTGCGTGGCTATTGATTGTGTGAACTCTGTGGGTGGTATTATTCTGCCTGAGTTACTGGAACAACTGGGTGTACAACATGTAGAGAAGCTTTACTGTGAACCGACCGGTGATTTCCAACATAATCCCGAACCGCTTGAAAAGAATCTGGGGGACATTATGAATCTGATGAAAGGTGGCAAGGCTGATGTAGCTTTCGTAGTTGACCCTGACGTAGACCGCTTGGCAATGATTTGCGAAGATGGAAAAATGTATGGCGAAGAATATACGCTGGTGAGCGTAGCCGATTATGTGTTGAAACATACTCCGGGTAATACAGTTTCTAACCTGAGTTCTACACGTGCTTTGCGTGATGTAACCCGTAAGTATGGCAAGGAATATTTTGCTTCTGCCGTAGGCGAAGTAAACGTTACTACTAAAATGAAAGAAGTGGGTGCCGTGATCGGTGGTGAAGGCAATGGTGGAGTTATTTATCCGGAAAGTCACTACGGACGTGATGCGCTGGTTGGTATTGCCTTGTTCCTGAGCCATCTGGCACATGAGGGCAAGAAGGTGAGCGAGCTTCGTGCAACTTATCCTGCTTATTTCATGGCAAAGAATCGCGTAGATCTGACTCCTGAAACAGATGTGGATGCTATTCTGGCTAAGGTGAAAGAACTTTATAAGGATGAAGAAATCAATGACATCGATGGTGTGAAAATAGACTTTGCCGATAAGTGGGTACACTTGCGTAAAAGTAACACCGAGCCGATTATCCGCGTGTATAGTGAAGCGTCTACAGCAGAAGCGGCAGAAGAAATTGGTCAGAAGATAATGAAGGTGATTGAAGATCTGGCAAAGTAAAAGTTGTCAAGAGCAGATTTATAAATATTTAGTAAATGGGAGGCCTCGGCTTCCCATTTCTGTTTTCGAAACAGACGGTCTGTTTACTTCAAACGCATGGTTTGTTTGCCTTGGACAGACGGTCTGTCTGCCTCAGATGGATCATCTGTTTCGCTGGGGTGAGTAACTGAAATGCCACATGTCTCTGGGGTAAATGCCAGCCATTTTACTTGTTGAAGTGTGGCGTCGAGGTTGCTGACCTGTGGTATTAGGGGAGTTGACCTGTGGCATTGGGGGCGGAATGATGGGCAGGCAAATAAAAAAACGGAGAAACAATGCTTCTCCGTTTATGCTAATTTAAAATTGAAGTAGATTTAAAAACACAATACAAATATACAACATCAAGAAAGCGATGTCAAGTGTTTCGGTACTTTTATTTTAGTGAAAGTACTTTTTCAATCTCTCCTTCAAAGTTAGGGGTGAATATGCCTTTCCCCAGGTTCTCTTTAATTTCTTCTATGGCCCAGAATCGTCCGCCGTCCAGTTCGTCACTGGGAGTGATCTCACCGTCGTATACGGTTTTGTGTACAAAGACGAGTTCCTTCTCACGTGCGGATTCAAAGACATAATGAGTGACGGTTTCAGGAGTAAAGTCAGTAATACCCAGTTCTTCGCGTACTTCGCGCTTTAGAGCCATTTCTACACTTTCACCCAGGTCTACATGTCCTCCTACGGAAGTATCCCACTTTCCCGGCTGGATATCTTTCCATTCGGGACGTTTCTGCATATACAGCTCGCCTTTGGAATTAAAAACGTGAAGGTGAATGACCGGGTGCAAGAGTTTGCTACCATTATGGCATTCGCCACGTGTAGCGGCACCTGTGATATTTCCCTGTTCGTCGACGATAGGAAACATTTCTTGGTTATTATCGCTGTTCATAATTTTACGGTATTAATAATGAAGAATCTCCATAACTCAGAAAACGGAAGTCATGGCCTAATGCGAAGTCATATATCTTTCGCCAGTTACCTTTTACAAAAGCCGAGACAAGCAATAGCAATGTACTTTGCGGTTGATGGAAATTGGTGACCATGGCGCTTACAATCTTGTAGTCGTATCCCGGTGCGATAATGATCTGCGTGCTGGTGTGCAGGGTTTCCATCTTGTGATGGTTCAGATAGTCGAGTATAGCTTGCAGGGCTTTTACAGATGTGATATTTGCAGCTTCTTCAGCTGTTTCATAAGGTTGCCATTGGCGGACGTGAAGTTCTTCTTCTGTGGCATCCGGATTTTTCAGTAGAGTAACGCCGATATGGTAAAGGCTTTCCAGTGTTCTTACCGAAGTAGTACCTACTGCAATTGCTTTTCCATCGTGTGCTATCAGCTTTTCAATGGTTCCGCGTGACACGGAAATATATTCCGTATGCATTTCGTGCCCTTCAATCTCTTCACTTTTAACGGGTTTGAAAGTACCTGCACCTACGTGCAATGTCAGTTCTTCGAGATCAATACCTTTTTCTTTCAGAGTATCCAGTATACGGGGGGTAAAGTGTAGTCCGGCAGTAGGAGCAGCTACGGAGCCTTTTATTTTAGAATAAACAGTCTGATAGGTTTCCTTGTCACTTTCCTGAGTATCCCGGTTCAGGTATGGCGGAATGGGGAGTTCTCCGAATACTTCAAGAATATCAGCAAAAGTAATCTCCGGATTATCCCAACGGAAATCAACCCAATGGCTGGTGCCATGACATTCACCACGAGTGGCAGTCAGAGTTATCGGTTGCCCTTTTACGGTCATTTCCCGTTTTAGCGTGCCTTCTTTCCATTTCTTCAGATTACCGATCATGCAGAGCCAGGCAGCGTGTTCGGTTTGCTGGAAATTGAGAACATAGTCGTTTGGCTCAATGGGTTCCAGGCAAAATACTTCAATCAGAGCACCGGTATCTTTGCGGAAGTGCAGTCGTGCCTGTATCACTTTCGTATTATTGAATATCATCAGACTTCCGGCCGGCAGGTAGGATGGAAGTGAAGTGAAGCGATCTTCGGAAACTTCGCCGTGACGGTAGACTAGGAGTTTGGACTGATCGCGCATCGGCAGAGGAAATTTGGCAATGCGCTCATCCGGTAATGGATAATTGAATTCGCTGATACGGATATGTTTTGGATCTTCTTTCATGATAAACTTCTTTACGGGCTGCAAAGGTACGGATATTTATCGTCTTTTTTCTATCTTTTTTTATTGAGTTACCGTATCTTTGTAGAACGATTGTTTGTTTAAGCAACTCCAATCATAAATTGTAAATAGCTAAATTGTAAATGATATGATGAAAATTGGTGATAAAGTACGTTTCCTCAATGAAATCGGCGGAGGAATCGTGAAAGGATTCAGGGGGAAAGATATTGTATTGGTGGAAGATGCCGATGGCTTTGATATTCCGATGCCCATGCGTGAGTGCGTAGTAATTGATACGGATGATTATAATATGACCCGGCCGGTGCCGAAGGCAGCTCCGAAGAAAGCGGAGGAGAAGCAGGTACGTTCTTCTATTTCTCACCCGGTTCAGGAAAATAGTGAAGTGCAGCGTTTGTCCAAACCGCAGGTTTCTGTTTACCGTCAGCCGGAAATGCGTGGTGGAGATATTCTGAATGTTTTTCTGGCTTTTGTACCGGAAGATATTAAGGCTGTCAGTACTACTCCTTTCGAATCTTATCTGGTGAATGATAGCAATTACTATCTATATTACACTTACCTCTGTGCAGAAGGAAAAGCATGGAATGTCCGTTCCAATGGAATAGTGGAGCCGAATACGAAGTTGCTGCTGGAAGAATTTGAGAAGGTGGAACTGAATGATCGTGAACATGTTGCAGTACAGTTCATTGCTTTTAAAGAGGATCGTTCTTTTGCTTTGAAGCCGGCAGTCAGTGTAGAACTTCGCATAGATACGGTGAAGTTCTATAAATTACACACATTCCAGGAATCAGAATTCTTTGAGACACCTGCCTTGATTTATGATATAGTGAAAGATGATGTTCCCACCAAACAAGTGTATGTATCAGCTGAAGAATTACAATCTGCTTTGCTGCAAAAGAAAACTGAAGATAAACCAAAGTCTCAGCCAATTGTGAAGCGCGGTGGACAAAATGGTATCATCGAGATTGATTTACATATCGGAGAATTGCTGGACGATACTAAAGGAATGAGTAACAGTGAAATATTGAATTACCAGTTGGACAAATTCCGAGAAGTTCTGGAGCAATATAAGAATAAACGTGAACAGCGCATTGTTTTTATTCACGGTAAGGGTGATGGTGTGTTGCGCAAAGCATTACTGGAAGAACTGAAACGTAAATATCCGAATTTCCGGCATCAGGATGCTTCTTTCCAGGAATATGGTTTCGGAGCGACGATGGTGACGATAAAATAGTTACAAAGCTACAAGCTACGAGCTACAAGTGGCTGGCTTTCATTCCGAAAGGCACTCGTAACTTGTAGCTCGTAGCTTCGTAGCTCTTATATCTTCTTCTTTCCCAAAGGAATAGAAAGTCCGATGAAAGCATTTACATGTTTGGAGTTATTTCCGAAGAACATATAGTCAGTACCCAGCATCAAAGGACCTACCTTGAAGGCAAAGCCGAATGTCTCACCACCTTGAAGCATGGAGTAACTTAATGTAGCGTTGATTAAAGTGTTCGGACGATAATTGGCGGATAAAGTCAATTCGGAATATGTCTTTAACTGACCGAGGCGGGTAGTTGATAATAATCCTACTCCCAGTTTATTATTCAGGAATCCGTATTCTCCTCCTAAAACCATGGTCGGGGATAAGGAAGTGGTGCGGGATTTATTCTCCTTCTTCTGCAAACCGTACAATTCAAAGTCCAGTACATCAGTAGATTCACTGTAATTATCTTTATCAATAGCGATATCTTTGTTTGATTCGGCTATCTGGGTGCTTGATTTACCCCAAGAGATAAAACCTAAGTCGAGGATGGCAGCAGAGAACGTAAGGTTCTTCATCACTTGATAGCTTGCTCCCAGATCTAAGCCTGCTCCGTATCCACTGATACCGAAATTATTGTAGTCCAGATCTGTGATGTATCCATTTTCTTCTTCCAAGTCCAGACCTTTAGCAGAGGCTTCCAGATAGGCATCTGATTTTAGCTGGAATTCGGAGTCTAATCCTGCCTCTTTGCCTGATATATAAAGTTGGTTGATTTTTAAATTCAGGTTTCCGGCACCTAACAATAGTTTGGCTTTACCACCTATGGTCAGACGGTCGTTTATGGCACGTGAATAACCTGCCCCCACCTCTATATAAGAGTTCAGACGCAATTTCTCATTCTGGATATTAAAGGTTCTGCTACTTCCCCAAGTAAAATCTTCTGTATCTATGGCACGCAGATATTCGAACATGGTTTTAGGAATAGTTGCATCCACATCTACACGTGCTCCTACATTGAATGACCAGAATCCTTTGCCTCTATAGAATCCGAAAGAGATGACATCCGTATTAAGATTGATGTTCAGCTCATTCATTCCCTTCAGGCGGTTGTAGAACTTGTCATTGTTATAAAACTCTCCGTCGGAGTCGAAGACGTCGATAACATCCTGGATGCCCAATGCATTGGATGATACTTCGGCGGTCAATGACCCGATAACGGGTAGATTGATATAGCCACGCTTGGGCTGCGCTGCGGGGTTTAGTTGCATACGGGTACTGCTACCGTCCATAAAGTAAGATGAGCGCATGTACTGCGCTTGCATGGCTGTGGGGAGAAGAAAAGAGATGCAAATCCCCAGAAGTAAAAGCTTTCTCATTGTGCTTCGTAAATTGTGGGTTACTGTTAATGATTACTTATATTTGTTGTTGCAAAGTTAAAATACTTATTTGCTATATGCAAATATTAAGTTGCAGAAAAGCAGGTTAAATGAATATAATACGGAAATATGTGGTTCGAAGACAGGATTAATAGGGGAAAACTATTTTCTTTGCGCCACTTTATTCTTCGTTGTCCTTCTGATTTTGGAGTGATTGCAAGAGGGACTCAAAAAGAGCTGATTAAACTTTTATGAGGAAAATTTAAACAGGCTCTTAATGAGAGGAAGACTTATTTATTTTCTTCATCATCAAAAAAGTTCTCTGCCAGATTCGTGCATCCATTTGCAACTTTTTCAAACCAGCGTTTACGTGATTTCTTTTCTTTTTCAAACATTTCTTTCGTTCCCTCTACTGAAGTTTGAAAACTCATTACATTGGTCACGGAGATAGTAGCAGCTACCTTTTCTACATCTTGATTGGCTCCGATATAGGTAAATACCCAGCCTTTGCTTCTCAAACTATCAACTAAAGCTTTGATAGCTTCTCCACTGTATTCTTGAGAGGCGTTCTCATAACCGTCTGTAATAATGGTAACTAATACTTTATCCTCTTCTGTAATACTTTTGCGAAGTTTATTCAGTGATAAGCCCATAGCGTCATAGAGAGGGGTGCAACAGTCAGGTATATACAGTTTGTCCGTCAACTCTTCCACTTGGTTTGCCTGCTTGCAGTCGTAGATGTTTTTCACGGAACTACTGTTGAACGAAACGAGTGATACATAATGTTCTTGTTCTTCATGCTGTTTTTGCGCATTACGAATTGTCTGTATGGTTTCATTTACTCCGGTGATGGCTTGTTGTTTGATGCTTTCCATGGAGCCACTTTCGTCCAGAATGATAAGATTAAAGATTTTTGTTTTCATGTTTTTTACTTTTAATGATGTTTTTGATACTTATTTAAATGCATAACCTATTTCAGCTCTTCTCTTTGTACTTCATCCACTCCCTCTATGCGGTTGACGTGGCTGATAACGATCTGTAACTCATTGAATGAGTGGACAGAAAAATTTATGAAGCAGTCTACTATTTCGTCTGTTGTAGTGGTGTGCAAACTTTCAATGGAAAGTTTTAGTTTATTGGTGATACAGTCGATCAGGTCACTTAACAGATGATAGCGGTCTATTGCCCTGATATGAATTCGTACCGGATACAGGATATCACTGTCTTCTTTGAATTCGATAGATACAATAGAATCACCCTTCTGTGAAGCCAAACGGATAGCTGTGGGACAATCACGTTTATGAATGGTTACTGATTTGTCATTTTCTGTAAATCCGATAACTTCATCTCCCGGAAGTGGATGACAGTAGGGGCAACGTTGATATGGTATTTTTTTCATCCGATACAGATAAGTGCGCAAATAGCGTTTGGCCTTGTATGTTAAGACGTGATTAATCCAATCCGGCTGTGGATGTGTCTGTTCATTAGCTCCGATTTCGATACAATCCCCACGATGAAGTACGGTTTTGATAGAGCATAATTTTCCATTGATGCGGGCGTACTGGGCATGTTCTCCTAACCGGCTGTGTATTTCAAAGGCGAAGTCCAAAGCCGTGGCATGTTGTGGTAGAATTACCGCTTGCCCCTTGGGAGTAAAGACCATAATATCATCATTATAAAAAGATGAAACGACATTTTCAATGAACCAACCATCTTGACTGTGATAAGCAATATCTTGTAAGACGAATTTGAACTTTTCTATCCACTTTTTGACATTATTTTCTGAACGGCTGGCTACACAACCGAACTGCGAATTATAGATCATTCGTTCGCTGCTGATATGTATTTCTTCCCACGCACCGTATTCGGACAGTAACTTTACATGGAAACTTTGATAGCCGTTTTCTTTAGGAGAATCCACATAATTGGCAATACTGCCCGGCTTTTCTTTGAATGTATCTGTCAATAGCGAGTAGATTCTCAGGCATACGTTCTTTTCTGATGCTTCTATGTCATCGGGAAAAACGATCTGGATGAAATGCCTGTGGTCCAGATGCTTGAAATCCTTATGGGATAGATTTATTTTACGCCACAGGCTGTAGGGCATTCTATATTGTACTTCTATCTTTGCTTGAATATTATGCTTTTGAAGAATATTTCCTATCTTATCTGTGAAAGCTTTCAGATCGGAATAATTATCAGTTTTGTCTTGTTGAAGCAGCTCCACGAACTGTGCATATTCATGTGGACAACGGAAGCGGAAACTGAGATTCTCCAGTTCTGTTTTTATCTCGTACAAGCCTAAGCGATTGGCTAAAGGGGCATAGAAATAATCTGTTTCACCTGCTATCTTCATTTGCTTGTCAGGTTTCATGCTGTTGAGCGTGCGCATATTATGCAGGCGGTCCGCTAACTTTATCAGGATGGCACGTATGTCATAATGTACAGAATCGAGCATCTGTTTGAAATTATCCAGTTGTTTGGACATCTCGTAGTGTTCTTTCTTCTGTTTGGTTACCACACGCACTAAGAAAGCGACATCTTCACCGAATAGTTTTTCTATGTCTTCTACAGTATGTGGTGTGTCTTCTACCACATCGTGCAGAAAGGCGGCAATCACGGGGTTTGCTCCCAGCATAAGTTCTTCTGCAACGATACGGGCTACTGCAATCGGATGAATGATATACGGTTCTCCTGTTTTGCGCGTCTGCCCCTTGTGAGCTTCATAAGCCAGTTGATAAGCTGCCTTGATTTGTTCCATCTCTTTTGGAGTGACTCGTTGCTCCATCGTGTGGAAAAGATTTTCCACACGTTCTTTTATCAGTTTTTCGTAATCTTGTTCCATAGTCTTTATGAATGATATTGTTATTTTACCCGCTCTCCTTTGCCATTCAGTAGCACACCGTAACCATCCTGAGATTCGCAGAGATATAGATCTGCACTTACAGCGGTGATGACGCTATATGAAGGCGGTGTGATGATTTGACCATCCGGTGACATCAGGCCGTACCACCCCTGTTCTGCCTGATAGCACATACATCCGGTGATTGCCTGCACATGGGTTGGTTCATTATCTTCCGTTTCACTTATTACTTTGCCATTATCATCGTAGTTTTTTGTGGTGCTATAGCGTAATTCATTTGTCGGATAGGTGATTTTCTCTACATTGCTGATGTAGAAGTCATCGATGAGATTGCCTTGCAGATCATATTGACGCATAGTGTGATCTTGCATCGTGCCGAAGATAATACCGTCATAAATCCAATAACTTGCTTTGGTGTAAGGAATGATAGTATTTAACTTAGTGTCCATCACTGTTTCTTCTATGCCGTTATTTATTACCAGCAGTGTGTCATATTGCCGGATAGAAAAATATTGCGGTTCTAAAATCCACTTGCCGGTTGGATCTATCAGCCCTACCCTGTTTCTACATTCATTATGTACCACACAAAATCCATTATGGAACACATATCCCTCCATACCCGGAATATAGGGTTGATGATTGTCGATAATCACTTTACCGGTCGGATCGATAAATTTTATCCAACCATTATCATCAACTGAAGCCAAACCATCAGAGAATATCCATGCGTGGTTGTATTGAGGCTTTATGACTGTTTTGCCGGTGAACTTGTTGAAGTATCCACGCCGTTTGCCATCGCTGTAGCATATTAACGAATCGTCTCCCAAAGGTTTTGCTATCCACAGAATATCTTTCAGTGTCTTGTTACCATCTCGGTCGATGACATATCCCTTTCCATGGTAGCCTGAACGGCAAAAAGTTGCGTTGCGTGAAAGATATTGTGTATAGACATCTTCCGTAGTGTCGGTAAATGTAATGTCGTAGCGGCTACATAATGTTTCAAAAAAGCTGCAGCTTGCAGCAACAGTGCATAAAATAACGAATAAGGTGAAGCAGGTGCCGACGATGCGACGCAAGAGTTTTCCATACCTTGAGTCATCTTTCATTCCCAAGACTTCTGTAATCCAATTGGCAATGCCGGTCAGAATACCGGTCAGTCCATGCCAAAACAAAATAATTGCTCGTTTCATTTTTAATCCTCCATTTCATAGTGATAGGAAATATTATTTTTATCGCAGAATTCTTTTAATCGGATAATATCATTATCCGCATGAGGCAATCTGTCAAGAGCCCATTTCAGACCGTTTTCATTCTTAATACCAAGAGCGGTAAGTAGAATCTTAGCATCAATATCTTTAATGATATACGTCGGATCCGGATAGCTACCAAAACATGAACCGCCACTGGCATCATAACTGAAAAAGTATTTTCCATCAATAATTCTATATTCTGCCATAAAAGTATTTTTCTTGTGCCTCTTCTTCATTCTTATTGTAATTTTGAAATTCTTTTTCAAAGGGTTGGAGATTCCCGTTTGGATTATGCTTATGCCCGGTATTGTGATCGTCAAGAATTGCAAAAACTATTTTCTTGAACCGATTCTTGAACTCCGCTTCATCCATTACTTCGTGGAATATTCGGGCGACGTGGGCAGGTGGATTACGGAATGCTCCACATCCCATAGCTCCAAGCACGAGGGAATCATTATTGTTGGCAAGTGCAATGCGGAAGATAGTACGCATCTTGTTCTTCGTGGCATCCACAAGATACGGTACAATCAATCCGTCCGTACCCAGTTCCGGACGATTGATGGCGGGGACGGCTATGAAGTCAAGGTAATACGGTTCTTCAAGCAAAGGATAACCATCAGTTTCCGTTCCACGAAACACGCAGGCTTGAGGAGTATAAATGCCGCCCCAATTACGGTCGAGAGGATATTGGTCGGTTGATTTGTCCAACCCATACTCCTCGGCATAAGGTGCAAACTGAAATAGCGAACGAAAAAGATTAGTACGACGGAACAGGTTTTCTTCTTGGGCTCCTGCACCGCTATATACGCCACCACCCGGATTTTGTCGGCTTGCCATATTCAGTACAGCGGGATGAAGACCTTCATCCAATAGTGACTTGGCAACAACCAATGTATCGCCATTTATGGTATGAACGATGGTTTGCATTTCCGCCTGAGTATTGGCTGATGATATCTGCTCACAATAGAATTTAGTGTGGTGTATCATCGAAGCTTCGCCTGCAATCTGTATGGTTTTGCCTGCTGAAATATATCCACTGTTACTTATGCGTGTGACTGTATCTTGAAATACTTCCGCACGTAGCTTGCGTAGTTGGTTCCTATCCTTGTTTTGTGAAGCAAGTAGGAATTCTTTTTTCCATATTTCAGCATTCCATGTATTTGTCATAAGTTTATATGTTTAAATTCAACCATCCTAAAATAGCTATCGATATTTATCTTACTTCCGGTAGGATGTTGTTTTACCGAGATACAGGTCATCAGCGATATGCAATATCACATCATGCAATTCCAAGTCGTCTTTGTAGAATTGTGGTATTGCATCGTAACCGATGGCAGCACCTAACAAGTTACCGGTCACAGCACCTGTAGAATCACTGTCACCTGCATGATTTACAGCCGCAATCATAGCTCTTTCGAAGTTCTCAAAATAGGTCAAAGCACAGTAGATGGCTATGGCGACGGTTTCTTCAGCTACCCATCCGCCACCCAACTCATCTTCGATGGCACGTACATCATCTGTCGGGATATCCGACAAAAGGACCGCTTTCTTTATCAAGGAAACAAATTTCTCTACTTCTTCGGCATGGTTGGCGAACATTCGTTGCGTGGATTCCAACCCTTCCTGAATGTAGTTTCTGAATGTCTCCTTCTCCGGATGCTCGTCGGTAGCCAGACGATAAATGATATGGGCGGTAAAGGCTGCCGGAATAAAACCTAACGGATGCTGGTGAGTAAGTCTTGCTGCATCTGCGGCAAGGCGGTCAAGAGCATCTATATCTGATATTCGTCCTTGGGCTACACCGTATAAAGGGATAGGGGCGATACGCATAACGCCACCACACCCTTTACTGTTATTATGAGAATCCCTCCCGGCAATAATCTCAGAAAGGGCAGTGAGGCAGGTATTACCGGGGGCTCTGCGTTGATTCAGTTCCGGAATATCCCCGATCCAACATTCCTTAAAACGCTTGTTTCTCCTGCCTGATTGCGTATAATACCACTCTATATAAGCTTCACAAATATTAGGAATGAGAGCATTTTCTTTTTCTTTTGCATTCAGAATGCCACAGGCTGTAAACAGTGTCATTTGTGTATCATCAGAAACCCAAGCCTTTCCGGTGGAACAGTCTTCGCCCTTCCACCATTGTCCGGTATCCAGACGGGTAATTCCTGCGTTCCCATATTTCCTTTGAATACCTGCATACGAGTCTATAAACTCTACAGGATAGCCTAAAGCATCACCTATGGCTCCACCTATCAATGAGCCGCGTATTCTGTCTTTTTGTATTTTCTCGTCCATACTATTATATCTTTTTATTGTCAGTTTGCTATGCTGTTATTGATTTGTTTGCTTGAGATTTGTAATAACATATCCTCCGGTTGTTGATATATTAGCCGCATTATACGGGGTATGCAAGCATCGATTGCGTTATAACAAGTGTGTATCATTGCATTCAGAATCGAGTAGTTGATAGCACCGTTGTCTGTATTGACCATCATCGTAGATACGATTTCTCCGTCTTCTTCGTCCATGTTGAGGCATATTCCGGGAGCTTCATTGTTCATCTTGTTCAGAAGAAGTATGGCGGCGGTTCTTTTCTCTTCCGGAACTTTGATCGGCATAGGCATGTGGCATCTCATCCAGTCGTTTTCTTCGTTGTACAGAATGAAGGCTCTTATGTTCATGCCGTTGCTTGTCATGCCAAATGTATAGAAGTGGTTTTCTTCGTCACATTGAAAATCTGCACCAACGCTTTCCAGGAATTCTTGTAGGTGCATTCTTAAGGGTTTTAGTGCTGTTGTTTCCATGATTGTTTCCTTTCTATTATAGAGTCCTACGATATTAGTTCATATTTACATTCGGGGAACCATCGTTCCAAAATGTTATTTACTTCCGATTCAATTTCAGGGGTAATGTATTTGCACACCTTTTGATAGGCAATGGTTAGTGATACTACTTCGTCTATCCAGCCGATGATGGGTAGGCGTTTAGCCGAAATTAAATCAATGGGGAACACTAAATAGGAGATTGCAGATGCAATGAGTAGCTTGTCTGATTTGGGAGTATCTGGGCTTTTCATTACATAATACAATAGGAGTAAAGGGCGTGCACTTACTCTTCCTGCTTTTCTGGCATAGTCGCCAAGCTTTTCCCATAATAGAGGGTAGTTGATGAGGCTTTGCTTTTTCATAATAATTTCATTTTAACTGTTTCTTATATAGAGGCTGAATTTTTATTTTTCTTGCAGATAAAACGAAATTTAACTATTATAGGCTTGTATAGTAACTAAATCATTTGGTAATGATGAACTAAAAGAGTCGGTTTATTCTAATCTTTCTTGATTATTTTTCTTATATTATTAAGAATCCTTCCACTATTGGCTTTGCTATTTCCGGTTCTTTTATCAACCAATCCATTGTCAATAGTGCAGCAAGATAGTTCATGCACTTGTGCTTCTGATTGGTGAACTATGTGTTCCTCAACATTATAGTGTTGATATGCGTGAAGGCCTTCGTGAATTAAAGTTTCAAGTATTTTATCCAATATCGCAGGATTCGTACCAGGCAGTTCAAACATTGATTCGTTTATAGCAATGTAACCGTTGAGTTGATAGCCAAACAAGCTTGCCTCCATTTGTTCGGAACGGATATTTGTTGCAGGACGATGGCTATCATTGTTCTAAGGGAAGTGCTACTTATTCTTTTTGCCAATCATTTTAAAAAGCCCCCAAAATAGCAATATTACTACTACTGCTATTATTATATAAAGAGGGTCGGTTTCGCTAATTTCCAATAGTGCCATAAATATTTGTTTTTAATGTTATATTACCTTGTTCCCAATCTTTTAGCTCACAAGAGTATTTTAAGGCCAAGTCAATGGTGTCTCTTTCCATCTTACACATAGCTTTAATTTCTTCATCAGTGTAATTCAGATTAGTTATACACATCCGGCAGAAACGTTGAGCCCAACAAGAAGAACAAAGCCTATTCTTTCTATTCGTAAATTGATTCAGTAGAGTGTATGAGAGCTCTGAATTGATGCCATCTTTTATGTTACCCATCTTTAAGTTACCACTGAACTTTTCACAGGCATATAAATCTCCGTCAACGTTTATAAAACAAGAGAAAAGCTTTTGAAAGCAAGTCTCTATTTTCAATTCATTAGGTAGCTTCAGATAGTTCCGATTATCAACTATATCTATCAATTCCTGAAAGCATCCGGCAAGGATTCCCTTTTTGCCTGTTTGGTATGCATAGAAAGCCTTTTGATAGAATTTATCTTTTATTTCCCATGTATCGTATGTACGCGATTGGTCAGAAAAATTAGGGATAATATGAGATATGTGTATTGGGTAATGGCCTTTTAATCCAGGTTCATTATCCCACACTTCATCAAGATGTATGACATCATTCCACGAATATATCGTGGACAGAAACCGCACTTGATTCTGGTAAATTTCTGGATATTTTGTCTTGAAAAGTTCTAAATTCTTTATGATAACATCATAAGATCCATTTCCTGATGTTGTTCTCCTATGCTTATCGTGCATAAACTTATTCCCATCTAGCGTAACATTGACAAGAAATTTATTGAATGTACATATCCAATCAACGACAGTTTCAGTTAGGGCTAAACCATTTGTTGAAAGCGAGAATCTTATTTTTTCAGCAAACTCTTTTTTAAGCTCTGAAATAATCCAATTTATTTTCTTTCTTGCCAATAAAGCTTCGCCACCATAGAAGCAAACAGTAATTTCTGATGCTTCCTTGTCTGCATGTTTTTTTATAAATTCTACTACACTTCTTAATGTCTCGTAAGATATTTCTTTTTCATTATGAGCTCTCAGATTTCGGTAATCTCCCGAAAAACAACAATATGAACATCTTAGATTACATTGCTGAGTCATCTCGATGGTGAATTTTGCTATCTTAGAAGAATCAAGGGTCAAAGGAGCAGTAAAATGAACAATAGGAAATACCTGTTGTTCTTTATCTAAAGACCAAAGATATATCCTATTGTCTTTAACCTCGTACCATAGAAGTTTACCCGATGTAGTGGAGAATGTATGCATACGATTCTACTTTAACCATTGTCTGCTCATTAAGCATGGAATCCAAAATTTGCATTATTGGAAACATCTCCGGTTATGGCCTTGCAAGCGGGCCAACAATCAGATAGGCCTAATTGGGGGGCTTCTTCTGTCGTTTGTGAACTAGGGTTATTATAAGGATCGTCAACGTTACTCATCTCTTCCTCAATAGATGTTCCTAATAATCCACTGTTCTCAATATTATCAGCAATCATGTCGGCTTTAATTATGACAGCTTGGGCTTTTCCGTTCATCATGTCATTGTAAGCTGATACAGGGTCGTCTGACTCATATAATACATGAAAAAGTTCGCGTTCAGAGTAAGAATGACATCCCCCTTCTGATATATTATGAGCTAAGTAATCACTAAATCCGGCATTTCGTAGCTCTTCGTATGATGGAATTGGATGTTCATCATCAAATCCGGAACTGAAAGGACTGTGGCTACTAGAACCCAAAACATCAGTTGTATCTTCATAGATTGGATTTTCCATGCCGTCCTCTAATGGTATCATTTCATCCATGTTCATATTAAATAGTTCTTTTATTAAACAATTGTTTTAACTATCACAACTTAAGGACATATCGTCAATCATGCTTTCTGAGCTATAATCAAAAAGATTATCCATAGGTTGTATGTCTGTAACGATTTTATTATCAGTGAATTCTACATGAGACCAACTGTCATCTATATCGTCTATATTAAAAGAATCATCTAATGTCTCAAAACTATCACTATTGAATGCATAATTGAAATCATCGTATGATAAATCATCTGTTATGCTTAGCAGATGCCCATTTGAATAGTAGGGGACATACCCTAAATCATCTACTTGCCAGATATCGGTAAACTCATTGTGAAATGGGAATTCTTGAACCGAGAAATCTGTTGCAAAATTTGATATTTGCATACAATGATTTTCTGCATCATACTGATAAGGTGCAGCTTCATCTGTTGCCATCATGAAATATTTAGAATCCTTCCATGAGTGAGCAAACTTTTCAAAGTCATATTCCATAATAGAACCATTACCTGGATCTGTTAATACAACTGTAGAATTCTCAGGGTTTAGAGGGTCAATATTGACACTTGTAACGATTAAGGCATGGTCAGCATTAGTCAGATTACGATAATACTCATATTCTGCTGAGCCTGGTTCGGCCCAAAGTTCATGTGCATCAACACCGACAATAACTCTATGACCATCCTTTAGTTCATTGATAAGGTCATATACTGAATCACAATGCTGAGAATGTGTTCCGATATTACATGTCTCTAATAGGTTTCCAACATCGCTTGGTTTGGTACCATTACCATGATACCAGCCTTGCTCTGTTGCATATGCAGTTAATTCCTCCTTGGGAATCTGAATTCCGAAATCTCGTAATATCATCTCTTGGCTACGAATAGCACAAATTGGCTCCTGACCTTGGAAGATATTATAGTCGAAATCTGTCTGCGTTACTTTTGGTCCGAATGTTAGCATATTAAAAATCTTCTTTATTACCCATAGATAGGTAATAGAATGCGTTATTCTTTTATGATTTTTTTAGCATGTGAAGACAACTTTTCCCCAACTTCTTTTTTAATAGACTTAGGATATTCAAGCTCAAAGTATTCTATCTTAATACTCTTTGCATTTCTTTAGTATAAGTGGCATATGATTAAGAATAAAAACGGTGTTTCAATTAGTATCGTCTTATAATTTTATAATCATACCCAGACAAGAACTGTATTGTATTTTGATATCTTGAGATCCAGCTACTGCTGATTTACTAACACCTCTAGTTGTAGTAGCTGATTTTGAATAGGGCGAGTTAATTTTGTTGTTTTGAGCCGTTATGCTTTATTGCTTTTGCTGCTTGTTTGCTAACAACTTTACCAACTTTCACCCAACTTTGAGCCATTATAGGTTGACTTGAAAATCACACTAATGCGACGAACATTGTAGATAGTAAATTTTTAAATCGTTTCATATTAGTCAAATTTAAATATTGGTATTTGTAACATCAAGAAAACATGATTTGTCTTCATTTGAAGCTATCTTCTCAATAACCTCTACGGGGATGTCTTTAATGTTCCCGAAATATTTGATACGAATTTCTTTGGGTTCATTTTCATAGACATAAACAAGAACGACTTTATAATAGAAGAGCTCATCAGTAATGTGAAGTTCCTTTTTTACAGGAATCCCTTTAGCATTCTTAAGTGTAAAATTGTAGAGATTCTTGAAGTCAACTGTATTAATTATATCTCTTTCATTCAAAGAATAAAGATTGTTAAAGTCGGATAGTTTAATATCAACCTCACCTGTTCTATCTAATCTACTCTTAACAACGCTTGGAATATTCGTCAATTCTCCGAGATCAAGAGTCTTTTTAAATTTTTGATATTTCCCATTGCCCTTATTATAATAGGTTTCAATCAAAACACTCGTTTCTATTCTACTCTTAACCTTAATAGAAAGAGAACCATAATCAGGCATCCCATAACCTCTATTCTTGGCCTTATCAAGTTGGGATACCACTTCAGATTTTAACTTGTAGAAGTCTAGCTCTGCATATTTATAACAATCAGCCACTACTTCAAATATTTCTTTTATAAATGAAAATAATTCGCTCATAATTATTTGATATTAATGTAATTAATTCGTTTACTGATAACATGCAACAAGAATGTATTCATCTTCTTCCAATGCTTTTTTTGCCTCGTCGGTAAGACTATCCCATTCAATTTCAACGCCTTCATCAGACTCGTCATAATACTCTTCAACTTCATCATTTTTCAGTAGAGTAACAAATCTTTTAAATAGTCGATTGCCTTGCCTAATTAAGATACCTACAGCTCTTGTTGCACGTTTGATTCCTTTCCAGACTTGTTCAAACCAGCTTTTAGCACTTTCCCAATATTTAGACAGTGCTTTACCGATGAAATATCCTGCAACGCCACCTATTGCAGCTGCTCCTAAATAATATAGTAAATCTAACATACTCTTCTAAAATTCTGATGGGTCAATATCTCCTTTTTTTACAATAACTTCTTCGTGATATTCCAATTCATTCTTAAGTCCTTCTGGAATATCATCCTCGTTAACCTCTTCTTCTTCGTATTTAACCTTGTAAACTTTACCATTTTGGTGACGTTTGTAAAGTATAAACATTACCTTTCCAAGTCTCCTGGTAGCAACTATAATCTTTTTTACGATTTCAATTGCTCCTAATAAGGCATAATAGAAAAATTTTAATGCAAACTTCCAAATTTGTTGAAAGATATATGCAGCAAGCGCAAGTATGGCTGCAACAATAATAAAAACGCCCATAATCTTTAATTTTTATTTAATTCGTTTTTAACCTTTTCCGAAATATCTTTAGGATTGACTTCTTCCTCTTGTTTTTTTACAGGATTAGCCTCTTGTAAGTCATTCAAATACTTAGTTAGTACCATATTCGCTACTTCCTTCGTGATAGCAGGGTATCTTCCAGATGTTAATTGAGTACAGAACATAAGGGTCAATTTTCTTATATCACCACCAGTTATATTTAAAGATTTTTCTTTTGAAAGGTCAATTGCTAATTCTGAAAGTTCCCTGTATGATATCTCTTTAGGAACATTTTTCCCTAGATGTAATTGCCATATTTTCGTCATTTCATGAAGGCCTGGTGCAGGAACTTCAATATTCCAAAGTATTCTTCTTACGAAAGCCCGATCATAACTTTTGAAAAAATTAGTAGTAAACACAACTATTGCTGTACTTCGATCTAATATGTTGAGTAGATGAGATTTTATCATATTGGATGTCTCAGAATTAGCTCCTCCTGTTTTGCGAGCACTAAGAAGTCCATCTGCTTCGTCAAATAGTATTACACAGTTTTCATTAACAGCTGTTTCAAAAAGTGCAGATATATTCTTTTCTGTATTACCTTGTAAACTATCCATTAATGAAGAATATGATGCTTGAATTAGCTTCATCCCTAATGATGCTGCTATCGCTTCTGCCGCAATACTTTTACCAGTTCCTGGAATTCCCCATAGGTTAATTCCTATACAACCTTTCCCTTTCATAAATCTATACAATTCCCAATCGTTTATGATTTGGTCTTTGTTTTTACAAAACGATACAATATCGGCAAGTTGTTCTTTTAAAGAATCTTGGAAAACTATTTGATCCAAAGTCCATTCTGGTTCAATTGCTACAAATGAAGTCTTTGATCCACCTTTTTTAGTAGAATCCTCTGGCTTGTCTTTTTCAATGAATGTATATCCCATGTTAATAACGTTTTATAATGTATTCACCTTTATTGATAGACTCTTGAACATCTTCTGGACATAAACTGAATAGGTAGGTCTTATAGCCTATACGTTTCTTTCTTATTTTACCATCTTTATAACTACGGTAAAGAAATGGCGCAATTCTGTTTTCATCCACTTTGGCCAAAACCAAAATTGTTTTAACTACATCGTCAGAATTGACGATTTCAGATGTGGCGGCATTTTCACAACTAGAACAATAGTCTGTAAAAGTCATTTTGCCAATTTTGCTTTTCCGATAAATAGCAATAGCCGCACCTCCTGCTGCAATGATTGATCCGATTATCAGATAATTCCAATTCATAATCAAAATATTAAAGTTTCTTCTTCTGTTAATTCATTCTGTAATTTATCTAGTCGATCATACCTACATATAATAACCCCTGGGTCATTATTCTTGAAAATGTATTTTATCTTCCTAAAATGAAGAGGTCGATTAGTTGTTATTTTATAACTAAAACCATCCTTTGTGTTTAAATACTTTTTCCCATCTGCATCATAAACAAGCAATTCAAATAGTTTATAGCCCTCATGCTTTATATATAAAGATATGCTATTGAGATTGAATCTATCACCATGACCATCTATATAGTTTCGAAATTCATCTATATATGTTGAAATATCTAGTCTGTCAATATTGATAAAATCAACATATTCATTATTTATTATTTTTTGATCACTCCACTCATACAACTCCTCTTTTTGCTGTTCTGCATTAACATATGTTACGACATCTTCATATGATCTAGTATTGACGGTTTCATTTTGTGATGGAATATATGTTTCATGAAAGACTTTTAGCAACTGTTTTTTTATATCTTCTATTTGCTTTTGATCCACATAATTTTTAATTGACTTAATGTATTCGATATAACTATGGAAATCTTTAAGTGTGGGTATCTTGTTTAAACATAATTTATCTTGAGCAAAAGCTATATATTGATTATTATATATGTTAATATTACTTGTTGCCTTTTCAAGAAGTTCTGGAAGTCTTGGGGGCAAAGAATATACTCCCCAAAAATATTTATCAGCAATAAAGCCAATCAGACTTTCAAGATATGGAACGAATTCCTCAATGGTTGTATTGATGAAATCGCTTGATATTCCATCTTTTATATCTTTATTGTAATCATAAGAAAAAATTCTTTTTGAATATTTAAGGCCGTTTCCATGAGGTATATATATTCTGAATGGTTCGTCGGAGTCTTTTCCCATGCCCCATAATTGTACTCTAAATTGAAGCCATGAACCAGAATCAGGATCAGAATCATAATCATAATCAAAATAAGGTGTAATAACAACAACGGGAATATTCTTAAGCTTTACTTTAAGAAGATCTATATCAACAAGATTTATCTCGTCAGGAACAGATATTCCATGGCGCATAGTTCTACGATTCCATCCACCACCATAATAAACCACAGGATGCGTTGTTTGAGCATTCCAATTGTTATTCAATTCAGCTTCTAATCGTAGATCAATATCATCATAGAACATTGCATTAAACCACTCACAGTTCGACGGGGTGAGTATACAATGCATATTTACTGATTGTGTTGTTCCATTGAATAAACTTCCAAAAGATTCGCCTTTCATTACAAAAGGTAAAACATTAAGTGGCCAATTTTGTATGGCAAAACTGTGAGCGAAATTTTCCAGCAATGCATCATAATTATTATTTATATCCTCAACACGTTCTTTATGAACTTCAGCTTCAAGTTCTAGAGCAAGCCGAGCGGACTCTGCTTGTAATTTACGCATTCTCTCAAAATCATGTTCTGCTGCAGCTTTCTGAAATTCGCGTTGTTTCTCTTGAATCTCAGCGTTTTTTTTACTTGTGGCATGCTGGGTGAAAAACTGCATTCCAATACTTGCCACCATCATTGTTACTGGATCCATATTATTATCTGCTTAAAAAGTAATCGTTATGTGTCAAACATTGAAGCTCTTTTGATGCTTTATTTGCAATTAGTCCCAACTTCTTTATTTCTTCAGGATTAAACAGGTGGGTTGGACAATCTGCCTTGTCCAGCAATTGTTCCATTGCTTTATATTCATTAAGTATAAATGAACGCAATTCCTTATTTTCATCCTTTAACAAATTGTTTAAAACATCTTGGTTGTTTTTTAAGAATTGAGGCAATGTTGGCGTTCGTCCTTGTGACATAAGCATATAACTGTCTCGTGCGCATCCAGATACAATTGTTGATATTAACGCCATACGACTTTCTATTGCTTTCTTTCCTTCCCCGGTAAAACTCTGTGGTGATGCCAAATAGTTAGCAGGACAGGGTATGGAAAATAATGGACGAATCAAAGGCTTTGCATCTGATTGTGCGTCCCACATTGATGCTGTGAAATGTATAGACCCTCCTTGAAAATTAGGAGAAATAACCAATGTCGGTATATTGCTCATAATAGCATGTAGATTTAATATTGCTGAATTGTGAGCAATATCTTTGTTACACCATCTACGGTATTCAACATTGCCTATCAACAGGCTGTTTTTATCAAGTTCATTGCATATATCATTGTAATTTAATGCAGCCTGTTTAGTATGTAACAGCACAACATTTAATGGACAATTACTATATTCCTGTTGTTTATAATTCTGCGCAATATCCAAGAGTATTGGAATCGCTTGTTGCTGGATTGGAAGACTTTTGACAAAAAAAGTCTTCAATTCCTCTGTGCGGTGTTGTAATATTGTTTGGTCAAATCTTTCTTCGGCACGATATTTACGAGCAACAGCCATCTTTGCTCTCATACTAGCAACTTTTTCAGCTTCAAGTTCATCTTGAAACTCCTCTCTTGCATTGCGTAGTTCTATTTGATGTCGTTGTGAGATATCTGCCTGCTTATCTTGTTCACTGCGTCTCTCAAAACCAAAGACTGTTTGAAGAGCTGACGTAATCAGCATATAAGGGCTAAAACATGCTTCTCTACTCATATTCTATAAGTCGTTAAATTCAAGTGTGTCTAAATTTTCAACACCATCTTGGTTTGTTAAATGATTGTCAATATTCTCTGTTACATCCTCTGAGAATCCAGGATGGTTTAATACATCTAAATCCTCGTTAATCGGTGAATCCACATCGGTGCCTTCAGCATCTGTTGTGTCATCAATTGGTTCTGCTGCGCATGCTGCAACTTCAGGATAATCAAAATTATTGTCGTCGAAGTAATTGTCTTCTATAATTGGTAATTCAAAATCAAGAGATGATAACTCATCTGGAAGCATTAACTCTATAGATTCGCTATTGGTCATCGAATCATCGATAGCTTGACAATTCAAAGCAATATCATGCATTGCATCATCAGTAGCAATGATCGTTTCTACTTTATTCATATGCTCTTGAGAAAGATTCCCATCAAGAAAAGCTGCAAATTCTTCAACACTTACAGGTAGCATGAATTCATTATCCATTGTTTGCCTCCTTTCTTTGAATTATCTGGTATTGTTCTTTTGCCAGCTTATGTTTACTATAATAATTCTCCATTGTCATTCCTAATGCTTTTGCTGTTTCCTCATTCGTATTCTGCTCCAAATAACGCAAGCGAATTAATTCACTATAACGCTTGTTCGGCATTTGCTTCAATAATGATATAGCATCATTGCGATTGAGTTTTGAAAAGTCTAATTCTAAAGAGCCGTAAATTGAGTCATTCCTATCATCATTATCTGAATTATTTCCATTTTGATGCGTAATTTTTTCATATTTGGGCATTCTTTCCTTGATTTCAAACTTTTTGTAACAATAAAAGAGGCAAGACGATTTCAACCAACTAGTCAATGTACTTTCTCCTCGGAAGTTCTCCATTTGACATTTGCCGGTAGTTTTACTTGGTGATAGCACTAGTAAATAAATCTCATCAATAAACTCCTTGCAATTTTCACAGTCGGTGTAATAATTGTCGAAGATTGATTTAAAGAGAGGATAGCATTGCTGGTAAAAGAACTTACGAGTCGTTAGCTCGTCTCTCTTTATTAAAGCTTTAGCAAGTTGCAAATCTTCAGTATATATCTGTTTAACTGTCATCATTAAATATTGGATTTTAAGCTATGATTTCTGCATTCTCGTTCTTAATTCTCATCTTAGCGCAGCCTAAGTAATCCGGTCGAACTACTCTGTAAGAAGCTCCTTCAATATATGAGTTCGTTTATCGAATGATGACTTTCTTATGAAGAGATTATAGATTTTGCTATCCTGCCTTTTTCTTTAGGAATTAAGCCGGGTGTAAATGGCAATTTCCATCCCCATGAATATTTGGCATATAATGGTCTGAATATCATCTTAATGGCAATGCCATTTGTGATGAGTCCGATAATTGCTCCTACAAGGGGGCCTATTATTAATTGTGTTTCCATATTCCTTTCCTTCTTTGTTAAATTAGAAGGTAGTACGGCTTCAATAATTTAGCTGTCACCTGGTATTTAACTTCTTTTGTATAAAGATATAAGAGCTATATAATATTTGTCCAAAAATAGAATAATAATATTCTATACACAAACTGCGATTTGTTTGAATGGGTTTATTTTGTCGAAAGCATGTCCTATTATGATTAAAAAAAGGATTATTCGGACTGTTTTATTTGGGACGGATTGTATAATGCAGATTAGGCCGGTTCTTGAGGGATGGAGTGCACACGAAAGAACTTGCACTATTGAAATCCGGTCTGCCAAAATAAAACCATGCATCAACTTTACCCGGTAAAGGCGTTTGATACCGTATAGCATGCCTTCCTCTTTGTATTCATATACCTTTTTCTTTGCTTTCGCATTCTTTATTTTGTATTGACCACAGACGTGAAGCACGAGATTCATTACCGTGAAGCAGGATATTCACAATCGTGAAGCAAGTGATTCACAATTGTGGTCAATGCAAAATATTGATTGTTAGTGAAATAAATATGCAGTGTTAATCTAACAAACATAAGCGGTGATACCTATAAACACTGTTTCCGAACCGGTGAAAGCAAGTGGCAAACAGAATGAAATATGGAGTGTAGGTAAATTTGCCTACACTCTGTTTTTTTATTTACCTACACCGCCTCTCAATGCCGATGAATAGGGCGATGCGGAACATGAGTGCAAGCATGTAGGTAAAAACGAGCATAAACTCATAGTACACCCTGAGTTCAAGTTATAAATGCGACAGTTCTTGAGTTCAAGTTATAACCGCAATAATTTTTCCGGAAAATTTAATAAAACTATTATCATATATCACCGAAAAACAGTATGTTTGCGGGATAAATTGCTTAATTTTCATACTATGTGGAAAATAGCGTGGACTGAAAGACTACTATGCATTGTTATAATAGCATTTATTGCCTTGACTGCTTGTACACCTCACAAACAAAAAATGGAACAAAGTGAGATGCAGGCATTCGAAGCTTTTTTTGCTGTGGATGGGGATTCTGTATCCATTACTCCCCGGAAAGTACGTACACAAGCATTGCAGAAGATGCAGGAAGCTAAGGACAGCCTGGTGTGCTATAATTATCTGGCGGTGGCATCTAAAACTTGTTTGATGTCTTCTGATATCGATTCTGCCCGACTCTTGGCACGACAGATTGAAGATTTTACAATAAAACAGCCCTTTTCTGAGCAACTGGCAGACTTAAAGTCCGAGTGCTATAATATGAAGGGAAATGTGTATGCCCGTACAGGATACATGGACTCCGCGGAAGTGTATTTCCGAAAAGCTTATGAACAACGGATGCAAGGTACAAAAATAGAGGTGGTGCCGGATATCCTGATGAATCTTGCTGATGCCAGTAACCGTTTGGGCAAATTGGATGCAGGAGCTGCCTGGTACAGAAGGGCATTGATATTGTGTGATTCGTTAGATATCGTCTCTACCAAGAAACCGCCTATTTATTATGGATTGGCACAGATCTATGTAGCTTTGCGCGATTTTGATCAATGTGATTATTATTATAATCTTGCAGCCGGGAGCTATGAAAGCATGTTGCCTTTTGAAAAGCATTTCTATCTGAACAACCGGGGTACTTCTTATTACTATCGGGGAGATTACGAAACTGCCATCAGTTACTTCAGAAGGGTTATCGATCTTGCGAAAGATTATCCGGACATGCTTTTTGAACAAAATCTGGGCTGGCTGAATTTGGGTGATTGTTTCCTGCAAGTGAATGAAGCTGATTCCGCTGCAAAATATATCAGTAAATGCCAACCGTTTTTCAAGAAAACAGGTATACCGACTGCTCTCTACTATATTGATACACAGAATATAGAATTAGCTCTGATCCGTAAAGACTTACCCCAGGCACAACGCATATTGACGGGAAGCGTCGCCCCTCCGGACATTGATCCGGATATGATACATATACGCAACAAATATCTGCAACAATACTACGAAGAAACAGAAAATTATCGGAAAGCTTATTTCTATCTGAAAGAGAATAACCGGATGGATGACTCTGTCCGTAACGAACGTGTAAGGATGCGTACGGCGGATTTGGCCTTGCGCTATCAACAGGACTCTACCGTGATGGCGCAAAAAGTCTTTATCCGGGAAAAGGAAAACGAAGTGCTTGAACTGCGGCAGACAAGGACATTTTGGATTGCTCTTTGCATTATAACTTTAATGGCGGTGGGCTTTATCTATACGTACAATAAGAAAAAGCGTGCTTTATTGCTTGCCCAAAATCGCCGTACTGTTTCCACTCTCCGTCTGGAAAATATTCGTAACCGCTTGTCTCCCCACTTCATTTTCAATGTGCTTAATCAGGAGATGGCGGAAAGGAAAGCGGAAGAACATCAGGAACTATCTTCCTTAGTCAAACTGATGCGACGTAATCTGGAATTGGCAGAGCAACTGTGTGTTACTTTAGAGGAAGAGCTGGACTTTGTGAAAACCTATATTGATCTGGAACGCCGTTCTTTGGGAACAACTTTCCATCCGGTGATAGAGATAGGGGATGATGTGTGCCCCGGACAAGTTCAACTTCCTTCTATGCTGATACAAATTCCTGTAGAGAATGCCGTAAAACATGCTTTAAGGGAAAAAGAGGGAGAAAGGAACTTGTGGATTATTATCAGTAGTCAGGCGAATGGAACCTGCATTAGAATAAGGGATAATGGGGGTGGTTACCGTATGAACAGTCGGAACAAAGGGACCGGTACAGGCATGAGAGTTATTATGCAGACTATTCAGATTCTGAACATGAAGAATAAGGAGGCGATAGATGTTGCTGTACATAATGTTCGTTTGCCCGGTGGTGAGGCCGGATGCGAAGTTACCTTTTTGTTACCCGATAAGTATGATTATAAAATATGATATATAATCTCGTTTTTTGTACGGATAGTACGGAATATTGACGAATAGTTCATAAAACGGCTTGGATGGTTTTGCGCAGGATTGAATAATGTCTATATTCGCCAAAGAATACATGAAATAAACATGGATAGATACAAAGTTATAATAGTTGATGATGATGATGTAGCACTTGAGAACTTAAGTTTCGAGTTGGGCAAGGATGCGCGCTTTTCTCTGGAAAAAGTAGCCAAGAATGGTAAACAGGGGAAGAAAGTGATTCTCAAGACACGGCCGGATCTGCTTTTTCTGGATGTTGAAATGCCGGATATAACCGGAATGGAGTTATTGCAGGAGATTTGGGATGATATTTCGTGGAATATGAAAGTCGTCTTTTATACTGCTTACGACAAATATATGATACAGGCTATTCGTGAATCCGCATTCGACTATCTGCTGAAACCTTTTGAGGAACAGGAACTGAAAGATATACTTGCACGTTTTGTGGAACAGGCTGAGGCGGGACAAAAAGCGACATTGCCCATGGGAATGCCACTGCGTAGTGGACAGACGTTCATTGTATTTACCCCGACAAATGATATGCGTGCATTGCGTTCTGCTGAGGTTGGCTTTTTCCGGTACTGTTCCGATCGCAGGCAGTGGGAAGTGGTGCTTAATGGTCAGCCGCCATTGGCCTTGCGCCGTGGAATGACTGCCGAGCAGATAACCCAGTACTCGCCTTGTTTTGTCCAGATACATCAGTCTTATATTATTAATATTGATTATCTGATGATTATTAAGGACAGCAAATGTTTATTGTATCCTCCTTTTGATAAGATAACAGAACTTTTAGTTTCAAGAAAATATAAGAAAGAGTTACAAGACAGATATTGTTTGTAAATGAAATACACATTGGTTAGGGAGTCGGCACTTAGATAGTGTTGACAAAGGAAAGAGGGCGCTAAACGTAATATTCAGCGCCCTCTTTTACAATTTATTTATTAATCAAAAAGGATATTCCTAATTATCGATGTGAAATTATTTCATTTCGATACCCTTGTTCTGCAAAGTGACATTCAATACTCTTGCATATTCAGCATATTGTTTGTCAGTCAGTGCTTTTCTCATCAACTTCAAGTTTCCATAAACTGCATTGTGAAGTTTCTTTTTCTGATCCTTCTTGGCAGTTGTAGCACGTTCCATCTGTGTAGAGAAGTAATCGCAAATGTTTGCTACTTCTTCATGCTGGTCAGCGGATAAATTCAAATATTTACTCAACTTGGTTACGTTGATGTTACCATCCCATTTTGCAGTTGTAGGTTGATTTCCTGCTGCAAATGTCGTAGCAGTCAGGCAGACTGCTGCCATTAATGTTAATCCTAAACGTTTCATAATACCTACTTTTAATTTGTTATACCTAAAAACAATTCTAACTCTAAAAATCTAATACCTATTGAAAACAGCTCTAAGCGCTTAGCTTTTTCTTTTTACCTGTGCAAATATAGAAATATGTTTTATAACACAAAAATGAAAAAGAAAGAAAGTGCTGTTTTGATGACTATTTCTTGATGTAGATCAATTATATGATGTTATTTTGATTGTTTGAGGTCTTTTTTGTAATATGAATGTAATATGGTTATCGTACACGGTTGATCAGAATGATAGTGGATACTTTGCGTGGAATGTATAATGGGTTATCGGGCGGACATGAGTAAATTCAGCTCCTGGCTGATTTCTTCAACAATTTCCCGGGTAGCAAGTGACAGACATTCGGTCATATCATCCAGACAGCCTTGATTGGCGGCATAGGAATCTTCATAGTTCCGATCTCTGCGAGACTGCTTACGCTTGACATTGTAGGTTTTGTCTAACAAGCAATCGCCATGATGTGAAAAACGTATAGAAATGGAAAGTTGAGTTTGTGCCGGGCGGTAACGAGCACTTTGCAAGGTAATGTAACCACCTTCGAACCAAATAAATCCGCTTTCATTTAAAACAACGCCACCAGTTGTTTCATTCTGCCTGACTTTTACCTCCAGGCGGTAAACAGAGTCAGCGGGAACTTGATTGTCTTTGTTATCTATTAACTGGAAGCAGGTACTACTATTACATTCAGTTAATAATGCATCCGTGAGGAATTCACGATAAAGTTGGCTGAGAGAATGCTCACCCAGCCGTGTGCGGAAGCGATCCTGTTGCCTATTAAAGATAATCAGTGGAATGAAGAAACCACCTTTCCGCTTGATAGTGCTGTAATAATCAGTGTTGGAGTAATCTATAAAATCCAGATAGATGCTGTCTTTGACTTTGCCGGTATATTCTTGCGAAATAAGCTCATAGAAAAGATTGCTACGTATGCCATTCAATTCTTTCTGCATGCTGCGCGAACTTCGGCAGGAACAGAAAGACACGGCTATTAACAAGAGAAGAATATAATGCTTCATGGTATAATCTTATTGAGTATATGGTGGTAAGTTTTCATTGTCAATAATCTCATCGGGCAGTTGCATTGTCATTCTTGTTTCCGAACTGATTCCTACAAATCCGAGCCCGCCTTTTACATTACTTGGTATCATGACCGGTTCCATAAGTGCTTCTTCATAATTACCCGATTCCAGAGTGTTTAGGGCTTTTAAGTAGCGGAATTCAGCTTCACTGATGCTGAGCAGACGGACAGTGATACTTTTGGAACGGCGAGTGACGTTATAAAGCCATAAATTGTAATTATGATAAAGTTGAGTATAAACCTTCAAAGTACAGGTAGCATCAGAAAAGCGGTCATCGGTGAAGACATTATATTTATTTTCAATGTAACTACCGAAAAAATCATCTTCATCATCTTCACTACTGCTGGGATTTCCATCTGTCAGTATCACATCTTCTCGATTGATGATACTTGTTTCTCTGGCATAGAGGACGGTATCTATGCGGCTGTCGTATTGTCCGTGAACGGCAATGTCATTCCAAATGTCCAAGCGGTAGTAATTTTTCTCATTAGGGCGGTCTTGCAGGGTAATCTTAAACTGGCGATGAGGTTCCCATCCACTGTACACTCTGATGGGGATGAGACATGTATCTATTTGGATGGAGCTTACCGGATGAGGAACGCTAACTTCGGCTGTTGTATGATATTTGCCATTTTCAGCTATGGCTTCCAGGCAGATTTGCTCACCGGCTTTCAAAGGGGTAGTGATGCGGAATTTTTTGCGTTTTGCTATTTCCGGGAGATTATTGAGAGGTGCATTGGGATCATAGACCATATCCAGACTGCCAATAGGTTTGAGTGGGGGAAGTTCTTCCGCCTTTTCGACAAGCTTCCCGTTGACATATAGGTTTACAGTAGCTTCTTCTACGTGTGAGAGGCCGTGTGTGCCACTTAGGTTGAGATATACGTAGTTTTCCGCTTCTCCAGCATCAAGGAGGGCGTTCATAATGAGTTGTGGCTCACTGTGAGCCGGGGTATAGGGGATTTCATTCTCGCAGGAGGTGGAGAAAAGGATGATACCTATATATATGATAAGGTGTAAAGAGCAAATTCTTGTTTTCATTTTTTTGTTTCCGATTCTATGGTTATTTGTTGTCATATCTTAGAACTTGTATGTATAGGTGACAGACGGAATGATCGGTAGTAAAGTTATTTTCTTTATGAATAGCTTTGATGTATTATAACCACCTGTGTATTTACCGTGTTCATCTTTATAGGCGAGGTAATCATAATCGCGCCGTTTGCCATAAACGAGTGTTGGGTTCATTGAATTATAAGCATTGTAGAGGCTGATATTCCAGGTTCGCACGCCATGCTTGGTTTTCTTGTTAAAGTTCACCCCAATGTTCAATCTATGGCTGGCAGGTAGGCGGTAGTTATTACGTTTGGAGATGTAGTCAGTTTGCTCTATGCTGCCATCAGGTTTGAGAATGACCGTTTGCTGTTCCGGTAAGGTAACTGTTCCGCCACTATTGTATATCCAGGAAGCTCCAATGTCAATGCGTTCACTGAATTTATGGTTTAGGCAGAGGCTAATACTGTGCCGGCGGTCGTATTTATAGGGAAAACGCTCACCGTCGTTGATACTGCCGTCTTTGAATTGGCGATCTGCTTTAGCCAGAGTATATGCCAACCAACCGGTGGTTTTGCCTATGGTCTTTTGCGCCATGAACTCTATGCCCATTGAACGTCCTTTACCCATTTCCACTTTCTCTTCCCAATTGGTTGAACTCCCAAAGAAAGAAACCCCGTTCTGGTATTCCAGTACGTTTCGCATCTGTTTGTAATATCCTTCAATGGAGAACTCCCAACCCCGGATTCCGGTATAATATCCGCCTAAAGAGTATTGGTTAGCACGCATAGGACGTATGTTTTTGGTAATAGGTACCCATAAGTCTGTGGGCATGGCGAGTGGAGTGGAGGAGAGTTGGTGTACATATTGAGCCATCTGAGAGAAAGATGCCTTTACTGAGAAATCATGATCGAAGCGATAATGAACGGAAAGTCGCGGTTGTATAGAGAAATAATTCTTCCCCTGTGTATTGAACAGAGAAATGTGTACTCCTGCATTCAAGCTGGTGCGGCTACCTATATCAAAATTATCTTCTGCATAAACGGAAGCCTCATGTCCATGCAGGTAACTGTTCGAAATACTATTATACAGGGTATCTTGTTCAGTTACACCATTCTCCTCTTCTTTCATTTTCGAAGTATTGGTTTCCGGACGGAAGGTATGGTATAGGTATTCTACACCAAACTTAATGTGGTGTGAAGGAATAGGTGTATAGTCGAAGTCAGTCCGGAAACTCCAGTCACGGATTCCCGAACGATACTCAGAATCGTATTGATAGAAGTAGGACTGTGATGAAGAGTAGATATTTTCTTCTTTTGCTCTGCCTTTTAAGATCATGCGATAACTGTTGAAAGCTACGGTTGTATTGCTAAACAGTTTGTTGGTAAATACGTAATTCCAGCGTCCAGCAACGATTGTATTTCCCCAGTTCAGCCCATTTTTGCTTTCATAACAATCGCTGGTACCGTAACTCTCTTTGAAGTTATAGTGATAGTGATCCTTCCCATGATAAAAACTCAGGAAAAGCCGGCTACGATCATTAAACTTATGGTTTACTTTGGCATTGAGGTCATAGAAGTAATAATTGAACTCATCACCGTCACTACTGAAAGCTTTTCCCATAAAAGCAGTGTGTGTAGTACGTCCGCTAAGCGAAAAAGAAGTGCGATCTTTGATAATAGGTCCTTCCAGATGTATTTTATCAGTGAGTGTACCTATGCTCAGTGCACCATGATAACGTTTCATATCCCCGTCGTTGGTACGCACGTCTACAATAGACGAAAGACGTCCGCCGTAGCGTGCCGGAAAAGAACTCTTGAACAGTGTAACCTTTTTCACAGCTTCGGGTGTGAAGATAGAGAAGACACCTAATAGGTGATCAGCATTATATACCGGAATACCGTCCAGCAATATCAGGTTCTGATCCGGTCCTCCACCACGTACATATAAACCGGAGAAGCCTTCGGTTCCTGCCTGTACGCCTGGCATTAGCTGGATGGTTTTCAATATATCAGCCTCCCCCAGTACAGCGGGTGTATGTTGTATTTGTGCCATGGGAATCTCATGTGCACCCATGGCGGTGGCTTGGATGCCGGCTTCCTTTTTATCCGAAAGTATGATCACTTCCGCCAGTTCGTTATTAGTGTTCAGGCGAATATTGAGCACAGTGTCTTTGTTTAGCGGGAACGAACTGTGCCGTGTTTCGTACCCTAAATACGAAAAACTTAATTCAGCGTCCCCCTCCGGTAAGGTGAGGGTATAGAAACCGAAAGGATTGGTGGCAGTGCCCACACGCTGACGACTATCGAGAACATTGGCACCAATCAGCGTCTCGGAAGACGCTCCGTCCGTTACGTATCCGCTGATCGTGAACCGTCGGCTTACGGTTTTCTGCGGCATGGGCCGCTTATGTAATAAAATATGTTTTCCTGATATTTCGAAGCCTATAGGCTGCATTTCGAAAACCTTCCGCAGGATTTCATTGATAGTGAGATCGCGGACAGCCAATGTGATGCGGCTATTCAGGCATACTTCTTCTCCATAGATGAAGCTGTAACCGGTTTTTTGTTCCATTTGTTTCACAAACTCTTCCAGTGTGGCATTTTGTAGTTTAATACTAAAACGCGTTTGTGAAGGGTTGGCCTGTAAAATACAAGTGGCAAATACGAGCGTACTTTGTAGAGTACAGGTCGAGAGGAGAACCGCTCCCACCAGGAATAATTTCCTGATGGTGCGGGGTGAGCAGATAGAGGATTTCATTCTAGTTTAATTTTTGTGTGATCGTTATAATGTCATTCGTTTTTGTGTATCCAAACTTTTGGTTGCGACAAAGCAAAGAAAGGATTTCTTCCAATGTTTCACCATCGGAAAAAGTAGCCGTCATGTGGTAGTTCTGCAAATCAGCATCTTCTATACGAATGTCCGTATGAAATGCATTGGAAAGTTGCCGGACAATCTCCTGCAGAGGAATACTTTTAAAGAGCAGTGTTCCGTTTCTCCAGGCAATCTCTTCCGATGCATCCTTTTCGGTATGTAAAGTTAAGCTCTTTTTATCCTTATTGTAAATGGCACTTTCGTTAGGTGAGAGTACCAGGCGTTCTTCTTCTTTACCGATGAGGCTGACAGCAACAGAACCTTCCAGTAACGTTGTTTTAACTTGCGCATCTTCGGGATAGGCTTCGATATTGAAATGAGTACCCAAAACTTGTACTATAACCGCTTCGGCCTTCACCTTGAAAGGGTGTGCCGCATCCTTACTGACTTCGAAGTAAGCTTCACCCTGCAACTGTACTTTCCGGTCTTTTCCTCTGAACCGTTCGGGGTAAGTCAGAGTAGAGTAGCGGTTCAGTACTATTTCTGTTTGGTCGGGTAGCGTTATACTACGTGTTTCTGCCAGCGTGGATACGGTTTGCAATGGTACCGGGGCGAACATATAGTATGCCCACCATCCCAGTACGCAAAGCACGGCAACGGCGGCTGCATTCGCCATAGTGCGCAATGGAAGAATGCGGTGTTGCAGACGTGGTAACCGTTTTTCTAGAAGTATCCAACTGTTAGTTTTGGAAAATTTTCCTCTCGGCGAACGGGTGGAGGCTACGAGTTTATTGAGTATTTTTTCAAAATCTTGTTCCATGTTCTTCATCTTTCTTTTCTATAAAGACAGGTGAAATGAAAAAACTCCCTACGCTAAATCCTTTTTTTATTTGGGAAATTGCATCTTTTGCTGATTCATTCTCATTATTTATTATAGTGAAAGTCAGGTTAAGGTTATTTGGGTTGCAGGTAGACCGTGATTTGTGTTCTTTTCGCTTCCTTGTCCTGCGGGATACAGACGATACGAAACTCTGCCTTATTTTTTATTTTCTTCGGATAGATCTTCACACGCAGATTGGCAGATTTCTTTTTTGCAGGAATAATAACCTTTTTATCCTCGATGCTGAATACGACAGTTTGTCCTGGCATACTTACTCCGTTGATAAGGACTTCTCGGTCTTCTTTTTTCTTCTCTGCGGCGATAATTTTAATGTCGAACTCTTCAACATCTTTACTTTTGTCGAATGAATAATTCTTGGTAGTCTTGTTAAAGCCTACATACTCTTCGGGATAATTGGAATTGTTCTCACTGCATGCGGCAAGGATGAAGAGAATAGCTACGGTTCCCGCCATTTGTTTACAAAGTTGTTTCATACTGTTTTAATTTAGTCTAGTTTATAGTTCATAGTTAAAGACAGGGGCGGTGAAAGAACTCCCTATAGGAATAAAACTAAAATGTGTTAATGTGTGGAAGAGGGGGGAATATGTGATTATGGCTCTTGCCGGATAATACATGATCCAACAAGAGCCATACGATATAAAGGGGCTATACTTTAATTAGCTTGATTCTCAACAATATTTTGATTGCTGACAGTCTTTACATATTCTATCCGGATATTGCTCTGTTCATTCTCCTCTAACAGCATAGAACGAGGTTCCAGTACTGCAAGCTTTATTTCTGTCGCGTTGAAATTCCGTGTAAAGCGGATCATTCCTGCCTTCTGAGCTTGTGCTTCAATAGCATGCAGATAGAAATTCTCCAGACGTAATGAGTCATTTTCACCGGAGGCGGAAATGAATTCCCTTACATTGGTTGTTTTGACGTGAGATAAGTATATGTTACGGAAATGAGGGTAGCCTTTCTCCGGAGGATCTACCGGGGTGAGCATTGTTTGCCAATGTTCCGGTATTTCTTTGCCTTTATACTCTTCAGGCAGTGTGCTATAGCTGTATTTAGGATTCCAGTTAGGCTCGGTTCCAAGAACTCTGCGGTTATTTTCGGCTTCTACCCGGGTTACATAAATATTCTCGATGGTTCCGCCACGGGTTGTGGTGCTCTTTAGTTGCAATATAACCGAAGTCCCCATGGCTTTGAGGTCGTGAGCCAGTACATTGCGTATGCTGCCGGAAGTTTCGCTGCCGCATGTAATCAATCCTCCACCTTTGTGAGCGATACAATTGCGTATCACTACATTTTCTGTAGGGCGGTTCACGCGTAAACCGTCGGCATCTCTGCCTGCCTTCAGGCATATATTATCATCGTTACAGTCTATTTCACAGTTCTCTATCAAGATATTTGTGGATGAATCTATATCGATGCCATCCGTACTGGGACCACGTCCGCCAATATTGTTATTAATAATTAATCCGTCTACTGTACAGTGGTCAGAGTATAAAATCTGGCATCCCCAAAAACCGGTACGCATCAATGTGAAATTACTTAGAGTGACGTCCGAACTATTTTCAACAAGGATACCGCGGACACGCTTACAGTCGTAATCCACGATCCAGCGTAAACCTTTGGCTTCGTATTCTTTTCGCATAGCCCAGTATTTATCCCAATATATCTTACCCCGGCAATCCAGAGTCCCTTCACCGCTGACAGATGCTTTCTCTTCGCCGATGATGTTGATTACTGCTGCGGGCCATACCATCTCAATACCTGCAATGCGCGAGCGGAATTCCGGATAACAATGAATATCAGAACAGGCTATCAGGGTCACGCCTTTGCTTATTTGCAGATTAACCCCGCTTTTAACAAAGAGTGCTCCTGTCAGATAATAACCCGGTTGCAGCGTAACGGTTCCTCCTCCGGAGAGTGCGCAACTGTCTATTGCTTTTTGAATGGCATCTGTACTAAGAACTGTACTATCGGCAACAGCACCGAAGGAGTTAGCGGATACCACTGTACTACTATCCGGTAATTGCCGGCTACCTACATTCTCTGTCCAAGAGAAGTCCGGTTGTTGAGGGATTTTTCCCCATTCAAAGTTATTAGTATCAAGTCGGGGGTGTACACACGAAAAAAGAAGTGCTCCTGACAAGAGCAGGGAAAAGGTATATCTTCTTTTCATATAATTAAAGTATTGATTATTAATTGTCATCCGATCTCTATGAATCCTACTGAAAAAATCACCGCTAAAGTAGGGCATTTACATCATTTGTTATATAGAGGTATGTACAGATGCATGTAATATTTGTTTTTGTGCGCTATTCATACCCTGTCCATACCTGAGTTGTATCCGAACAGTACTTGCTCCGTACATTCTCCACTCAGAGGTACCTCTACACGGAGAAAGTACGGTGTTGGTACGGAGCAAGTGCGTTTCAAGAAAGGCTGGGAGTACTGGAATCTGATGAAAAGCACGATTTTCTATGTTTTTGTCTGTTTTTACATTGCCTCTTTTCTTATATGGTGCTAAGTTTGCGATACATTTTAATATTATTGAAAAATAGAGGATATGAGACAGCTATTCGTGATTTTGCTTGCACTGGGTATTGGGATGCCGGTAAATGCCAAACTGATAACTTTCACAAAGAAGGGGGTAATTCATTACTGCATGAGTGGACAAGACACTCTTATTGTTCAGACTGCTTTAAAAAAACACTATACTTTGTCTATTGCTCCGTACAAAGGTGATAAGGCTTGTGCTATCAGTTATACATTCGATGACGGTTTGGCAGAACAATATTCATTGGTTGCTCCTCAGTTTGAGAAAAGGGGATTCCGGGGTACATTTGCTATTAATGGTTCTAAGATTAATAGCGATGGTGGACTAACTACGGATACCACGAGGATGAGCTGGGAGCAAGTGAAAGACTTATCGGACAGAGGACATGAGATATCGAATCATGGTTGGAAACATAAGAATTTTGCCCGATTTCCGTTAGAGGAAATCAGAGAGGATATTTATAAGAACGATAGTGCCATCTTTGCCAATACAGGAGTCATGCCCCGCACTTTTGTGTATCCTAATAACAATAAGAAAGAAGAGGCTAAGAAGATTGCTGTTCAGAACCGGGTAGGTACAAGAACCAAACAACGTTCTATCGGTAGTAAATCTACTCCTCAGAACCTGGAAGCTTGGGTAAATACTTTAATAGAAACTAATGATTGGGGGGTAGGGATGACGCATGGCCTGACCTATGGTTATGATGCTTTTCGTGATCCACAACGCTTCTGGGATCATTTGGATCAAGTAAAAGCGAAGGAGGATAAAATCTGGGTTGGGACATTTCGTGAAGTGGCAGCTTATGTTGAAGAAAAGGGAGCGACTCAGTTGGATATTGTATGTGAAAAAAATCATTTAAGAATAACTCCGGAATTGACTTTGGATAAGAAGTTATTTATAGAACCGTTGACGCTGGTTATTAAAGGAAAGCAGATAAAAAAGATTTCCGTCAGACAAGATGGGAAGAAACTGCCTGTGCTACTTCATACAGATAAAGCCGTTTTTGACTTTAATCCTTATGGAGGGGTGATAGAAGTAAATCTTAAATAAGTAAAACTATAAAAAAACATGTCTGTTATGATATGTAAGGATCGGCAAACATGAAACTTTATTAAAAATGAAAGTCTTATGAGAAAAGTGGTGATGTATTTTATTTTGTTGTTTATCCTTATTGCAAGTAGTTCTTGTGTGACAACTTCCAAACCGGTTCATGTAATTATTACAGCCGGCCAGTCGAACACTGACGGGCGAACTTCAAATAAGGACTTACCAGATTATATTAAAGCATTGGCAAAAGATACTGTAGAGTATTCCGAAGGGGCATATCCTTATTGCCGGATTGCACAGAATGATCCGGACGGAAAATTCATCCCTTTTTGGCCTCGGGCTGCGCGAAGTGAGCGAAATAACTTGTGGGCCTATGATGCTGTGACCTATTATTGGCTGGAACAGTTATTAAAAGATAAATTTTATGTGATCAAATGGGCAGTTGGTGGAACCTCTATTGCTCCTAATTATGATTCTGCAAAAGGAAGATATTGGTCGGCAGATCCTGAATGGCTATCTCAAACAGAATCGACATCTAAGGGAGGAAGATCACTTTTATTGTCATTCATTCAGGAAATAGATATTTGTATTGATCAAACTCTTTCGAAGTTGGAAGAAGGGTATCAAATTGATGCTTTTCTTTGGCATCAGGGGGAGAGTGATCAGCGTAAGGGAAAAGATTATTATGACAATCTGAAAGCTGTAGTCACTTATGTACGCACACATTTAAGTCAGAAAACAGGCAAGGATTATTCGAAGCTTCCCTTTATATTCGGCACAGTTGCCAGAAGTAATAAATCCTATAGCAGTGAGGTGGAAGCAGGTATGCGCCGCTTGGCAGAGGAAGATTCAAATGCTTATCTGATAGATATGTCTGATGCAGAGTTATTGAATGACCGACTTCATTTTAATAAGAAATCGGCAGAGCATTTGGGTCGGGAAATGTATAAGCGTTTGGCTGAAATAATGTTTTAAAGGAATTCCGGAAACGTATTGATAATATAAATTAGTGGGTATGAAATTGATTTTACGGACTTTATTGTGTATTCTCGGAGTGTTGCTTTCCAATATGATTGCACATGCGCAGTTGTCGACACCCCAAGTGCTTTCATCAAACATGGTCTTGCAGCAGGGACAGAAGATTCCTGTATGGGGAACGGCCGAACCTAATGAGTCTATTTTAATTTCTTTCGGTAAACAGCGGGTGAAAGTACGTGCAAATGCTTCAGGACGCTGGATGGCCGAGTTGAAGCCGATGGCTGCCAATAAAAATCCTCAGCAAATGTCGATAAAAGGGAAAAGAACAAGTATTGTTTATGATAATATTGTTGTAGGTGAAGTTTGGTTATGTTCCGGACAGTCGAATATGGTATATAAAATGAAACTACCGGGTAATTATACCCTTCCGGCAAAAGGAGAGAATCTGGCTGCTTTGGAGCTCCGGAAACCGGCTAATGAGATGATTCGTGTCTTTGTGGTCAGGCGCGACGATAAACCGGTATCGTGGAAGGTGGCAGACGGCGAAAGTCTTGCAGAAGTTTCAGCAGTTGGTTACTTTTTCGGAAAAGCCCTTCAAGAACAGCTTGATGTACCCGTAGGTATTATAACAGCTGCCGTAAATGGATCGCGCATAGAGACTTGGACATCGAAGGAAGCGTATGAACATTCTCCGGTTTTCGGTCCGCAACTTAAAGAAGGTGAAGGTAAAATGGATGGCATGATTCCGGGTGGCCGGTATGAGACAATGGTTCTTCCTTTGATTCCCTTTGCCATTAAAGGCTGTCTTTGGTATCAGGGAGAGAGTAATTGCATGATACGTGACAGGCAATATGCTGAAAAGTATCAGGTATTGGTAGATAGTTGGAGGGAGGCTTTTAATGTTCCGGGTGCACCGTTCTATTCTGTATTATTGGCTCCGCATCTCTATTCTAATAGGATGTCTAAGGATAGGCCACCGGTTACTGCTGAAGAGTTGCCGATATTCCATCAGCAGCAGATAAAGGCGAGGAGCATGATTCCGAATACTGATTTTGTTGTGGTATCGGATCTTGTAGATAAGCTGAGGGATATTCATCCTTCTTATAAATGGAAAGTGGGAGAGCGTCTGGCACGTGTAGCTTTAGCTAAAGATTATGGCTTGGCGGAAGTGGTTTGGTCGGGTCCTTGTGCCGATAAGGCGGAAGTTGTGGCTGATTCCATAGTCGTATCTTTCGGGCATGTTGCTGATGGGCTGAAAACAAACAATAAAGGCCGCTTGGATTGGTTTGAGATTGCAGGGAAGGATGGAGTGTTCCGCCCGGCGTTGGCAGATATAAGAGGACGGAATAAAGTAGTCGTTTATCATCCTGAGATCGTGCAACCGGTACAGGTGCGTTTCGGTTGGCATGAAACGGCAATGCCAAATCTTGTAAATTCGGAAGGTTTGCCTGCGATTCCTTTTTCAAGGGTTTCTTTGTCAGGAAGGTGAAAAAATACAAATGGTATAATGGGTGTTTTATTTTTCTAACTGGAAAGATATTTTTTCCCAATAGGAGAAAAATAGTTTAGTAATAGCTGATAACAGCGCAGCCCTTTATTTGTGTAATTTGCTTGTCAATACCCCTTTGTTCCCGGATGGTGTAGCCATCTGCGCAAAAGGATGTAGCCATCTGAGGTAAAGGGTGTACCTTGGAAAAGAATGGTTATTGTGCATAAGTTGATTTTTAATTATCGTTCTTCAGAAGGCCTGTTTTAAGGGTCCGTTTTTTCATGGAAAATCATGTAAAAGTATGGAGAATAGTGCCGGAAAGCGATGGGTAGGATACCTTTTTAACCGTGCGTTTGTTTTTACATGCTTTTGTACTATTTTACATTCAATCACATAATCTATGTGGTTACATTTGCAATCTGTTTCAAGTAACGTTTTTGATTTATCAAAATTAAATTGAGAATTAAAACTATAATGTTAACTAAAAAAAAAGAATGCATGAAAAACAGAAGAAAAAGCAATCTGTTTGGTTGCCTGCATGAGTTCAGGCAATTTTTCTTCATTACATTGCTATCAGTGCTTTCCGTGAATCTCTATGCGCAGCAGAGAGGTATTCAAGGTGTTGTGGTAGATGGTAATGGAGAAACTATCATTGGAGCTAATGTTTTGTCGGAAGACGGCAAGGCTGGAGTGATTACCGACCTGGATGGTAATTTCAAATTGGATGTCCCGGTGGGTACTAACATTAAGATTTCATACATTGGTTATAAGACCAAGGTATTGAAAGCGACTGCCGGGAATATGAGGATTGTTTTATTGGAAGATTCCGAAATGCTCGCCGAAGTGGAAGTGGTAGCCTATGGCGTGCAAAAGAAAGTGACGGTGACCGGTGCGCTTTCGAGTGTGAAAACGGATGATTTGGTTCGTACACCGGTGTCTTCCGTAAACAACGTGTTGGCAGGTCAGCTTTCCGGTGTGACTACCGTACAGTATTCGGGTGAGCCGGGTTCGGATGCTGCCAAGATTTTCGTACGTGGTCAGGGTACTTGGGCAGATTCTGAACCGTTGATTCAGGTGGATGGCGTGGAACGTTCCATGGCGGACATTGACCCCGAAGACATCGAAAGCATCACTGTGCTGAAAGATGCCTCGGCGACGGCCGTATTCGGTGTGCGCGGTGCCAACGGTGTAGTATTGATTACCACCAAGCGCGGTAAGGAAGGACAGGCCAAAATTGACATCAACACCTCTTTCTCTGCGTTGACTCCGACTAGTCTCTTAGAGCAGGCAAACAGTTATGAATACGGGACTTTCTTCAACCAGATGCAGCGGAATGACTTTGACTTCTCTAGCGGTGAGACGTTCACTCCGATGTTCTCGGATGGAGTGCTTGAGAAATTCCAGGACGGCAGCGACCCCATCCGCTTTCCGAGTATGCGTTGGGTCGATTACATCATGAAAGATGTTACCATGCAATCCAAGCATAATGTCAACATCAGCGGTGGTACCAAGACCATGCGCTACTTTGTTTCTGCCGGTCTCATGACACAAGGTGGTCTGTTTACCGAATTTGATGATTTTCATTATGACTACCGCTATCAGCGTTTCAACTATCGTGCTAACCTCGACTTGGATGTGAGCAAGACTACCACTTTGTCGTTCAACCTGGCCGGTTCGGTAGACAATGCACAGAAGCCCCGTACCAGTCAGGGCGCTTCCGGCATGATTATGAGTATGCTGCAGGCCACTCCTTTCAGCAGTCCGGGTATCGTTGACGGAAAGAATATCGCCACTACCACCGATTATAGCGATGGACTGACCTTGCCTTTTACAGGAGGCGGTGCCATGAATTATTACAGCAGTGGAGGTACCGGCGGTTATTACCATTACAATAACAACAAGTTGCAGTTAGATCTTGCATTGGATCAGAAGTTGGACTTCATCACCAAAGGCCTTGCATTTAAGCTCAAAGGTTCGTATAACAATATGTTCAACGTAACCAAAGGAGGTACTGTGGGACGTGCTTCATATTTTCCTGTTATTCAAGAGGATGGCAGTATTCTTTATCGTAAAGAAGGCGAAAATACTCCCGTCAGTTACAGTGAAGATACCGGAAAGGCGCGCGACTGGTATTTTGAGGCACAGTTGAACTACAATCGCACTTTCGGTGATCATTCCGTAGGCGCATTGGTGCTCTATAACCAGAGCAAGAATTACTATCCCGGCACTTATTCGGACATTCCGCGCGGATATGTAGGTTTGGTGGGCCGTGTCACTTACGACTACAAGAGCCGTTATATAACCGAATTCAACGTAGGTTACAATGGTTCCGAAAACTTCCACCCCGACCGCCGTTTCGGTGTGTTTCCGGCAGGCTCTATCGGTTGGGTGGTCAGCGAGGAAAGCTTTTTCAAGCCCTTGAAAAAAGCCATCCCTTTCTTGAAGCTCCGTGCCTCATGGGGTTTGGTAGGTAACGACAAAGTGGGTGGCTCGCGCTTCATGTATCTGGCCGATCCCTTTCTGTATAGTGATAAGATGGGTACCCGTGGCGGTTATGCCTACAACTTCGGTGTAGAAAACTCAGTGCTGCTCCCGGCTTATTATGAGGATGTGAACAACAAGAACAACCCAGAGGTGACTTGGGAAAAGGCGTTCAAACAAAACTACGGTATCGATGTCAACTTATGGAACGACCGTCTGCGTGCTACTTTCGACTACTATAAGGAACACCGTACGGACATCCTGCTGAAAGACTACACTGCACCCGCCATCGTAGGCTTCCAGCCGCCTTACGCCAATCTGGGTGTGGTAGACAGCTGGGGATGGGAAGTTTCCTTGAACTGGAATCACAAGGTGAACGATAACTTCCGCTATTGGGCTACGCTGAACCTCTCTCACAACCAGAATGAGATTATCGAGAAAAAGGAATCTCCCTATACCAATGCTTACCAGTATGAGAAGGGACACCGGATCGGCGCGCGCTATATGTACAAATTCTTCCGTTTCTATGACGAAGACACGCCCCGTTTGTACGAAGAAAAATTCGGCCAGCCTTTCCCGAAACAGCTCGTTGACTTGAAAGACGGTGATGCCGTGTTTGTGGACTTGGACGGTAACGGCATGATCAATGAAGACGATAAGACCCGTGAGTTGGGCTATACCGACGACCCGCAATACATTGCCGGTCTGAATGCCGGTTTTGCATGGAAAGATTTCGAATTCAACATGCAGTGGACGGGTTCTTGGGACGTATCGCGTGTCATCAGCGACGTGTTCCGCTATCCGTTCCTGGACCGTACGACGAAAGACCGCGGCGGCTTGCTGAAATATCATGTTGAGAATACATGGAATCCCGACAGACCGGGGCAGGATTATGAATATCCGCGCGCCACTTGGTCCAACGGAGCTAACAACAACTATCAGGATTGCGCTCTTTATGAAAAAGATGCGAAATATCTGCGTTTGAAGACGATTATGCTTGCTTATAACATGAAACTTCCTTTCTTCAAGAAGATTGGATTGGATCGTGCCCAAGTGGCATTGAGCGGTTACAATCTGCTGACCTTTACTCCTTTCATTTGGGGTGACCCCGAAACACGTGCCAGCGCTTCGCCCTCATACCCGCTTCAACGTACTTATACCATTAGTCTGAAACTTAATTTTTAAGCAAAAATGAAACTGAATATCAAATATATCATAGGTGTGGCAGCTGTGGCTACTCTCGGAATGGTTTCTTGTACGGATGAGATAAAGTTCGGAAACGCATTTCTGGAAAAGGCTCCGGGCGGCACGGTGACTGCCGATGAGGTGTTTTCCAATCCGGAATATACCCGTAACTTCTTGGCGAGTATTTACTCTACACAGTATTACAATCTGCCCACTAATTCCACGAACGCTGCTCCGCAGTGCCAGAACTATTGGAAAGGAATGCCCGATGCGTTGGGGGATGACTTCCATCTTTTCTTCAACAATACCACAGTGTTTTCCAAATACTATGCCGGTGCGCTGAGTTCGGCTATTGATGACAAAAAGAACGGCAATATTTATCCTTATACGAACGAATTTATCTGGGAGAATGTGCGTCACAGCTGGATGCTGATTGAACGCATTAATGAAGTGCCCGACATGAGCGATGCCGAGAAAGCCCGTATAGCAGACGAAGCACGATGCCTGCTGGCTTATACTTATTTTATCGCTTTCCGTTGGTATGGCGGTCTGCCTATTATCCGCCAGTCGTTTATCGGCTCCGAAAGCAGTTACGACCTGCCCCGGCGCAGTGTGGAATCTACCGTGAACTTCATGCTGGAACTGCTGGATACAGCAATCGCCAACAAAGCATTGCCGTGGGCTTACACCGGTGCGGAAGCACAGTCGGAAACAGGCCACTGGACTTTGGCGGGTGCTATGGCGTTGAAGTGTAAGGTGCTGGCTTTCGCCGCGTCTCCTTTGTTCAATGATTTGCAACCTTATTATCAAGGCAAATATACGCTGGAAAATGAAGCTGATACCTGCGCTTGGTATGGTGGCAGCAAACCCGAACTGTGGACGAAACTGAAAGGCGCATGCGATGATTTCTTTACACAAATGAGAAGCCAGGGGCATTATCAGTTGATAAAACCGGCCGGAAATACGCAGGAGGATTACCGTTATGCCTACCGTAGCGGCTACATTCTGGAAAACAGTACTGAAATTCTGCATAGTGTCCGCCGTAGTAAAAATGCCAGTGGTAATGATTATGGCTGGTTCAATTTGGGATTTGGCTCTGCGGTAGATGGTAGCAAAACCAATGGTCGCTACGCCTATTGTCCTACGCAAGAATACGTCGAGATGTTCCCTTGGGCAGACGGTACTCCGTTCGATTGGGAAAAAGCGGAGAAAGAAGGCCGATTGGACAATATGTTCATTCAAGGCGATACCGTGAAAGGCAAACAACAGTTGCAGAATATCCGCTATACCCGCGACCCTCGTCTGTATGAAACCGCAGTGGTAAACGGTGCACGCCAAGCCGTGAACTGGGGTGACGGACGTGCCAGCGGTAATAACTGGGAAACTTGGGTAGGTGGTACTAATGCCAAACAAGATCCGAAAACCAATTCAGGGGTATATGCCACCGGTTACCGTATGCTGAAATATCTGGTAGGTAGTGTCATGAACAGGAAGTTCCCGCAGTGGAATGCCATCATGTTGAGCGACATCTACTTGACATACGCGGAGGCCATCGTGCAGACCAGAGGTAGTTTCACGGAAGCCATCGATTACGTGGATGCCGTACGTGCTCGCGTGGGTCTGAAAGGACTGGTGGAATGCAATCCCGATAAGGACCTGACATCTAACAAAGAAAATCTGCTGGCGGAAATCATGCGTGAACGTGCTTGCGAATTGGCTTTCCAAAACGAACGCTACTTCGACTTGATCCGTTATAAGCGTGCCGACTTGTTGGAACGTCCGCTTCACGGCTTGCGTATTTATCGTTTGGTGAAGAATGGTAATGATTGGGTACGTTCCGAAGAACAGTGGTACAATAAGTCTTTCAACAAAGGCTTGGAGGAAGACGATCCTAACTTCTACGAACCGTCACACTTCGACTTCGAACGCTTCCAAATCACTGACACCCGTATTTGGTGGAAAGATGGTTTTGATCCGAAGTGGTACTTACAACCGTTCCCTATTACGGAAGTGAACAAGAATTACGGTTTGGTACAGAATGCCGGATGGTAACCCCTTTAATAATGAACAATCAAAAGGTATAAAGTAAAATAATACGTTATGAATAAAAAATATATAATTGTGTTGTCGCTCTTTGCTGGTTTGTGCCTGCCGGCGACGGCACAGGAATCAAACGAAGAGCAGACCGACAAGTTTGTAGGCCAGACCATAGATGTAGGTGCCGAGCGATTGCTGACCCGTGAGGAGGCTACCGGTTCCGTGTCGGTCATTAGTTCCGAAACTACCGACCGTCGTAGTGCCAAGAATATCGGCAACTCCATTATTGGTCAGGGCAATGGCCTGATATCGTTGCAGAGCGGTGGTCGTTATGCAGATGTGAATCCTACTTTCTATATACGCGGGCTGCAAACATTGAACGGCAAGAACTCGCCGTTGGTCATGATCGACGGTATACAGCGAGACATTGTAAGCATCGCTCCCGAAGAAGTGGAAAGCGTCATCGTCCTGAAAGATGCGGCAGCAGTCGCCCTCTATGGATATAAGGGAATCAATGGAGCAATCAATATCGTGACTAAGCGCGGTAAGTACAACTCGCGCAGTGTCAAGGTGACATACGATCATTTGTTTACTTCGCTTGCCAACAAACCCAAATTCGTAGATGCCTATACGTATGGATTGGCCGTCAACGAAGCCCGTATCAACGATGGTCTGACAGGGCGTTACAGCAATCAAGAGCTCAATGCTTTGCGCGATGGAACCATGCCTTATCTCTATCCGAACGTGAACTGGGTGGATGAAACGTTCCGCGACAATGCGATGACCAATAAGTATAACATCGAATTCCGTGGTGGCGGCGAAAAATTCCGTTACTATACCATGCTGGATTTGATTTCCAACAAGGGATTTGTGAAAGAACCGGGTGCAAATGAAGGCTATTCTACACAAGACAAATACGTAAAAGGCAACTTACGCATGAACATGGACATCAACCTGACCAAGACAACCGATCTGCAGGTGAATTTGTTGGGTGTATTGCAGGAAACGTCAAGACCGGGTGCGCAGGCTGACCTTTGGGACCTGGTTTACACAGTGCCCTCTGCTGCATTCCCCATCAGGGATAAGAACGGTGTTTGGGGAGGTAGCGACACATGGGCAGGTACACAAAATCCTGTAGCACAGAGTGTCGGTGCCGCTTATTACAAAAATCATACCCGTTCGCTTTTTGCCGACATGAAGCTGACTCAGGACCTTTCCGGCCTGACAAAAGGATTGAATGCGTTCGTACGCATCAGTTATGACAATATAGCCAATATCTATGAAGACCATAGCAAAGAGTATGTCTATAGTGTCAATGCGCCTACATGGGCGGACGGTGCTTCCGAGCCTACTGTAAAGAGTGAAATTTATGGAAAGGATAGTGAAATGGGAACAGATGCGAAAACTAATGAATTTGACCGTCTACTCCATTTCGATGTGGGATTTAACTATCAGCGAACATTCGGCGACCACAGCATCTACAGCCAGTTGAAGTGGGATTACGAGAATAACGACCCGAATGGCGTCAATAACACGGTGAATCGTCAGAACATTACCTGGTGGTCGCACTATGGTTACATGAACCGTTATTTCGTTGATCTCGCTTTGGTAGAAAGTGGCAGCAGCCGTTTGGCTCCCGGTACCAAATGGGCTTTTTCGCCCACTTTGTCGGCTGCATGGGTCATCTCCAAGGAAAAGTTCATGGAAAATGTGAAATGGGTGAACTTCTTGAAATTGCGTGCATCGGCAGGTATCATCAATGTGGACAACTTACCGGGTGATGAAGTTTGGTCATACTATGCTCAGCAGTATAGCACTTCGGGAGGTACTTATCCTTTCGACAGCGGTTGGAACTCTAGTTTTGGACGTTCCTACCTCGCACGGGTGGCTACAACCAATCCGAGCCATGAAAAGGCCTATAAATACAATGTAGGTGTGGATGCGAAACTTTTCGGATGTTTGGATGTGACTCTTGACCTTTGGAAAGAACACCGTACAAACATTTGGGTGACTTCGGAAGGCAAGTACTCGGAAGTTTTCGGTATGGATCCTCCGTATGAAAATGCAGGTATCGTGGATAGTAAGGGTATAGAAGTTGGTCTTGATTATAGCAAAAAGCTCGGCCAAGTGGAATTTAATGTCGGCGGTAACTTCTCGTTGAACAAAAACGAAATCAAGGAAATGCTGGAAGAACCCCGTCAATATGCGAATCTTGTCCAGACAGGAAATCCTTACGGACAACTCTACGGATTGGAAGCTATCGGTTTCTTCAAGGATGAAGCAGACATCGCTGCAAGTCCCACACAGAATTTCTCTACGGTGAAGCCCGGTGATATAAAGTATCGCGACGTGAATGGCGACAACATCATCGATGCCAACGATAAAGTGGCTATCGGCTACAGCACCACTTGCCCGGAAATATACTACAGCCTGCATTTGGGTGCGGAGTGGAAAGGAATCGGATTCTATGCCATGTTCCAGGGGACAGGCAATTACAGTGCCGTTCTCGACACCAAGAGCATGTATTGGCCGTTGATAAACAACACTAATATCTCGCAATATGCTTACGACAATCGTTGGACACCGCAGAATCAGAATGCCAAGTTCCCGCGTCTGAGCAGCCAAAGCAATGCCAACAACTACCAGACATCGACTCTGTGGTTGGCCGACCGCTCATTTCTCAAGTTGCGCAATCTGGAAGTGTACTACAAGTTGCCCGCTTCTTGGCTGAAAAAGACGAAAATTGTAAACGCCGCTAAATTGTATGTACGTGGCATTGACCTCTTCTGTTTCGACCATATAGATGAGAACGACCCCGAAGCATATGGAATTAATCCTATGACGAAAAGCGTTGCGTTGGGTCTGAGTGTTACGTTTTAATTTTATGAACGAATTAATACATTAGAATTATGATCAATAAAATATGGAAATCTGTCTTTGTCGTGTGTGCAGCCGGATGCTTGGCTTCATGTTCTGATCAGATGAATTACAATGAGTACAACATCTTCGACAAGGACTATATAACACAGAACTTCGGTAATGTAGGTGGATTCATGACCGACATCTACAATACCGTGGACTATGACTTCGGTAACTACTCATCGGGCGCCATGCAGGCGTCTGCTACAGACGAAAGTGAGTACAGTCTTGGGGGCAATGGTATCGAGCACTTCTACAATGGAGCTTGGAGTCCTACCAATGCGAAAGCGTCAGTCTGGAGTAGCATGTATAAAGGCATCAGTACTTGCAACCACGTGATTTACGAATTGCAGGGCTTGTCATTCGATGAACTGAAGCTGAACAGCGACTATGCCGCCCAACTTCACCGTTATGAGAACTACAAGTATGAAAGCCGTTTTATGCGTGCTTACTTCTATTTCTGCTTGGTTCGCCAATATGGTGATGTGCCTTTGGTGACCAAACAAATCACGGCAGAAGAAGTCAATTCGTTAGAACGGACTTCGGCGGATGAAGTCTTTAAGTTTATCATAGATGAATGTGCGGAAATTCAATCATTGATTATCGAAGATTACAGTAATCTGGGAGAATTTTCCACAGGTACGGAAGAGACCGGTCGCGCGGACCGACTTGCCGTGCTCGCATTGAAAGCCCGTGCTGCCTTGTATTGGGCCAGCCCGCTGTTCAATCCAAGTGGTGACAAGGAACGCTATCATATGGCAGCTTTGTATGCTAAAGAGTTGCTCGATGCTGCTGATAAACGTGGCAAAGGCCTTACTGCTAACTATGCGGATTTGTGGGATGCCGGAAGTTTCAATACGCCCGGCATTATGAAGGAAATCCTCTACGGTCGCCGTTATTATAAAAGTTCATCCGGTGACAACTTAGTGGAAACCAACAATTACCCTGTGGGCATTGAGGGTGGTAAGGGGGGAAACTGTCCTACTCAGAATTTAGTCGATGCTTACGATATGCTCAATGGTAAATCGATCGGTGAAGACGGCTCGGGATATGATGAAAAAAATCCTTATCAGGATCGCGATCCGCGTCTGGCAGCTACGGTAGCTGTAAACGGTGATCAATGGCCTACTTATTCCGGTGCCGCTAAGATTGAAACATTCCAGGGAGGCATCAATGGTGAGCCTTTGACTGGCGCTACACCGACAGGATATTACCTCAAAAAACTTTGTAACGGTGCCATCTCATTGGCCAGCAACAGCAAGTTTAAGGAGTCTCGCCATACTTGGCTGACTTTCCGTCTGGGCGAAGTTTATTTGAATTATGCAGAAGCTGTATTCAAGTATCTGGGTGGCGCAGATATTACCAGCATGGAATTCCCGATGTCGGCCCGTGCTGCTGCCAGCAAGACACGCCAACGTGCCGGTATGCCGGACTTTGAACAAGGAATGGATGCCAATACATTCTGGACTAAGTTGTGTAACGAACGCTTTGTTGAACTGGCTTTCGAAGGCCATCGTTTCTGGGATGTTCGTCGTTGGAAAGAGGCTGACAAATATTTCAAGAATATTGTTGAAATGAAGCTGGTTAAGGAAGCCGATGGAAACATTACTTACATGCGCAAGAATGTATCACGCCAATGGGATGACAAGATGTATTTGTTTCCGATTCCTCAGTCAGAAAGATCGAAAAATCCAAATTTGACACAGAATCCGGGTTGGGAATAAAAGATATATTTTAAACAAAAGTTATGTAAGGTAGAGATTGAATTCAATCAAGAAAGAAGAGCGACTGTGAAGCCGCTCTCTTTTCGTATAAATAATAATATACTAATTATGAGAAAAATACTATTAATTATGCTGTCGCTTCTATCCGTTCTTCAGATGGGAGCGCAGAAGACAATTGATTTATCCGGAGACTGGAATTTTGAAATAGACAGGCAGGATATAGGAGAGAAAGAAAAGTGGTTTAATCAAGCACTAAAAGATGTGATTGAGTTACCCGGTTCAATGCCCGAAAGATTAAAGGGAGATGATGTAACGATTCGTACTCAGTGGACTGGGAGTCTTTATGATAGTTCTTATTACTACAATCCGTATATGGAGAAGTATCGCAGAGAAGGAAATGTGAAGCTACCCTTCTTCTTAACTCCTGATAAACATTATGTAGGAGTAGCGTGGTACCAAAAAGAAATTAATCTTCCTAAAGATTGGAAGAAAGACCGTATTGTGCTGTTTCTGGAACGTCCGCATATTGAGTCTACTGTTTGGGTGAATGGTCATAAAGTAGGAATGCAGAATAGTTTATGTGTGGCGCATGTATATGATGTTACACAGTTTATGAGCCCTGGTAAATGCAAGATAGCTATTCGGATAGATAATCGTATCAAAGATATAAATGTAGGACCAGATTCACACAGTATCACCGATCAAACGCAGGGAAACTGGAATGGAATAGTAGGACGTATCTGTTTGCAGACTACTCCAAAGGTTTATTTAGAAGATATTCAGGTATATCCGGAACCGGAGCAAAAGGTGGCAAGAGTGAAACTTCTGATAAAATCCTCGGATAAAAATACTGCAATTGCTCAGGTGAAGCTGTCAGCCAGGAGCTTTAATACGGAACGGCGTCATGTACTTCCGACTGTTACCCACGATGTAAAAGTGATGAATGGCATCGCGGAGCAAGAGATTGTTTTATCTATGGGAGATGATATGTTGCTTTGGGATGAATTTAATCCGGCATTGTATAAACTGACGGCTGAAATCAGTACCGACAAAGGGAAAGAGAAAGAAGTAAAAGAGATTCAGTTTGGTATGCGTCGCTTCGAAATTAAAGGTAAATGGTTCTATGTAAACGGTCGTAAGACTATGTTACGCGGAACAGTGGAAAACTGCGATTTCCCTTTAACTGGTTATGCACCTATGGATGTGGAAAGTTGGGAAAGGGTTTTTCGCATTTGTCGTAGTTATGGACTGAATCATATGCGGTTTCATTCTTTCTGTCCTCCTGAAGCAGCTTTCATAGCTGCCGACCTTGTGGGATTCTATTTGCAGCCTGAAGGTCCGAGTTGGCCTAATCATGGTCCGAAACTGGGATTAGGTCAACCAATCGATAAATATTTAATGGATGAAACCATAGCACTGACCAAAGCTTATGGTAATTATGCTTCTTATTGTATGTTGGCATGTGGAAATGAGCCGAGCGGACGTTGGGTGGACTGGGTTACCAAATTCGTGGATTATTGGGAGAATACAGATCCGCGTAGAGTATATACAGGAGCATCAGTTGGTGGCGGATGGCAATGGCAACCCCGTAATCAATATCATGTGAAGGCTGGTGCTCGTGGACTTACCTGGAGGCAGAAGCGTCCGCAAACTAACGATGACTATCACATGCAGAGCCGCATTGATACAGTGAGTCAGCCGTATGTATCACATGAGACAGGGCAGTGGTGTGTATTCCCTAACTTTAACGAGATACGGAAATATACCGGAGTGAACAAAGCCAGGAATTTTGAAATATTCCGTGATATTCTGAACGATAACCAGATGGGAGAACAAGCGCATTGTTTTATGATGGCATCGGGTAAATTGCAAGCGTTATGTTATAAGTATGAGATAGAAAAGACACTGCGTACTCCTGACTATGCAGGATTCCAACTATTGGCTTTGAATGATTATTCAGGACAGGGGACGGCACTTGTAGGAGTACTTGATGTTTTCTTTGAAGAGAAAGGATATATTAATGCACAAGAATGGAGGCGGTTCTGCTCACCCACTGTACCATTGATGCGTACGGACAAGTTTGTATATACGAATGATGAGGCATTCGTTGCTGATATTGAAATTGCTCATTTCGGTGAGAAAGCTTTAAAACATGCTCCAGTGACGTATACCATAAAGGATGTGTACGGTAAAGTTTATACTCGCAATACGTTAGGGAATAAGGACATTCCTATCGGTAATCTTCATGCTTTGGGGCATATCGAATTTCCTCTTGGGGAGATAAAGAAACCGACGGAATTAAATCTGGAAGTTCGTATTGAGGGTACTGAAGCTGTAAATGATTGGAATTTCTGGGTATATCCCAAAGAGGTGGAACTGGTACAGAAAGATGTTTATACTACGGATACGTTAGATACTGAGGCTTTAGATATCTTGCAAAATGGAGGAAAAGTCTTAATACTTGCTGCCGGTAAAGTCAGTTATGGGAAAGAGGTGTCTCAGATGTTCACACCTGTTTTTTGGAATACATCTTGGTTTAAAATGCGTCCTCCGCATACTACAGGCATTCTGGTAAATCCCAAGCACCCTTTGTTCCGTGAGTTTCCAACGGAATATCATAGTAATTTGCAGTGGTGGGAACTTTTGAATCGTGCCCAAGTGATGCAGTTCACTGACTTTCCTGCCGATTTTCAACCTACAATCCAGAGCATAGACACTTGGTTTCTGAGCCGGAAGATTGGTATGTTGTTTGAAGCTAAAGTGCTCAATGGTAAATTGATAATGTCTACCATGGACCTTACTACAAATACTGACGAACGTATTGTTGCCAGACAGATGCATAAAGCGATTCTGGATTATATGAATTCTGATCATTTCCGTCCGATGTATACAATAGAGCCGGAACGGATCAATGATTTATTTAAAAAAGTGGCAGGTGATGTGAAATCATATACAAAAGGATCTCCGGATGAATTGAAGCCGAAAATAAACTGATGAAAATGGTTTTCATCCATATTCCCTACATCCTACACTCGCTATCGTTCTCTTTTGATTATCAGATATATAGCCGGTGTAGGCAGTGGTGTAGGACGGTGTAGGAAACTTTTATCCTACACCGTAAAACAGATGAAGAAGAATGTTTTTTAGCCTGAATTATTCATTTCAGGAGTTAAAAAGGGCATCACTTCATTGGGAGTTGAGGAGTCGCCCCTCATACTCTCATTGTATAAAGAGCTGAATGACAGATGTAAAACCTGATATGCTCTTATCTTTTTCCCCTAAAGCTTTAAGGTTAATGCCGTTATGCCGGAAGCAAAACCTCGTTTTCCGGTTGGGGGCCGTCCGTTCCGCAGTTGCGGGCTGCAGAGCCCCCAACCGGAAAATGTGTAGCCCGCAATTGCGGGGCGAAGTTTTGCTATGGGCAAAAGAACAAAAATAATAAAGCAAGGCCAAGTTTTCATACGGCTTTCCTCCCATCCTTCTTATTGTTCCTAAGTGTTCTATTACAGGATCTATATGGCTGACGTGTCAGATCTACAGATCCCGCAACCGGATATATGTAATATTGTAATTTATTCCTATTCTTCCCGGGGGGTACCTCCCTTTTGATATACAGAAGGTGATATGCCAAACTGGCCTTTAAAGCATTTACTAAAATAGAACGGATCGTTTATGCCGACTTTGTAAGCCACTTCTGCTACCGTAAGGTGCTCTTCCGATAACAATAATTCCGCTGCTTTTTTCATACGCATGATACGTAAATATTCGTTGGGTGAGTATCCGGTTATACCTCGTATCTTTTTATAGAATACCGTACGTCCCAGTTTCATAAGTTGGGCAAACTCTTCTACTGAGAAATCAGAACGCGAAATGTTGGCTTTTAATATGATGTCCAGACGGTCGGTAAATTCTTTATCACGATCGGTGGAATACATGGCTGCATGTATAATACCCGGTTCGTTGGAGAACTTCTCGCGGAGTTTTTCCCGTTGTTCTATAAGGCGGAATGCCCGTGCCAGCAGGAATTTAATGCTGAATGGTTTGGATATATAAGCATCTGCACCGGATTCAATTCCTTCCAATTGTTTTTCCGGAGAACTGAGTGCAGTTAATAAAATGATAGGAATATGACTGGTTGCAAAGTCTGATTTCAATCTTTTAGTAACTTCAAACCCACTCATTCCAGGCATCAGAACATCACAAATGATTAAGTCGGCATCATAAGTACGGGCTTTTTCAAAGCCGGATGTTCCATCTACTGCCACCTCTACTTCAAAGTAAGTGCCAATTTCTTCTTTCAACAGTTCACGAATGTCATTATCATCTTCAATAATCAGCACCTTTCGTTTATTCAGAGGAATTGCTGGTTGAGGAGATTCTAAAGTGGCTGGAGCACGTTCACTCAAAGCGGGTGTTTGTTCATTTATTTCTTTTAATAACACATTGCTGGGAATAAGGAAATCTTTCTCTGTATAAACTGTCTTGTCGGTAGGAAGACAAACTGTGAAAATAGAGCCTCCCCCTTCATTATCATTATATTCGATGGTGCCTTTATGCACTTGTACCAATTCATGCGTAAGATGTAATCCAACTCCGATGCTATCACCTGAGAAACTGCTTTGCATAAAGCGTTTGAATAGCTCATGTTGTTTTTCTTTAGGAATGCCTACTCCTGTATCAGAGACTTGAATGTGTATAGTTTTCTTTGCCTCATCTACCTGTATAGAAAAAATGATGGTACCATTGGCAGGGGTGTATTTGAAAGCATTCGATAATAAATTGTAAGTCACTTTATCCAGGTTTCCTTTATCGATGAACATCTTATAAGATGGCAGGGATGACTTGAAAAGGAATTTCATATTTTTCTGTTCTGCTACATCACCGAAACTGAGGAATATCTCATAAAGGAAGCCGATAACATCTGTTTCTTCCAGTGACAATGCTAACTTATTATTCTGCATTTTTCGGAATTCCAGTAACTGGTTGATAAGTCTCAGCATACGCTGGGTGTTTTTATTCATTATATGCAATGGAGAGGTCAGCTCATTCGGAATATTGCTAATGCGCTGTATCTTCTCCAATGCGCCTTGAATCAATGTGAGAGGAGTACGGAATTCGTGGGAAATATTAGTGAAGAATACTAATTTGTATTCTGTCAATTGCTCCTCTACATGGATGCGGTTGCGTAATTGATTGAAATTGCTGGCAATGCGATAGGCAAAAAACAAGACTACTATGATTAGAATGACATATCCTAACATGGCCCAGCTACTTTTCCAGAATGGAGGGACAATAACTATCTTTAAAATAGTTTCGTCGTTATTCCAGATACCGGCTCCATTGCAAGATTTCACATGGAGAGTATAAGTGCCGGGATTGAGATATTTGAAAGCCGCAGAACTTGATGAAGAAGGGTCACTCCATCCTTTATCGTAGTTCTCTAACCAATATCGATATTTAGTCTGTCCATTGTCCGAATAATCGAAAGTGGAGAAGTCTAGAATAAAGGAGTTTTGAAAATATTTTAAAGTGATTTTATCGGAATACGCCAAAGATTGTTCTGCCAAGGGAGAATCTTTCATTTCGGGATTCATTTGGATTCCATTGATTTTTAAATTGGTAAAGACAATGGGGGAGAAAGCTTCATTTCCCAGCATCTTCTTCGGGTCGATAACTGTTAAGCCATAATTTGTTCCGAAAAGAAGTTTCCCATCTGCTCCTTTACATGAACAATTATCCGTATAAACATTTCCCAGTGTATAGGAGGAGAAGAAGTAATTCTCAAACGAATGGTTTTCGGGAGTGAATTTGGAAATACCATATTCTGTTGCTATCCATAGTTTTCCCTGGTTGTCTTCTTCGATAGACATTACCACATTATTTACCAGCCCTTCCGGTATTCCGTAGTGTTCATATTCCAGAGAGTTATAGTTATCTGTAGGAGTACATTGATTGATTCCAGCCCCGGAAGTTCCTACCCACATCCTTCCTTTACTATCACGGAACAGACATCTGATTTCATTAGAACAGAATTTACCATTTACGTTATTGAATAAATGATAATTGTCACTATTGGCAATCAGTGAGTCTGGATGGAAAATGCAAAATCCTTCGCTGGTACCCATCCATATCATACCGTTTTCATCTTCTAACAGGTCTCTTACCATTTTTAATCCATACTTTTGCTGGAAAAAATGGCGGAATTTATACTTGCCATCGGCTGTCGGTTCGGCCAGATCCAAGCCTCCTCCAAATGTACCTATCCACATACGGTCCTTTTTATCACGATAAATAGAGAAAATATGATCGTTTGCTAATGATGATGGATCGGAAGGAATATTTTTATACCATGTATCTCCTATTTTTAATCCTTCTCCTCGGGTTCCCATCCAAAGTTTTCCACGATCATCCTCAGTAATAAAATAAACATTGGAATGGAGGTACTGATTATTATATTGAGGTTTTAAATGAATATCATAATTATATAATCCTCCTCTTCGAGTTCCTATCCATATATTTCCATCGTCCGTCCGACTCAACATTCGAATGGTATTCGAACGGTCGAAGAGATCCGGAGACTCCGGATAGATGCGGGTTATCCCTTCATTGGATATTGTGATGCGTGATAATCCGGAATGTTCGGAACTTACCCAAATAGCTCCCGCCTTGTCCTCCATAATGGCCAATAGGAAGTCCGAACCGATGGGAGAATCTTTTGTATTAGAAACGAAGTGTTCTAATTTATCTTCAGATGGCTTGTAGGCGAATAAACCATTGCCGTAAGTTGAAATCCAAATTATTCCTCGGGAGTCATGTACTATATGATAACGTTCATTATCAATATAGCTTAATTTATCTTTGGGTATTAGTTGTAGTTCTTTTGTTTCTCCTGTTTCTGAAAGAATATAGTAGATTTTCCCTGTATGATTGAATACCCAATAGTTATCACGGTTATCACTGAGTACAATACCTTCTTTGATGTTCAGTTTGGGATCAGTTGTCACCTTATGAGAGTTGAAATCATAATTGTATGTACCCGTGGAAGTGAAAATAATCCATTGATTTTTAAATGCAAATTTACAGTTGGAACGTATTTTTCCGGCAGGAAGTTCTGCCGATTTGGATAGTTTTCCAGAGGTGGTATTATACCAATATATATAGCCGTCATCCGTCAGGAAGAACATATCCCGTTCGTGTGTAATGGCAGCTATAAAATTGTTCTTCCTGTCTATTATATTAAAATCTCCTTTAGAAATGAATGCAAGCCCACGCATCGTACCAATCCATATACGACCGGCTTCATCTTCTTTTATAAATTGAACTCTATTATCCGGCAGATTTCCACGTTCGGTTTTAAATTCTACGGAAGTCATGGTCCGGTCACTTTTAGTTTTAATGTGTCGTGCACCATTTGCTTTGTGGTATAGCCATATGTCTCCGTTAGAGGCAAATAATGAATATGCATAATTTTGCTCATATTCTCCGCTTCCGGTGAAATCCACAAAACGGCTTTTTTGTAAGTCATAACAGCTATATAATTCAGGTCCTGTACCTATCCAAAGGAAGCCGTTCTGATCCTCTATTACTTTGTTGATTCGGTTGTCTATCAACGAAATACGTCCGTTGGTGTTAATTTCCGGTTGGAAGTTAAGAAAAGAATTACCATCGTAGCGACTAAGCCCGTTCAAGGTACCTAACCATAGGAATCCTTTACTGTCTTGGTATATATTACGAATGGAATTACTGGGAAGTCCATCGGTGGTTCTCATTTGTTTGGCCCGAAGTTCAATTTCACCATAGGCGTTGGGATTAAGAGTAACCAGGGATATGAGGGCTAATAAAATTATGTGTTTCATATAGATTCCAAGATTATTAATAAATGGCAAACAAAAGTAATTAGAATATTAGAATAAAAAAATGAATTGATTTATATGAATTCACTTTTATTGGGTAGCAAAAGTAGCCAACAAGAAATAAAGTACCATGAATAATCGTACATATACCTGTAAAATCTGTCATTTATAGCTGTAGAATAGCATACAGAAGGGGATATCCTGTATAATGAACTATTTCAATAACATCTCTTTTAGCCTGCTCGTTGCCTTCTGCAATTGCGCGTCCACCGTTTTTGTACTGATATCGAGCTTTTCTGCTACCTGTGCGTATGTCTGTTTTTCTTCGCGAATCAGGATAAAAACTTCCCGGCAACGCTCCGGTAATCGGTCGAGGGCTTTTACGTAACGGGCAAACAGTTCTTCGCTGATAAGAGTATCTTCGGGAGATACATCCTGGTCTGCTGGTTCTTGTAAAACTTCAGCTGATAGGGTAGGACGGCGTTCCTCTTTTTCTATATAATTGAGAGAAGCATTTTTCACGAGTATGAAACAGTAATCTTCGATATTAGTTACATCTAATAGCTGTTTACGATGTTCCCAAAGTTTCATGAAAACATCGAGTACGATCTCTTGTGACCATTCTTCGTGATGGGTATAGTAGTAAGCAATGCGGAACAGGCGGTCGTACGTCATATCATAGAATTCTCGGAAAGCAGACTGGGAGTCCTGCTCGCTCATTTTCCGTAGATGTCTTCTGACTTCCTGTTCTGTCATATTGTCTTTCTAAAATATGTAGTTAATCTATCTTCAAGAGGTCACTCATGATACCGTCTGAGACGAAAATGCCCTCCCTGGTTAGCTTTAACCGATCGTTATGCAACTCTAGTTTCCCATTTTCCAGATAAGGTCTGGCTTGCTCCGAACAATATTTCCAGAGCCGGTCGCCGAACTTGCTTTTCAGTTCTTCAGTAGATATTCCCCACATTGTGCGCAGACCTGTGATGATGTGTTCATTGTAGCGGGTTCGTGTGTCCAGTTGTTCTGTTTCGTGTAGACGTTGCCCCTGTTCTACAGATGAAAGGTACTGATTTAGTGAAGCTACATTCCATTCGCGCGAGTCTCCATCAAAGGAATGTGCGGACGGACCGCATCCCAGATAAGGGATACCTTGCCAATAAGAAGTATTGTGTCGGGAATACATTTCAGGTTTGCAGAAGTTAGAAATCTCATAATGCTCGTATCCGGCAGCAGAAAGAGTGTCTATCAATGTGGAGAAGAAGTTCAGACTACTGTCCTCGTCCACTTGAGATACAGAGTGTTGTTGCAGCATTTTGTAAAGAAGGGTACCTTCTTCGTAAATCAGATGATAAGCGGAAATATGCTCCACGTTAAGACTGACTGCTTGCTGTAAATCCTGTGCCCAGCGTTGGTCCGACTCTCCGGGCAAACCATAAATCAGATCGATGCTGATGTTTTGAAAACCTGCTTGCCGACAGCGTTGTACTGCTTCTATTGCTTGTGCGGCGTTATGCCGCCTGTTCAATAATCGTAGTGTTGCATCATCGAAAGTTTGTATTCCCATGCTGATGCGGTTGAACGGTAGGATACGTAGCATTTGGGTATATTCTTCCGTAAGGTCATCGGGATTTGCTTCAAGAGTTATTTCTGTTACTTCCCTCGTTCCGTAAACCTGCTCAACCGTTTTGAAAACCTCTTTAAAGTCTTCCTCCGATAACTGTGACGGCGTACCTCCGCCGAAATAAATGGTTTCAACAGCTTCTCCTTTCAGATATTCCTTGCGTTCCGTCAACTCCCGGCAAAGGGCACGGATATATTGCGATTTCAATTCCGAACGTGTGGTGGAATAGAAATCGCAATAAATGCAACGTGTCTTGCAGAAGGGGATATGTATGTAGATGCCTGCCATAATCTGTTAGTATCCTTTTTTGTCATTGAAAAACGAAATATATTATAATATTTTTTTTAGTTCTTCAGTGTCTGGAAGAGCATTACGTAGCTTCTCCGGCATATCACTTGAGGTCTTATAAGTCGCAACTCCCATAGGTTTGTTATAGTCTTGAATGACATACTCTACATATTCCCGATTGGCACTTTTACAGAGTACAATACCAATAGATGGATTTTCATGCGGTTTACGTATCTGGTCATCCAACAAACGTAAATAAGTGGTAAGCTGGCCCAAATATGCTGGTTTGAACTCTCCTTTTTTTAATTCCACGCAAACAAGAGCATTCAGTTCTCGATTGAAGAATAAGAGATCGGGAAAATGTTCTATGCCGAAAGCTTCAAGATGGTACTGGTTGCCTACAAAAGTAAAATCACGCCCAAAAGTCATAATGAATTTCTTAACATTATGAACAATAGCTTGCTCTACAATTTTCTCATCAATATCTTCTTTGTCCCGCTCCATCAATTCTTCTACATTGATATAATCCAATAAATATTCATCCTTGAACATTTCTATGGCCTTCAATGCTGAACGAGTATCGGAAATCGTATTAGGAAAATTATTAGGTAATATGCCTTGGTGGTGAAATAGGTCCTCTTTAATATATTCATGTAGAAGAAACTTGTTCCATTTGTTAGCTACTGCTTGATGAATATAGAAAAAACGTTCTTCTGTTGATTTTATTTCACGAGCTATAATCATGTGGTGAGTAAATCCCAATGAAAGAAAATCAGAAAACAAGACTCCTTCGTGTATTGCATTTGTATTCTTTAGTTGGTTTGCATCAATTTCGCTAACCGTAGTTAGCGAATCGTATTTATCTGTTTCGCTAACTACGGTTAGCGATTTAATATCATTACACCATGCTTCATAAAATTGGCGCATGAATTTGATATTTGCAGCAGAGAAGCCCCTAAGTCCCGGCAACTCTTTTTGAAGCTGTCTACTGATATTTTCTATAGCACTCGTTCCCCAAAAACCTTTTCGAGAGTTTTGCGATACATATTGTCCGACACCATAATATAAGGATAATTGGCTGGAATTTACAGCTTTAGCCGCCATGTATTGACTTTGCAATATGGCGACTTTAATGGTTTCTACAGCCTCACCATAATTAGTCATTGGGTTATTCTTATTTTCCATATTTGTGCAAAGTTAGTGATTGATTTTATTACAGCCAAGATGTTACCCTAATTTCATCTGTTCATCCAAAAAAGTTCTTATTTGAATAAGTTTACTTTTTTATCTGGTGTTGCAAAACCGTCTTCACCGTTCCGTCAGAGAAATAAATGGTTATAGTGTCTCCGGTCTGTTTGAAGGTCTTTACAGGTGTCAGTTCCTTTTTAGTAAATGGCTTGCCACTCTTTTTCCATAATTGCAGTGTGATGAAGACTTTATCACCGGAATGAGTAGCGGTAGCATTGATTACTGAGCATCTGTTACTTACCGGATGCAGTCCTTCAGTCTGTACGCATTCCACTTCCGACCAACCTTGAAGATTGATAAGCGCTGTTTGATAGGCTCCATTATCCATGCAGTAGGCGGTATATCCTCCGGCCTTTTGCTTCTTTGTAACAATGGGACTATCTAATTCCGGTAATGAATAGTGTCCATAACGTAATTCTGTCGTAATCGGGAAAGAAACTTTGTCTACGCGCAGAATGCCGTTAGGAAGTGGAATTTCTGCCAGGCGGAATTTGATTTCCGGGTTTGTTTCAAGTTCTGCATCCCGGTAATAAATTCCATCTTCAAACTTCTTGAAGGTGTAGAGGCGCAGTACTTCCCATTCTTGTTTGGCATTTAGCACAGCATAGTTCATGGACACTTTGCCATCCGGACTGTCTGCCATCCAGGGAAATGCCGTGTTGTAAGACAGTTTATTGTAATTCTCGGTAGAACGGAATTTCTGCCAGTCTTTAGCAACTGTTTCATGACACCATGCACGTATTTCCGAAGTGCCGCTATTGGGATAGTTAGTCACCAAGGTATTAGAGCCTTCCATGAACTTATTGTACACCTTGCCGGGTTGAAACTCTTTTTCCCAAGCTCCGTTATTCTCGACAGCTGTCCAAAACGGATTATCAGCAGGCAATAATAATCCAAGAAATGCTTTTCCCATCCAGTAAACGCTGCCACGACAACTATAAATCTGTACGGCAGGCTCAAAAGCTCCGTAGAATCCCAGTGTGGGTACCCGGTCTTCCATCAATGCTGGATTCTCAAGGAATTGAAGCAGGGTAGAAGAAGCAATGCGGCGCATCCAGCCATAGTTGATAGACGGATCATTGAGCCATCCCATCAGCGGGAAAGGCACAGCAGCAGCTATGCGGTACGTAATACTGCGTCCATACATATTCATTTTACCATCCTCAGCAAACATATAAGGATAGTTAGGAACCAAATCACGGAAGTTGCTGACAAACTGACGTCCGGCTTCAGGATTAAACTTCTCACCGTAATAATGTGCCCAAATCATACCATACATCTGGAAAGCCCACATACTATAATAGTCATAGGCCGGGCTGTCATTATACCATCCGTACCCACGATATTGTGCCAGTGATTTTTGCAGCAATTCATCCATATACCCGTCTTTTACTTCATAACCCTGATCTTTGAAGAAAGACATGACGAATATATTGAAGAAGCGCCAGTTAGAACCGATTGTCGGTCCGTTGCCATAACTAAGCATTAATGCGGCAAGATCATCTTTCTCCTTTTGAGTCAGTGGTTCCCAGATAATCTCAGGCATTACGGTAAGCGACAGGGCAAGTGCTCCGAATTCTACAAGTGTCTGGCTTGGCCCACCTTTGAGATGTTGAATGTATCCGGATTTCGACGGATCACTCATATTGCGCAACTGTTGCCGGTAATAATCTCCGACCTTGATTCCATTCAATACCAAATCCGGATTTTCTTTTAATAGAGGAATTGCTATAAACATAGTGCGGCAAAGTCCTTCCAGATTTTCTGTCTTGTTGAACTTTCCATCCGTTGGATAGCTCTTTCCCGGTTGTTTGGGGAAACGCATCGGATCATCCAATGTGTGGATGTAGCTGAATGCTCCGTCCAATAAATAGGTTGCTGCATCCATCCAATGTTGGCGAGTCATGCCCGTCAGTGGACTCAGCTGATAATCCGGTTTAACTAAATGAAATACGGAATCATTTTTGGCTTGTGATAAGGATGCGTTTGCGTTTAGAGATACTAAAAAAACAAACAGTAATAATCCCTTGGTCATTTTAGAAAAGGCAATTTTCATCATAGCGTGTGTATTATATGGTAAGAATATTCTTATTTATTTCTCTCTGCAAAGAAAATACTTTCCATGCTATTTTAATGACCATTTTGAGCTCAAAAAGGGTGAATTTTAGACCAAACCTATTTCTTTTGTTCCTATCCACTCCTTACTTGAGCCTTATCCAAAGCGTACTTGCTCCGTACATTCTCCACTCAGAAGTACCTCTGGACGGAGAAAGTACGGGGTTGGTGCGGAGCAAGTATATCTTAGGTATGGCTCATTATAGAATGATTGAAATAAAAAATTACCAATGGATAAGATATTTTTATATATATTTACGTATATTTGTCTGCGGTTATTAATTATATTGGAATCTAATGCTAACTATGAAAGATAAAATCTGGAGTTTCATTTTTTGCTTTGGAATATTTTTCCCTTTGATGTGTCAGGCAGTGATAATGCCCCAACATAATTCTTTGGCATTTAGGTCTTCATCTATATTGAATACCTTGTCCAGTAAAGATGTGCAATCGGTCTATCAAGACCGGGACGGCTATATCTGGATATCTACCCGTAACGGACTTTTTCAGTATGATGGTTATTCTATCACTACTTATAAATCGAATCTTTATTGCCCGGATCTGTTGTCCAGTAACAACATATTTTGTGTAGCGGAGGATTCTTGCCATAGATTATGGATTGGAACTTATAGTGGATTGAATGTATTGGATAAACGCACTGGAGAAGTTCGTAAGATAGAAAATGCAGAATTGTCAAGTACAGGTATATCACAAATATTGGTAACGAGTGATCAACGTATTCTGTTTGCCACGGAAATAGGACTTTATGAGTATAAGGAAATTGATAACAGCTTTTTAGCTTATGACACAAGTAATACCGGAGGGGGATTCCCAAGAGCCACTATAAAGTCTTTATTTGAGGATGATAGAGGAGATATTTGGATTGGCACCTGGAATAGTGGTCTGTATCGTTATGAGAAGAAAACCGGTAAATATTGGAAGTATCCGAAGATGAACTCTGGAAATTCCGCTCATGTAGTGTTTCAGGATAGTTACAAGAATATATGGGTCGGTACATGGGGATCGGGTTTGCATTTACTACACAATGCTTATGATCCGGAGAGAACTACTTGGACTACATTTACCCATAATGAAAAGCAGCCTTATACAATTTCAGATAATCTTATCTATGCCATTTCAGAAGATGTGAATACCCATTCTTTATGGGTAGGAACGCGTAGTGGTTTGAGTATTCTTCCTCTACAGAATGGGCCGATTGTTTTTTCGGGATTTGAGAATTGTTATTCCGGTGAATCGGAAAATACGATAACCAGCAGTGAAGTTGCTTCGTTGTTGCGTGATCGACAAGGTATCATGTGGATTGGCATGATTGGAGGTGGGGTGAATATGGTGAATACTCGTAGAGCAAAATTTAGTCTGGACCGTCTAACTGAAACCAGACGGATGTTGAAAAGCAATTCAGTACGTAGTCTTTTGTTGGATGATGATGGACAGCTTTGGATGGGGATCAGTACTTACGGTTTTGGGGTGAAGGACCGCCAGACTGGAAAATTTATTCACTATAATCAGATGCCTGATTTTATGTCATATGAGGGAATTTCAACGGTAATGTCTATTATGCAATCTCCTACTACCGGTCATATTTGGATTGGTGTGTACAATGGAGGAGCCTACGAACTTGATAAGCAAGCCCCTGTCGGCAAGCGTGTGAAGGCACATAATTCGGGAAATGCTCCGTGGATGTGTAATTCTTGTATTTATGATATTTATGAAGACTCTAAGCAAAACCTTTGGTTTGCTACGAGGGGAGGAGTGTCGATGCGTGCAGCGGATGGTACCCCGGTACGGATTGATTCTTTGAAAGTAGGAGGAGTTGCCATACAGGATATGGTTGCTATGCAACTAACCGAGGGGGGTAATGGTGAAATGTGGATGGCGTCTAATACGCATGGAGTGGTTCGTATTCAGGGTAGTGGACACTCGTTAAATGGATATACGCTTTCGGCTTATTCTGTAGTTAATGGGAAACTGAACAGTAATTATGCAGATTGCATATATAAGGATATTGAGGGGCGTATCTGGGTTGGAACCGGGGGAAGTGGCTTAAGTTTGTATGACGCCGTAGAAGATCGATTCTTACCAGTACATAAGTTGTGGAATCTGCCGGGAGATGCAGTAACCAGTATTCAGAGTGATAAGAAAGGGGATCTTTGGTTGGGAACAAATGCAGGATTATTGAAGCTTACTGTGCCAAAGGATTTGCAGAATGTAACATACCGTCTTTATACCACTTCAGATGGTTTGCAGGATAATCTGTTTAATAGAGGGGCGTCATGTGAAGCCCCGGATGGTGAATTATTTTTTGGCGGACATCGGGGATACAATAGCTTTTATCCGGATGAACAGGATGAACAGGTCTTTTCTTCTCCGGTCGTGATTACTAATATTAAAGTGTTTAATCAGTCGTGGACTTCCTTGTCTGATGAAGAGCGTGCGGAAATCTCTGATTTATCGCCCGGGTTTACAGATGAGATTGTTTTGGATTACAAACAAAATAACTTTAGCTTTGAGTTCTCTGCCATGGAGTATGCCAATCCGGAAAGAAACCAGTATGCCTATAGACTGGACGGATTCGATGTGGGATGGCAGTACACGGATGCTTCCAAACGTTTTGCTTATTATAATAACCTGATGCCCGGTACTTACACTTTCCATGTAAAGTCTTCAAATTCCAATGGTATCTGGGACGAGAATGTACAAACAGTGAAAGTTACCATTCTTCCTCCACCTTGGAAAACCTGGTGGGCTTATACCTTATATATATTAGTATTTATTGGTATTTCCTGTTATATTTTCCGGATTGTTCGCAACCGTATCCGTTTACGTAATGCACTTCATTTGCGTGAGATGGAACAAGCGAAGGCTGAGGAAATTAATCATGCTAAATTGCAGTTCTTTACGAATATTACACATGAACTTCTGACTCCGTTAACTATTATTTCTGCTTCTGTTGATGAATTGAAGCAAACAGCTCCGGTTTATAAGGAACAGTATACTGTGATGACGCATAATATAAATCGTTTGATACGCTTGCTGCAGCAAATTCTGGAATTCAGGAAAGCGGAGACAGGTAACCTGAAGTTGAAAGTATCTCAGGGAGATCTGGTACAGTTTGTACGCCGGAGCCTTGACAGTTTCCGCCCTTTAATGAAGAAAAAAGACATTCATTTTACGATTCAGAATGATTCGGAACGGTATCTGGCTTTCTTCGATTCGGATAAACTGGATAAGATTCTGTATAATTTGTTTTCTAATGCTTCTAAATACAATAAGCCCGGTGGTAAAGTGGCGATTAAATTGAGTCATGATGGAACGAACGGGTTGGCTTGTCTGGTGGTTAAAGATAATGGGCCCGGCATTCCGGAAGAATCACAGAAAAACTTATTCAAGCGTTTTTATGAAGGAGATTACCGGAAATTCAATACGATAGGGACAGGAATAGGTTTGTCACTGGTACGCGACTTGATTGCTCTCCATCATGGTACGATTACTGTAGAAAGTGAAGAAGGTAAAGGGACAGCTTTCAAAGTAGAGTTTCCTATTCAGCGTTCGGCTTATTCTGAAGAAGAAATAGATGAAACGAGTGTTACTGTTTCGACGTTGGATGAAGTTATATCTACTCAGGAAGAAGCTCTAATTTTGGATACTGCATCAGAAGAAAATGTATCAGGCAAGGATAATATGTCGGAGAAAAAGCATACTTTATTATTAGTAGAAGATAATGAAGATCTATTGGCATTGATGGTGAAATTGCTCGGTGCTGAATATGATATATGTACCGCAACTGATGGCAAAGAAGCTCTTGAAGTGGTAGAATCTGCTGATATTGACTTGATAGTTTCGGATGTAATGATGCCGGTAATGGACGGCATTGAGTTTTGTAAGGCAGTAAAAGGTAATTTTGATACTTCCCATATACCTCTAATTTTACTCACTGCGAAAAGTAAAGAAGAAGATCGTGTAGAAGCCTATGAATCGGGTGCAGACGCATTTATTGCAAAGCCGTTTAACCTGAGCATACTCCATGCACGTATTGGTAACTTACTCAAATCTCGTGAGCGTGTGATGAAAGACTTCAAGAAGCAGCTGGTGTTCGAAGCCAAGGAATTGAATTATACCAGCATTGACGAAGATTTCCTGCAACGTGCCATTGACTGTGTGAATCGTCATCTGGATGATCCGAACTTTGATCAGACCCGTTTTTTGGAAGAGATGCATACCACCAAATCCACTTTCTTCCGCAAGTTGAAGTCGCTAACCGGATTGACTTATGTTTCATTCATTCGTAATATACGTATGAAAGCAGCTTGCCGGATCATGGAAGAAAAGAAACACATCCGCATTTCAGAATTGGCGTATGCGGTGGGATATAATGACCCGCGTTACTTCAGTAGTAGTTTCAAAAAAGAAATCGGTATGCAGCCCTCCGAGTATATGGAACGTTTCACTTCGGGTGGAACTATTGAGGGAGAATAAAAATTATCCTGTTAATGTTTTTTATATCCTACATAATATGTTGAAGAATGTTCCAACTTATGTAGGATTTTGTTTCATGCACCAAAACTAAACATGAATGGAACATTTGTAAGGGCTTTGCTCTGTGAATGTCCATAGATTTGCAATGTGATTCTGGAGCTAAGCATGCAGCTCTATTATCACATAGTGTGTTAAGTTATTTTTTAATCTTAAAATTCATACGATGGAAAAACTAAAGATTTCCTCTGGGGCAAGGTTGAATAAGGTACTCTCTACCTTAATAATCTGTATGGCTCTTATGATGAACGTCTCGTATCTGAGCGCTCAAAATCCTAATGTTACGGTAACCGGTACAGTGGAGGACGTAATGGGTCCTGTAATTGGTGCCAGTGTGGTTGAAAAAGGCGTACCTTCCAATGGATGTATTACCGATATTGACGGTAATTTCTCTTTGAAAGTAAAACAGAATGCTACGCTGGTAATAAGTTTTGTGGGCTACAAAACAGTAGAAATTCCTTTGAAGGGACAGAGAACAGTGAAAGTGACGTTGCAAGAGGACACTGAGATGCTGGATGAGGTAGTGGTAGTTGGTTACGGTACGATGCGTAAGAAAGATCTTACAGGAGCAGTCGTACAGATTAATCCCGGTAAGATCGCTGACTCCAACCCGACCTCTGTACAAGATGTGTTGCGTGGTACTCCGGGCTTGCAGATTGGTTACGATGCTTCTGCCAAAGGTAGCGGTGCTTCCATACAGTTGCGTGGTAAGAACTCGTTGGGTACTGATGCCAGTCCGTTGATCGTATTGGACGGTATGGCTTTCTACGGTGAACTCTCAGAAATCAATCCGGACGATATCGGCCAGATTGACGTATTGAAAGACGCTTCTTCTGCTGCTATCTATGGTGCCAAGGCTGCTGCTGGTGTTATCATCATCACCACAAAGAAAGGTAAACAAGGAAAGCCTGTCATCAACGTAAGTGCTAACTTGGCTATCAACCAGAAAGCAGCTTATCGCGACTATTACAATGCTTCCGGTTATATACGTTACCGTCAGGATTGGTATAAGATGTATTATACGTATGCTCAAGGAGATGATGGATTATATGGCTATTATAGGGCAACTAATGATAAAGGAAAGTTGGCTTATCCAGAGGGGTATTATGATGATCCGAGAAATATGAATCAACAGGAACAGGACGCTTGGGCTTCTAACTTAGGGGCAAGTGGCTTGGGTGCTGCCGAGGGTGAGTCTATGTTAAGTTTGTTTGCTCGTCGTTTGGAAATGAACAACTCTCCGTTGGTATTTAATAATTTTCTGGCAGGTAATACCTTTGATTGGTACGATTCTACTTTCCGTACCGGCATAAATCAAGATTACAACGCCAGCATTTCAGGCGCTACCGATAAAATCAACTACTATTTGTCTGCGGGATACATGGATAATGAAGGTGCCGTACAAGGTAATGAATATCATGCATTCCGTTCGAACATGAAGATTAACGCCAAGATTACCGACTGGCTGGAGGTGGGTGCAAATGTGAACTTCCAGGATCGTTCTGACGGTGATATTCAGGTATCATTGGGCAGCAACTATTGGGATAACAATATGTTGCGTAACTCTCCTTACGCTTCCATGTATAGTGAAGATGGCGGATACGAGCAATACCCTATGTCGGGTACGCCTACGAACGGTGGTTACAATTACTACTTCGACCGTCAATACTACGATTTGGAAAAAGGATATACCGTATTGAATACCATTTTCAATGCCAAGCTCACGTTGCCTTTGGGCTTCACTTATCAGTTCAACGCTGCTCCGCGTTTGCAATGGTTCTACGACCGCTATTTCATGTCGGCCGACCTGCCCAACTCTTCGGCAGCTGACCGTGGTGTGAATCGCGGATGGTCCAAGAACTTTGACTGGAACCTGAATAATACCATTACTTGGGATCGCACTTTTGCTGATACCCATCACTTTACAGTGACATTGGTGCAAGAAGCTGAAGAACATCGTTATTGGAGCGATAATATCCAGGCCCGTAACATTACACCGAGTGATGCGCTTGGTCTCCACTATACCAATGGTGCCAACAAGGAGCAGAGTTCTTTCTCTACCAACGATACGCACTACACTGCCGCTTCTTATCTGGGACGTTTGTTCTATAGCTACGGCGACCGTTATATGTTTACCGGTACGTTCCGTCGAGACGGCTATGCAGGTTTCGGAGCCAAGAATCCTTGGGGTAACTTTGGTTCTGTAGGTTTAGGTTGGACTGTTTCGAACGAGAAATTCATGGAGAGCACTCAGAACTGGTTGGATATGCTTAAGCTACGTGCGTCTTGGGGTACCAACGGTAACCGTGAATTTGGTGATGTGTACAAAACATTAGCTAACCTGAACTTGGGGGGCACCGGCATGGTTTATGTCAACAACGGCACATCAACAGTGGTTAATCCCTTGTATATGGATCGTTTGGCAGCTCCTAACCTGCAATGGGAAAAGACGAAATCCTGGAATGTTGGAGTAGATTTTTCTGTATTGGATGGCCGCTTGAGCGGTACGGTGGATTACTATTTCAAGAAGACTACCGATATGATTATGTCGCAGCGTCTGCCGAGTTTCTCCGGTTTCGGTAGTATTACTGCCAACTTGGGTGAAGTGCAGAATAAGGGCTTTGAAATAGCTTTGAATTCTACTAATATCGAGACTAGAGACTTTACATGGAATACTTCCGCCGGTTTCTCTATCAATAAAAACCGTATTAACCACATCTATTACGACTATGACGAAAACGGTGTAGAGCGTGACGATACTTCTAACGGTTGGTTCATCGGACAACCTATGGGTACCATTTGGTATTACGAAACTGATGGCGTTTGGCAGAACACACCTGAGGATATTGCTGCTGCTACTTTGGTAGGCCAGAAACCAGGTGATCCGAGAGTGGTGAATCGCTATACGGAAGACGATAAAATTTTAGAAGATGGCACTCGTGTGCCGGTTTACAACGATAACGATAAAACTTACCTTGGAACCACAGCCCCTCCCATTTATTGGAATTTGCGCAATGAGTTCACTTTGTGGAAAGATCTGACTTTCTCATTCTCGCTCTATTCATATATGGGACATAAGAGCACAAATGGTTATTGGTTAAATCAAGACAATGGAGGCTCACAGGTTGCTAACGCCTTCAATATGGCGGAGAAAGAATATTGGACACCTGACAATCCGACCAATGATTATTGTCGCCTGAATGCTGCAGGTCCTAATACGGGGTTGGCCGGTGGTGTAGACAAACTCTACAACCGCAATTTTGTTCGCTTAGACGACATTTCCGTTGGCTATACGCTGCCTCAGAGATGGACGAAGAAATATATGATTGACAAGATTCGTGTAACTGCAACCGTCAAAAATGTTTGCACCATCTCCGGTTGGGAATATGGTGACCCTGAAACAGGAGGCTTATCTACCCGTAGCTTTAATTTTGGTTTGAATATAACACTCTAATAACAGAAGAACAGTATGAAAAAGATAAATAAATTAGCAAAGGGATGTATGGTGCTGGTTTCAGTAGCCATGTTGGCAAGCTGTACGGACAGCTTCTTGGAGCAAGATCCCTTATCATTCTATAATCCGGCAAATACGTATACTACAGAATCGGGTTTGCGCTCGGCAATGGCCATGTGCGACTTGGGACTCAAGGAAATGTTGATGGACGGCAATGGAAATCTGCTTCCTATTGCTTCAGTTTATTTTATGAGCGATATAGGTTTGTATGCAAAAACAGATGCTGGCAATCGTCAGGATGATTTTGCCAACAAGATTACACCTACCAGCGGAATGAAGGGTGGTGGTGATGAAAACGCTATGAGCCGCTTTTGGGATCGTGGATGGGTCAGTATCAAATTTGCCAATACAGTGCTTTCGTATGTAGACAAAGTGGAGAGTTTGGATGAGAAGACGCGTAACGAATATAAGGGACGTGCCTACTTCCATCGTGCTTATGCTTACTATCATCAGGCACTGTTATTCGGTGATATTCCTTTGGTGACGAAAATTATCGAAGTGCCTAAACAGAACTATAAGTCTACAAGCAAGGAAGCTATTTTCCAGATGTTGGTGCATGATTTGGAGTTTGCTGTTCAAAATGTACCGGCTCAGAAAGATATGCCTTATATGGGTACTGTGAATCAGGAAGCTTGTATGCAATTGCTTATCAAATGCTACTTGGTGATAGGTGAATATAAGAAGGCTGAAGAGATGGCTACTGATTTGATTAATAATCATGGATTAGCTTTGATGGAGCAACCTTTTGGTACCTTTGTACCTTCCGGAAGTCCTGAGACATGGAACGTGGAACGTAATGTGATTTGGGATTTGCATCGTGGTGATAATGTTGCTGCTGTTGCTAATAAGGAAACCATTATGCCTATTCTGAACTTTGACAGTCAGAGCTTTATTAGTTATCCATTAATGCGTGCTATGTGTGTGCATTGGTCTAACGGTGATATTTCAGATCCTCATAATCTAGCTTCTCCAGCTTATAACTGGTCACGCAACGATGGATCATATAGCAAAGAGTTGGACTGGGTACGTGCTTTGGGACGTGGTATTGGCTGTTTCCGCACTTCTCATCACTACAATAAGACTATCTGGAATTATGATGGTGAAGAGGATACACAGGATTTGCGCCATAACCGTAATGTGGGTAACTGGGTAGAGATGACGGATATTAAGTATAATCGTCCCAATTCTGATTATTATGGAAAGAATATGCAATTGTATGCAACAGAAGATTATATAGCGGGAAATGATACGGTTTTGGCAGGAACTTTGCTTTGCAAGGATACAATTCGTAGTTGGTTCCCTATTCCTTTGTATAAAGTTTATATTGTAGATGAGGCTGCGTCAGAAAACATGGGCGCTAATCAGTTCAATGGTGCTACAAAAGGTACGAAATGTTCTAATGGCGATCTCTATTTGTTCCGTCTTGCTGAGACTTATTTGCTTCGTGCGGAAGCTAAATTTTATCAAGGTAATACAAGCGGTGCAGCCGAGGATGTAAATGCAGTTCGTCGTCGCGCTAATGCCAAGAAGATGTTTACTACGGTAACCATTGGAGATATCGCTGACGAACGTGCTCGTGAACTCTATTTGGAAGAATGGCGTCAACCCGAATTGACTCGTATTTCGTGGTGTTTAGCTCGTAGTGGTCAACCCGATGAATGGGAGGATACTTATGACTTGGCAACTTGGGATAAACAGACAGGTACCGATTTGAATGGTGGAAGTTATTGGTATAAGCGTTGTACGCGTTATAGCCTCTATAATCGTGGTCCGGTTTTTTCAAAAGTAATGTTGAACTATCAGGTCGCTAAGCATAATATGTTCTGGCCTGTGCCTAACTCAGCAATCACAGCCAATATTGGTGCTCAACTTCGTCAGAACTATGGATATGACGGTTATGATGATTCTGTTCCAATGTTTACTAATTGGGAGGAAGCAGTAGCTGATGAAGAGAAAACAAATTAGTTAGATAAATCTATTCGACCAATTCCTTATCACTCGATTGGGAATTGGTCGAAATAAACATTCTATGTTATGAAAAACATCCTATATATTATTATCTTATTGTTTATGTTTTCATGTACTCAAAAGGAACTTTCTTTTGATAATAGTGAAACAGTAGAAACATCCTATAATGTAGAAGAAGATGGAGTAGTTTATCCTTCGACGAATATGGATGCTATGACTCGCATTAGTTATAATGGTAGTGTCGATTGGGTGAATGGTACTAAAGTAACATTACCGAATGGAGAAGAAGTAGATCTTCCATGGGTAGATGGAGGAAGTTTGCCATTTTTCATGCAAAAGAAATTAAGCCCGGATAATGGTTGGGAACTCGTGGCACATACCATGGCACCGGATACTCAAAGTGATAGGTCTTATCTCATATTTCATAATTATATTACAGGAACATTGCGTGTTTTCTGTTATATGAGCACATTTGCTACCAATAATAATGGATTTTGGAAAATTACTTTTTCAGAGCCAACTGCATTATTGAACTTTGGAACTATAACTTCGCCGATAGATGAAAGGTATAGAAAAGAGATTGTAGTTTCCAATACTACAACTCAAGATGGGAAAGGGTTTGCTTTGGGATGGAATGGTTTTCAATTGGAACTATCTTATGATCCGGAAGCTTCTGGCATCATGAAATTTGAACCTATGAATGTGAATACAACTGAAATTAGTATGGAGGGCGAAAATAGTTCAATGATTGTTGGCTCTATTGTTAATAATTCATCGTCTTCAACTGTTGTTTCAGACCTTATATCCGGTGTTGGTAAAGTTGCAGGAGAAGGAGCTGAAAGCTATGTGAAAACACTGTTGCCTGGTGTAAGCAATATACCAATTGTAGGTAGTGGCTTATTATCACTAGTAAAAGGTGGTATTTCTTCTATTTTTGGTTCTTTCTCGGGATTGTTTGATAAAAAGACAACAGAAATCATGGATGTGAATCTTACGACAAAGGGTTCTGTAAGAGTTCGCGGTACTGCCATTACTCCAACTGCTGCACCTATAGCAGCAGTCAATGTAAATCTTGGTTTGATCGATGGGAAGCTCGGTGCATGGAATCTTACGCAGGAGCCCTACTTAACTTGGTGTACAACTGTATGCAATGACTTTGAAGCGAATAAAAATGTTACAGATAGACAATATTTTTATGAAACTCCGGGTAGTGCTTTATTGATGGGTACCGTATATAATATAAAGGGTAACCCTAAATTGACTATGTATTATTCCTCTTTAACTACAAAATTTGTGAGATATTTGAACTACTCATATAAAATTGAAGGGGAAATGAAATATGGTAGTAGTGCGATCCGTTCAAAATCCGGACAGAAAATATTATATAAGGAAGGTCTTTCTGGACCTAGTGTAATAGAACTTCCAGATCCTTGCTTACGTGTTCGTATCTGCGTAATTGATTGTCCAACAAGCGAGAATCTTCCTTATTCTTTTGAATTGGCAGGTACTAAAATTCCCTACGTTATTAGAGAACTTGATCCTCATGAACGAATGGATGTTTTTATGCAATTTACATATCATGCTGATATTACTATAAATGGTGTTGTGAATGAATATTGTGCAACGAGAACGTACCAATGTAAAAGTGGCTGGGGAGATGCATATTAATTATTTAGTATTCAAAATAGAATGATAAAGGTTTTATTTTATCACTCTTTTCAATAGGTTTTGTTCTTAGTTAGGCGAGGCAACCTTTCCTCGTGAAAGGTTAGCCTCGTCTTTTCTTTAAAGGTAAAAAGTATGAGTAAGAAAATAAAAGTAATAGGGCTTTATTTATTTCTTTGCTTGTTTTTCCAGGCAGTTCTTTGGGGACAGATAAGTTCAATAGGTAACAAAGATATTGTTTCCGGTGAACTGTGGAAAGATACGGATGGAAATGTAATTAATGCCCATGGTGGTGGTATTATTTTCTATAAGGGAAAATATTACTGGTATGGAGAACATCGGCCTTCCTCTGGTTTTACAACTCAAGTAGGGGTAACATGTTACTCATCTGCGGATTTACGTAACTGGAAGTATGAAGGTGTGGCTTTAGCTGTATCTGATGAGGTTGGAAGTGATATAGAAAAAGGATGTATCATTGAGCGGCCCAAAGTAATCTATAATCAAAAGACCGGAAAATTCGTCATGTGGTTTCATCTGGAACTGAAAGGAAAGGGATATGGACCTGCACGTGCAGGAGTTGCCATAAGTGATACCCCAGTAGGGCCTTACACGTTTATCCGTTCCGGACGTATAAATCCGGGAATTTATCCGATGAACATGACGCCGGAGGAACAGAAGCTCACCTGGAACCCGAATGAGTATGAATGGTGGACTCCGGAGTGGCGTGAAGCAATAAACAAAGGAATGTTTGTGAAACGTGATTTGGAAAGTGGGCAGATGTCTCGTGATATGACTTTGTTTGTTGATGAGGACGGTAAAGCTTATCATATTTATTCTTCTGAGGAGAATCTAACGCTTCAAATTGCAGAATTGTCCGATGACTATCTTAGCCATACAGGAAAATATATCCGTATATTTCCGGGTGGACACAATGAAGCGCCGGCTATATTCAAGAAAGATGGGATTTACTGGATGGTAGCGTCAGGATGTACTGGTTGGAAGCCTAACGAAGCCAGACTTATGACTGCTTCTTCCATTTTAGGAGAGTGGTCTCAGTTGCCCAATCCTTGTGTAGGGAAAAATGCGAAAATTACTTTTGGTGGACAAAGTACTTATATATTGCCATTAAAAGATGGTGGATACATGTTTATGGCAGACATGTGGTGCCCAAGCAGTCTGGAAGATTCACGTTACATCTGGTTACCTATCCGATTTGATGAAAAAGGAATTCCGTTTATTGAATGGTTGGATAAGTGGTAAATTTCTTATATTCGTATCTTCTAAAAGAATCGGTAGTATAAATCTGTAAAATGTGAACTTGAATGAAAATAGTAACAAGAAGTCTGTTCCTGCTATTTTTGCTTATTCCGGTAGGGCTGTCCGGCCAAACGGAGTGGCAATTAGTGTGGAGTGATGAGTTCAACGCAGACGGTCTTCCGGATACGGCTGTGTGGAGTTATGATAATGGTTTTGCACGCAATGAAGAAGCCCAGTGGTATCAGGAAGGCAACGCTTACTGCAAGGGTGGAAAGCTGATTATTGAAGCGCGAAAAGAAAAAGGACGTAAAAATCCCTGGTATGAGGCCGGAAGCAACGACTGGCGGAAGAAGCGGGAGTTCGTTGAGTACACTTCCTCGTGCATCACTACGTCCGGTAAGAAAGAATTTCTTTATGGCAGATTTGAAGTTCGTGCCAAGATTCCTGTAAGTGGAGGGGCATGGCCTGCTATCTGGACATTGGGCAGCGGTATGGAGTGGCCTTCGTGTGGCGAAATCGACATCATGGAATATTATCGTATTAAAGGTGAACCGCATATTCTGGCAAATGCTGCCTGGGGAACTGACCGGCAATGGAGTGCAAAATGGAAAAGTAAAGCAATCCCTTTTACTCATTTTACGGATAAAGATCCCCAATGGGCAGATAAATTTCATGTTTGGCGTATGGATTGGGATGAAACTGCTATTAAACTCTATCTGGATGATGAGTTGCTGAATGAAATTCCTTTGAGCGAAACTATAAACGGAACGATTGGGCTGGGGACGAATCCTTTCCGCAAGCCTCAATATCTTTTGTTGAACTTGGCTCTTGGTGGCATAAACGGTGGAGAGATTGATGATAAAGGAATTCCCATGCGCTATGAAATAGACTATGTACGGGTATATCAGAAGCAATAGAAAAGGTGAAAAAGACCTGATTTCCCTGAAAACTATGGATTTTATAACGGAAATGACCGATAAATATCCTCTTTTGCAATATTTGTAGTAGTTCGTTTTCTTATGAAACGGATATATTTGCAACAATGAAAAACAACTTATATAGAATATCATGAAAACAAGAAAATATCTTTGGCTACTATTGACCGTAGCATTGCTGATACCTCTTAATGTATCGGCCAAAAAGAAACCTGAAAAAGTAAAGACTGATCGTGAATTATGGACAGGCATTCTCTATCAGATGGCTGCACCTGTACTGAGCAATATGAGCGAAGGTAAATTGCAGGAAAATATGCTGGTAGAGTTAAGTCCTACATGGGATGGCCGTGATAAACGAGTGACTTATATGGAATGCTTCGGCAGGTTGATGGCCGGACTGGCTCCGTGGTTGTCATTGCCTGATGATGACACGGCAGAAGGTCAGCAGCGCAAACAATTGCGTGAGTGGGCATTGAAGAGTTATGCCCAATCAGTGGACCCGGAAAGTAAAGATTACCTGCTATGGCGCAAGGAAGGACAGCCTCTCGTAGATGCTGCCTATATAGCTGAAAGCTTTTTGCGTGGATATGATGCCTTATGGGTTCCATTGGATGATTTGACGAAACAGCGATATATTGCTGAATTCCAACAATTGCGCCGGGTAGATCCCCCTTATACGAATTGGTTGTTATTCTCTTCAACTGTTGAATGCTTCCTGAAAAAGGCAGGTGCCCAAACCGATTACTATCGTATAACTTCTGCTTTACGTAAAGTAGACGAGTGGTATGTGGGCGATGGTTGGTACAGTGACGGAGAAGATTTTGCATTTGACTATTATAACAGTTTTGTGCTTCACCCCATGTATGTGGAATGCCTTGACGTGATGACGGATGGAGGAAAAAGAAACATCTGGAATGTGAAAGGCGGAAACTTCCCGAAAGCTTTGAAGCGTATGCAGCGTTTCGGTATGATATTGGAACGTTTTGTTTCTCCCGAAGGTGCTTTCCCTGTATTTGGTCGTTCAATTACTTATCGTACCGGCGTACTACAGCCGCTTGCCTTGTTGTCATTACGTGGCTGGCTACCGAAAGAGTTGCCTGCCGGACAGGTACGTGCGGCAATGACGGCTGTTATTCAACGCATGTTCGGTGATAACCGCAATTTCAATGCGGAAGGTTATCTGACATTAGGCTTTAATGGTTCTCAACCCAATATTTCAGACTGGTATACCAATAATGGTAGTCTTTATTTGGCTTCGCTTGCTTTCTTGCCATTAGGTTTGGCTGCTGATGATCCTTTCTGGACAGATGTACCACAGCCCTGGACATCAAAGAAAGCATGGGGAGGAGAAGATTTCCCGAAAGATCACGCATATTACGAATAATAATTATGAATAAACGCATTCTTTTTTTCTTTCTGATTCTCCTGATATTTTCCACTCTCCGGGCACAACAGTCCCGTCTTGTGGAAGTGGGGAACGGATATAGCCAAACGTCGGTCAATACGACTGTATTCAGGAACAACTCGCTTGTGACGCAAGGAGATGAACAGTATATAAGTTATTATGACGGGGACGGTTATCTGGTGCTCGGCAAACGGAAGTTGAATTCTGACCAATGGACGTTACAACGGACACAATACAAGGGAAATGTAAAGGATGCCCATAATATAATCAGCATGATGCTGGACGGAGATGGTTATTTGCATCTGTCATTTGACCATCACGGACATAAACTGAATTATTGTCGCAGCACTGCTCCGTATACTCTGGAACTGGGTGATAAAGAGCCTATGACCGGAGTGGATGAGGGAAATGTGACTTATCCGGAGTTTTATCCGTTGAATGGAGGCGATCTGTTGTTTGTTTATCGTTCCGGTTCTTCCGGCAGGGGAAATCTGGTGATGAACCGCTATTCTGTGAAAGAGAAAAAGTGGTATCGTGTACAAGATGTCCTGATAGATGGTGAAGACCAGCGGAATGCCTACTGGCAACTTTATGTAGATGAGCAGGGAACCATACACCTGTCGTGGGTATGGCGCGAAACATGGCATGTGGAGACTAATCATGATCTTTGTTATGCCCGCTCCTATGATAACGGTGTGACGTGGTATAAAGCGAATGGCAAGAAATATGATTTGCCTATTCGTTACAACAATGCAGAGTATGCCTGCCGCATTCCACAAAACTCAGAACTCATCAACCAGACCAGTATGAGTGCGGATGCAAGTGGTAATCCTTATATTGCCACGTACTGGCGCGATCCTGATAGTGATGTTCCGCAATACCGTATTGTGTGGTACGATGGACAAATGTGGCAGAACCGCCAGGTTTCCGATCGTCATACTCCTTTCTCTCTGAAAGGTGGTGGTACAAAGATGATTCCAATTGCCCGCCCGCGTATCGTGGTGGATGGTGGCGAGATATTCTACATCTTCCGTGATGAAGAACGGGGAAGTAGAGTGTCGATGGCGCATACTTCGGCTGTGGGAACCGGTAAGTGGACCTTTACGGATCTGACAGACTTTGCGGTAGACGCCTGGGAGCCGTCTCATGATACGGAACTCTGGAAGCGGAAACGTCGGCTCCATCTTTTTGTGCAGCATACTAAACAAGGTGATGGTGAACGTATGGTTGAATTTGCTCCTCAACCGGTATATGTGCTGGAGATGAATAATTGATTTTGTATACATATAATTTACTATAGTGACAGACTCCCTTTAATCCTCGCTCAGAATACCTTCTGGGAGGGGGATAATGAGTATAAGACTGAATAGGGTTCACTCCGGGACACAATTCCAAGGAGGTACTCAGTAGATATGAATTTGTCCTCCTTTATGAATAATAACGAATGGTATAGTAATTAAGTAAAAAAAGAAAAATATATGAAAACGTTTTTGGGAAATGTGATACTTTTAACTTTCTGTTTGAGTGGACTGTCTGCTTGTGCCGCTCCGAAAGATGAGGCTAAAGAAGTTGTGGATATCATTTATAAAGTGAATAACTATTGGCAGGAACAGAATCCGAAGCATGGACGTTCATTCTGGGACAATGCCGCCTATCATACAGGTAATATGGAGGCGTTCTTCCTTACCGGTGATTCGAAGTTCATGGACTATTCCAAAGCATGGGCCGAACATAATGAATGGAAAGGAGCCAAATCGGACAATAAGGCTGAGTGGAAGTATAGTTACGGTGAAAGTGATGATTACGTACTTTTTGGTGACTATCAGACTTGCTTTCAGACCTATGCCGACTTATATAACCTGAAGCCGGATTCGCAGAAAATAGCTCGTGCCCGCGAAGTGATGGAATATCAGATGAGTACGGATAAGAACGATTATTGGTGGTGGGCCGATGGACTCTATATGGTGATGCCCGTTATGACTAAACTATATAAGATAACCGGTAATCCGCTTTATCTGGAAAAACTGCATGAATATTGGGTATTTGCCGATAGCTTGATGTATGATCCCGAAGATGCTCTATATTACCGTGACGGGAAATATATCTATCCCAAACATAAGAGTGCGAACGGCAAGAAAGACTTTTGGGCACGCGGAGACGGCTGGGTGCTTGCAGCACTGGCTAAAGTATTAAAGGATTTACCTGAAACAGATAAATACCGTCAGGAATATATAGATCGTTTTCAGACAATGGCAAAAGCTGTGGCTGCCTGTCAACAACCGGAAGGATACTGGACACGGAGTTTGCTTGATCCGGAACATGCACCCGGACCGGAAACCAGTGGCACTGCTTTCTTTACCTATGGTCTGCTGTGGGGTATGAATAACGGCCTTTTGGATAAGGCTACTTATCAGCCTGTAGTAGAAAAAGCCTGGAAATATCTAACGACTGTTGCTTTACAGCCGGATGGACGTATCGGTTATGTGCAGCCTATCGGAGAAAAGGCAATTCCGGGGCAGGTGGTAGATGCCAATTCAACAGCTAACTTTGGAGTGGGAGCATTCTTATTGGCTGCTTGTGAAATGGTACGTTTTTTGGATTGAACATTCGTTTTTAATTGAAATACGAAATGGAGTTTGTTTTACCGGCAAACTCCATTTTTTTATAGATAAGTGGGTAAATCTTTGTTTTTTAATGAAATGACACAAAATTACTCCCTTTTTGCATGAATCGTAGTAGTATATTTCCTTTTTTATGTGTATTTTTGACACCCAATAACTAACGTGAATTTTATGAGGAATACTATGAGACATTTTGCAGTTGCTATTAGTTTAATGTTGGCAATGACATTGCCTTCTTTTTCCCAACAACATCCTATCGTTGAAAAAGATTATGTGGCTTATTTGTTCACCTACTTTACAGGTAACCACATCAGTGAAGAAGCTGTATGTTATGCCGTAAGTATGGATGGATATACATATTGGGCACTGAATGACGGCAAGCCCGTTCTTGATTCGAAAGTGATCAGTTCGACCGGTGGTGTGCGCGACCCGCATATTCTGAGAAGTCAGGATGGTCATACCTTTTATATGGTGGTGACAGATATGGTATCTGACAATGGTTGGGATTCAAACCGTGCGATGGTGCTGCTGAAGTCCAATGACCTTGTAAACTGGACGCATTCCATCATCAACATGCAGAAACGCTATAAAGGACAGGAAAAGCTGAAACGTGTTTGGGCACCGCAGACGGTTTTCGACCCTGAAGCCGGAAAATATATGGTGTACTGGTCTATGCAGTATGCCGGTGGAGCCGATATCATCTACTATGCGTATGCCAATGACGACTTTACAGATCTGATTGGTGAACCGAAGCCACTCTTCATTCCGGAGAATAAGAAATCATGTATCGACGGGGATATTGTCTATAAAGACGGTGTTTTCCACCTGTTCTATAAGACAGAAGGACATGGAAACGGCATTAAAGTGGCAACCACCCGTTCACTGACTTCCGGCCAGTGGAAAGAAGAACCGGATTACAAGCAGCAAACAAAGGATGCTGTGGAAGGTGCCGGCACATTTAAACTGATAAATCAGGATAAGTATATATTAATGTATGATGTATACATGAAAGGCAAATATCAGTTTACGGAAACTACCGACCTGAAGAACTTCAAAGTGATAGACAGTGAAGTGAAGATGAACTTCCATCCCCGCCACGGAACGATTATTCCTATCACGCGCGATGAATTGACCCGTATCACAGATAAATGGGGCAAGCCTGCCGAATTGGGTGCAATACCGAATAACCCTGTATTGCCCGGATTTCATGCTGACCCTGAAATCTTATACTCAAACAAGACAAAGAAATATTATATCTATTCCACAACTGACGGACAACCAGGTTGGGGTGGATGGTACTTCACTGTTTTTTCTTCAACCGACCTGAAGAACTGGAACTATGAAGGCGTTATGCTGGATTTGAAATCCGAACAGGTACCTTGGGCAAATGGAAATGCCTGGGCACCGTGTATTGAGGAAAAACTCATCAAGGGAGAATACAAGTACTTCTTTTATTATAGCGGCAATCCCGCCAAAGGCGGAGGAAAGCAAATCGGCGTAGCAATGGCCGACTCACCTACCGGGCCGTTTACCGATCTGGGACAGCCCATCATTACAGACTCTCCCGTAGGACACGGACAGCAGATAGACGTGGATGTATTCACCGACCCCGTATCCGGTAAATCTTATCTGTATTGGGGAAATGGCTACATGGCCGGCGCCGAACTGAACAAAGACATGATTTCCATCAAGAAGAAAACACTTACGGTAATGACTCCCGAAGGAGGAACCTTGCAGGATTATGCATTCCGTGAAGCTCCTTATGTATTTTACCGTAACGGACTTTATTATTTTATGTGGTCGGTAGATGACACCGGTTCACCCAACTATCATGTGGCTTACGGTACATCTAAATCGCCGCTGGGACCTATCGAGGTAGCTAAAGATCCGATTGTACTGATTCAGAATCCGGAGAAACAAATCTACGGTCCTGCACACAATGCGGTGTTACAAATTCCGGGTACGGATGAGTGGTATATCGTTTACCATCGTATTAATAAGAACTTCCTGAAAGATGGTCCGGGTACGCATCGGGAAGTATGCATTGACCGTATGGAATTCAATGAAGACGGAACGATTAAACGGGTAATAACAAACAATTGACAGTTGACAATTGAAATAATTATTTGATCATGAGAAACAAACTGAAGGGATTAGCTTTTTTATGTATGGCGGTAGCCTTGCCGTTGACAGCACAGAATGTAACCGTCAGCGGACCTGACGGTAAATTACAACTAACAGTTTCGTGCCCGGAAGGGAAGGAAGCATCGTATTCTCTCACCTATAACGGAAAACAGATGTTGGAATCATCTCCGTTGGGTCTGGAGACCAATGTGGGAGATTTCGCGAAAGCAATGAAACTGACCGGGCATGAAGAAAGGAAAATTGATACCGTTTACACGCAATCGCGTATCAAAGCTTCCAAGATACATTATCAGGCCAATGAACTGGTATGTGCCTTTGTCAATGCAAAAGGGCAGAAGATGGACGTAATCTTCCGTGTGAGCAATAATGACGTTGCTTTCCGCTATACGTTGTCCCGCCAGGGCGAACGGGGAAGCCTTGTTGTGAACAGCGAAGCAACCGGTTTCCGTTTTCCTGAACAGACTACTACCTTCATGTGTCCGCAAAGTGACGCCATGATAGGCTGGAAGCGGACAAAACCGAGTTATGAAGAAGAATATAAGGCGGATGCCCCGATGGATGTCCGTTCGCAATACGGACACGGATATACTTTCCCCTGCCTGTTCCGCGTAGGAGATAATGGCTGGGTGCTTGTCAGTGAGACAGGAGTAGACAGTCGCTATTGCGGTTCGCGCCTGAGCGATGTAACAGAAGGAAATCTGTATACGGTAGCTTTTCCGATGGCTGAAGAGAATAATGGTAACGGAACAGTTGCCCCCGCTTTCGCTTTACCGGGTTCTACCCCTTGGCGTACGATTACGGTAGGTGAGACATTGAAGCCTATTGTAGAAACCACTGTTATCTGGGATGTAGTGGAACCGCTGTATGAGACGGAACATGATTATCAGATGGGGCGTGGTACCTGGAGCTGGATACTCTGGCAGGACGGCAGTATTAATTATGATGACCAGGTGCGTTATGTTGATCTGGCTGCTGCAATGGGGTATGAATACGTGTTGATTGACAACTGGTGGGATACGAAAATCGGCCATAAGCGTATGGAATCCCTCATCGACTATGCACAAGGCAAGGGAGTAGATGTATTCCTGTGGTACAGTTCAAGCGGTTATTGGAATGATATCGAGCAAGGTCCTGTGAATATGATGGATGATCCGATTATCCGTAAGCGTGAAATGAAATGGCTTCAGGAGCAGGGTGTGAAAGGTATCAAAGTCGATTTCTTCGGTGGAGACAAACAGGAAACCATGCGTTTGTACGAAGGTATTCTGAGTGATGCTGACGATCATGGTCTGATGGTAATCTTCCACGGCTGTACAGTGCCTCGCGGATGGGAGCGGATGTATCCCAACTATGTAGGCAGCGAAGCGGTACTGGCTTCCGAGAATCTGATTTTCAATCAACATTTCTGTGATGAAGAAGCTTTCAATGCCTGCCTGCATCCCTTTATCCGTAATGCGGTAGGCTGCATGGAATTTGGCGGTACTTTCCTGAACAAGCGTTTGAACCGGGGAAACAATGGCGGAACTACCCGTCGCACGACGGATGTATTCCAGTTAGCAACAGCTGTATTGTTCCAGAACCCTGTTCAGAATTATGCTTTGGCACCCAACAATCTGACAGATGCCCCGCAAGTTTGCCTGGACTTTATGAAACAGGTGCCTACTACATGGGATGAAACACGCTTTATTGATGGTTATCCTGGAAAATATGCAGTCGTTGCACGTCGTCACGGTAAGCAATGGTATGTAGCGGCTGTTAACGGTACAAAAGAAGTGCTGAAACTGAAACTCGAATTGCCTATGCTGGCAGGACAGACTCTTTCATTCTATAATGATGATAAAGAACTGCAACCTCAGTTGCAAACTCTGAAACTGAAAGCTGACGGCAAATTCCAACTGACCCTCCAACCGCAAGGTGGTGCCATACTGGTTCAGGATTGGAAAACGAATGAAAAGGAAATGGGAGCCTATCTGTTTACCTATTTCAAAGATGATACACATAGTTTATATTTCGCAGTCAGTGATGACGGATATACATTTACGGATGTAAATAACGGTCAGCCCATTATCGCCGGTGATACGATTGCCGAACAGAAAGGTATCCGTGACCCGCATATCTATCGTGCACCGGATGGTACTTTCTACATTGCCATGACCGACCTGCATATCTTTGCCCAACAGAAAGGTCTGCGCAACACCGAGTGGGAGCGTGATGGAGCAAAATATGGCTGGGGCAACAACCGTGGTTTTGTCCTGATGAAATCAAAAGACCTTGTAAACTGGACACACCATGTGGTTCGTATTGACAAGACTTTCCCCGGATATGATGAGATCGGTTGTGCCTGGGCACCTGAACTGGTCTACGATGAACATGCAGGCAGAATAATGATCTACTTCACCATGCGTATGGGCAATGCACGGAATATGCTGTACTATGCTTATGTAAACGAAGACTTCGACGGTCTGGAAACAGAACCCCGCTTATTGTTCCAATATCCTGATGCTACCAAATCAGCTATCGATGCCGATATCACGAAAGTAGGTGATAAGTATCACATGTTCTACGTAGCTCACGACGGAACACCGGGTATCAAACAAGCTGTATCGAAATATATCAACCGTGGATATACTTATCTGCCGGAATGGGTAGACCCGGAACCGAAAGCCTGCGAAGCTCCTAACATGTGGAAGCGCATTGGCGAAGACAAATGGGTGGTAATGTATGACATCTATGGTATCAATCCTCATAATTTCGGTTTCAGTGAAACCACTGACTTTGTGAACTTCAAAGATCTGGGACACTTCAACGAGGGTGTGATGAAGGCGACTAACTTTTCTTCACCGAAACATGGAGCAGTAATCCACATCACAAAGAAAGAGGCTGAGAAGCTGAGAAAGTATTGGAAAAACAAATAACCCGATAAATAATACCATGAACAGATTGATTAGATTTTTAAGTGTATGTTTACTTCTGTCTTTTGTCTTCCCTGTGCAGGCAAAGGTGGAGGACGTGACGAATGAACCGAATCAGGTGTACCTCTTTTCCTATTCGAACCGTGACGGACGCAGCGGCCTGAAGTTTGCCTGGAGTCCCGACGGAGAGAAGTGGTTTAGCGTGGCCGATGGATTTGCCTATGTGAATTCCGACTTCGGTCCGTGGGGACGGGCGAAGACTATGTTCAAGCCCCATTTGATGCAAACCCGTGCCGATGGCAAATGGCATTGCATCTGGGAAGCTACGAATACCGGTAAGGCACTTGCCTATGTAACCTCTCCCGACTTGCAGAAGTGGGAAGCACAGAGTTATTTCTCTCCCGAAGAACGTAGCAAGTATGAACCCAAAGATGTGTATCCCACCACTCAGAAGAAGGTATTGGTGAATGGTTCGGAAGAAGAAGGCTGGGTGCAGGAAGTTCCTTATACTACCGTGCAGCAGATCATCCGCTATGCCGAACATAAGAAATACCGCCAGTCCCTGAACGCTGAACGTACCGAGCAAGACCCTGTACGTTTTGCCAACCTCAAGCCTGTAGAGGCTACTATCCAGGTGAATGCAGATCAGGCGAAAGAGATCAGCAAGCATCTGATTGGTATCTTTTTTGAGGATATCAACTATGGAGCGGACGGCGGCTTGTATGCCGAACTGGTTCAGAACCGCGACTTTGAGTATACCCCGACCGATCGTGGTAACGATCAGAACTGGAATAGTACTCACTCCTGGAGTGTTCAGGGCAGTGATGCTACATTGAGCATTGCAACGGAAAATCCTATTCATCCTAATAACTCCCATTATGCTGTTTTCGATGTGAATGCAGCTGAACAAACAGCATTGGTGAATGCCGGTTTCGACGGCATAGCCTTGAAGAAAGGCGAGAAATATGACTTCTCACTCTTTGGTAAAGTACTTGAGGGTAAAGGAGGCAAGGTACTTGTGAACTTGGTTGATAAAGATGGAACAATTATAGCACAAACTGCCGTAAACGTAACATCTAAAGAGTGGAAACAACAGAAAGCAGTCCTGACAGCCACAAGTGATGCGGCTGCTGCATCTCTGTCCATTGTTCCCCAGGCTGTCAGTAAGTATGCGCTGGATATGATTTCCCTCTTTCCGCAAAAGACCTTCAAAGGTCGTAAGAACGGACTTCGTGCAGATCTGGCACAAACGCTTGCCGACTTGCATCCCCGTTTCGTACGTTTCCCCGGTGGTTGTGTGGCTCATGGCGATGGAATAGATAATATTTATGATTGGAAAGGCTCTATAGGTCCGTTGGAAGCCCGTAAGCCGCTCCGCAATCTTTGGGGATACCATCAGACACGCGGTCTGGGATACCACGAATACTTCTTGTTCTGTGAAGATATGGGTGCGGAGCCCGTACCTGTGCTTGCAGCCGGTGTACCTTGTCAGAACTCCGGTACCTGTGCCCACCATTCCAAGGATGAACTGACTTGCATGGGACAGCAGGGTGGTATTCCGATGGAAGAAATGGATCAGTACATCCAAGATGTTCTCGACCTGATAGAATATGCCAACGGAGATGCCCGCAAAACCGTGTGGGGTAAGAAGCGTGCGGAAGCCGGACATCCGAAACCATTCAACCTGAAGTTCATCGGTATTGGTAATGAGGACATGATTACACCTGTCTTCGTGGAACGTTTTAAGATGATATTTGAAGCCGTAAAAGCAAAGTATCCTGAAGTTACCGTGATTGGTACTACCGGTCCGTTCTACGAAGGTACGGATTATGAAGTAGGTTGGGATCTTGCTACCGAACTGGGTGTACCGATGGTAGATGAACACTACTATGTAGAACCGGGCTGGATGATTCACAATCAGGAATATTACGACCATTACGACCGTAGCAAAGCGAAAGTTTATTTGGGCGAATACGCCGCTCACCTGCCGGGACGCCCCAATAATGTAGAAACTGCGCTTGCCGAAGCTCTTTACCTGACGGCCGTAGAACGTAACGGTGATGTAGTAGAAATGACTTCTTATGCTCCTCTATTGGCTAAAGAAGGCCATACACAATGGAATCCGGATTTAATCTACTTTAATAATGCGGAAGTAAAACCCACAGTAGGCTACTATACCCAACAGATGTATGGTCAGAACGCCGGTACCGAATACCTGTCTTCTACGGTAAAACTGAATAATGGCTGGGATGCCGTGAAGAAACGTGTCGGAGTATCAGTTGTGAAAGACGCTAATACCGGAGATTATATCGTGAAGTTAGTGAATATGCTTCCGGTAGAAGTTTCTTCCCAGGTGAAGTTGGACGGGGTTACTTTGGTAAATCCTTCGGCTACAAAAACGATATTGACAGGTGATCCGAAAGACAGAGGAGCTAAACCCGCTTCTTCTGATTTCAAGGTAGAAGGAAATGACTTTTCTTACTCTATGCCTGCTTATTCGTTTACAGTGATACGTATCCATCAGAATATTGAAAAGAAAAAATAAGATATAATAATGAGAAAGTTAACTGCCCTTTTTGCTTTGTCTCTTGCTTTGAGCATGCAGGCACAACAACATGTAATGACCGTCGACGTTTCTAAACCGACGGCAAAGATACAACCTGAAATGTATGGCATCTTTTTCGAAGATATCAACTTCGGTGCCGATGGCGGTCTGTATGCCGAACTGGTAAAGAACCGTTCGTTTGAATTCCCACAACCTTTCGTGGGTTGGGTGCCTTTCGGTAATGTAACCGTTCAGGATGCAAATCCTTGTTTTGACCGCAATCCTCACTATGTACGCGTAGTGAATGACGGCCGCCTGCTGCGCGCCGGACTGGATAATGAAGGTTACCGCGGCATCGGTGTGAAGCAAGGTGAAGAATATCGTTTCTCCGTTTATGCCCGCACGCCGGATGCGAAGCCGATGAAGCTCTCCATCGAGCTTGTCAACTCCAATGCACAGAATCTGTTGAAGAAAGAAATCGAAGTCAGCGGCAATAACTGGCAAAAGCTGACGGCGGTGCTGAAATCTCCTTTCACAGATGCTCATGCCCGCCTGCGTATCGTCCTCGAAACACGTGGTACGGTGGATATGGATCATATCTCCCTGTTCCCTGTGAATACTTGGAAAGGACGTGAGAATGGTCTGCGTGCCGACCTCGCACAAGCCCTTTATGACCTTAACCCGGGCGTATTCCGTTTCCCCGGTGGTTGTATCATCGAGGGTAACAGTCTTGAAACCCGTTACCAGTGGAAGAATTCCGTAGGCCCTGTTGAAAACCGCCCTCTGAATGAAAACCGCTGGAACTACACCTTCAAACATAAAGCCTTCCCTGATTATTTCCAGACTTTGGGACTTGGTTACTTCGAATACTTCCTGTTGAGCGAGGACCTCGGTGCAGAACCTCTTCCGGTAATCAGCTGCGGGCTCTCCTGCCAGTACGAAAGTAACGAAGTGGTTCCGATGGATGCACTCGATCCGTACATACAGGATGCACTCGACCTGATTGAATTTGCCAACGGTCCTGTTACTTCCAAGTGGGGAAAAGTGCGTGCCGATATGGGACATCCCGAACCCTTCAATCTGAAGATGATCGGTATCGGTAATGAACAGTGGGACAAGGTTTATGTAGAACGTTTGGAAGCTTTCACAAAAGCTATCCGTGCGAAATATCCTGATGTGAAGGTTGTAGGTAGTTCCGGTCCGAGTGCCAGCGGTGATAAATTTGATTATCTCTGGCCCGAAATGAAGCGTATCGGTGTAGACCTGGTGGACGAACACTACTACATGAATCCTGATTGGTTCTTTGGCAATGCGTCACGCTATGACAATTACGACCGCAAAGGTCCGAAGGTTTTCGCCGGAGAATATGCTTCACACGATCATTCCACGAAGAAGGATAACAACTTCCTCGCTGCCCTTTCCGAAGCTGCCTTTATGACGGGACTGGAACGGAATGCGGATGTCGTTCATCTGGCTACTTATGCGCCGTTGTTTGCTCACGTAGACGCTTGGCAGTGGAATCCGGACCTGATCTGGTTCGATAACTTGCGCATGATGCGTACACCGAATTATTACGTTCAGCAGATGTACGGTATGAATGCCGGTACCGATGTACTCAGCCTGAAGATGGATGGCAAAGCAGTAGCGGGGCAGGACAGCCTCTATGCAACAGCTGCACTGAATGCGCCTACCGGAGAAATCATCCTGAAACTGGTGAATGCAAGCAGTAAGCCTGCCGATGTTCAGATCGATTTCAATGGTTTGAAGAAACGTCAGTTGGTGGCCGGTTCCTGCACTTACTTACAGAACGACAATTGGCGCGCGGTAAATACGCTGGACCAGGAAGCGATTGTTCCTCGTGTACGTCCGGTACAGGTAGAAGGACAATCTCTGAAGCTGAAACTTGAACCACGTTCGTTTGGAGTGTACCGGATACAGTAGCTCTTTGAACTCTATTCCCCCTTTTTTGAACTATTATTCACCCTAAAAAAAGTTCATTCACCCTATCTTTGTAGCGGTATGCAGAAAATATTCTTCATACCGCTATAAACATACTAATTTTATATCCATGAAGAAACATCTTATTACCGGACTCTTTGCAGCCCTGGCTCTGACTGCAAATGCACAGTCCTTTAAAGAGTGGCTTGATCCGGAAATCAATGCCGTGAACCGTGCTCCCATGCACACTAATTACTTTGCATACGAATCGGCAGATGCCGCCATGCAAGGCAAGAAAACCCAATCTACTAATTACATGACTTTGAACGGTACCTGGAAATTCTCTTGGGTACGCAATGCCGACCAGCGTCCCACCGACTTCTGGAAAGTAGGTTTCAATGACAAAGGCTGGAATAATCTGCAAGTTCCCGCTGTGTGGGAATTGAACGGTTATGGCGATCCTATTTACGTAAACACCGGCTATGCTTGGCGTAACCAGTTCCAGAACAATCCTCCTGAAGTTCCTACAGAGAACAATCATGTAGGTTCTTACCGTCGTGAGATCATTGTTCCTGCCGACTGGAAAGGAAAAGACATTATCGCTCATTTCGGTTCTGTAACCTCCAACATGTATCTCTGGGTGAATGGCCGTTATGTAGGTTATAGCGAAGACAGTAAGCTCGAAGCCGAATTCGACCTGACTCCTTATTTGAAGCCCGGACAAACGAATCTCATCGCTTTCCAGGTATTCCGTTGGTGTGATGGAACCTACTTGGAAGACCAGGACTTTTTCCGTTACAGTGGTGTGGGACGTGATTGCTACCTCTATGCCCGCAACAAGAAACGTATCCAGGACATCCGTATTACTCCCGATCTGGACGAGACATACAAAAATGGTTCTCTGCGTGTGACGCTCGACCTGAAAGGCAGCGGTAACGTAAATCTGGAATTACTTGATGCTGCCGGCAAGGCAGTAGCTACGGAAACAGCCAAAGGCAGCGGTACCATTCTGATGAATGTGGAAAATCCGCATAAATGGACCGCCGAAACTCCTTACCTCTATACACTGCGTGCCACTTTGCAAGGCAGTAACGAAGTGATCCCCGTAAAGGTAGGCTTCCGTAAGATCGAATTGAAAGGTGACCAGATCTTAGTAAACGGCCAGGCCGTTCTCTTCAAAGGTGCCGACCGTCATGAAATTGATCCGGATGGTGGTTATGTCGTATCTCCCGAACGTATGATTCAGGATATCCAGATCATGAAGAAATTCAATATCAACGCTGTGCGCACCTGTCACTATCCTGATGACAACCTGTGGTACGACCTTTGCGATCAATATGGTCTGTATGTAGTGGCTGAGGCTAATATCGAATCACACGGTATGGGTTATCGTGAAAAGACACTGGCTAAACGCACCGACTATGCCAAGGCTCACATGGAACGTAACCAGCGCAACGTACAACGCGGCTTCAATCATCCCAGCATTATTTTCTGGTCATTGGGTAACGAAGCCGGCTTCGGACCTAACTTTGAAGCCTGTTACCGTTGGATCAAGAATGAAGATTCCAGCCGTGCCGTACAATACGAACAGGCACATGGAAACGAGTTTACCGACATCGACTGCCCCATGTATGCCGATTACAAGCACATGGAAAGATATGGCCAGCGTACAGATGCCAAGAAGCCTCTTATCCAGTGTGAATATGCCCACGCTATGGGTAACTCACAGGGCGGTTTCAAAGAATATTGGGATCTGATCCGTAAATACCCCAACCTGCAGGGCGGTTTCATCTGGGACTTCGTAGACCAGTCCGTTCGTTGGAAAGGTAAAGACGGTGTGACTATCTACGCTTATGGCGGTGACTTCAACCGTTACGACGGTTCCGACAAGAACTTCTGTGATAATGGCCTGATCAGTCCCGACCGTGTTCCCAATCCGCACATGTACGAAGTGGGTTACTATTATCAGAACATCTGGACAACTCCTGCTGACCTGAAGAACGGCGAAGTGAACGTGTACAACGAAAACTTCTTCCGTGACCTTTCCGCTTACTATCTGGATTGGCAATTGCTTGCTAACGGTAAAGTAATTCGTACCGGTCGTGTAGAAGACCTCAACGTAGCTCCGCAGCAGACTGCCAAAGTGAAACTGAACATCGGCAAAACCTGCGAATGTAAAGAATGGTTGTTGAATGTAACTTATCGCCTGAAGAACCGCGAAGGTCTGCTTCCCGCCGGATATGCCGTAGCCAAAGACCAGCTTGTACTGAACCCCTACAAGGCTCCTGCTATGGACCTGAAGAATGTAGAAGTTGTGAATACTCCTACCGTTGCTCCTCAAATCCAGGAAAACGACTGGCGTTATCTGATCATCAACGGTGATAACTTCCGTCTGGAATTCAACAAACATACCGGTTACCTGAATCGCTACAACGTAGCAGGCACGGAATTGATGAACGAAGATGCCGAACTGGCACCTAACTTCTGGCGTGCACCTACGGACAATGATTTCGGTGCAGGTTTGCAACAGAAATTCGCTGCCTGGAAGAACCCGGGTCTGAAGCTGACTTCCTTCAAATGGGAGACAGTAGACAATCAGACAGTGGTACGTGCAGAATACGAAATGAAGAATGTTTCTGCCAAACTGGATCTTACTTATGTAATCAACAACAAGGGTGCTGTAAAGGTGACTCAGAAGATGACTGCCGATCCGCAGGCTAAAATATCTCATATGTTCCGTTTCGGTATGCAGATGCAGATGCCCAAGACTTTTGAAACTGTAGAATACTATGGCCGTGGCCCGGTAGAGAACTACAGTGACCGTAATCATTGTACAGATCTGGGATTGTATCGCCAAAGTGTAGATGAACAATTCTATTCTTATATCCGTCCGCAGGAAACAGGTACGAAGACCGATATCCGCTGGTGGAAGCAACTGAACGATGCCGGACGCGGTTTGCAAATTGTAGCTGACGTTCCGTTCTCCGCATCAGCCCTGCACTATACTATCGAGTCTCTGGATGATGGTTGGGACAAAGGTCAGAGCCACTCTCCCGAAGTGAAAGAAGCTAATCTGACAAATCTCTGCATCGACAAGGCTCAGATGGGCTTAGGATGTGTGAACAGTTGGGGTGCATGGCCGTTGCCACAATATCAGTTGCCTTATGGTGACTATGAATTTACGTTCATTCTTACTCCGGTACAACACGGTATAGAAATTGAATAAGTTATAGATACGCGGACGACGCGGATGAAGCGGGCAAACGCGGATTTGTGATTATTCCGTGTTTGTCCGCTTCATCCGCATCGTCCGCGTACTATTCTCATTATATTAAAAGAACTAATATGAGAAAAGAATTATTGGTGTTTATATTTACCTTGTGTTCTGTCCTTGCATCTGCCCAGCAGAAGGTTCCGAACCGTTTTCGTACCAACATCCCTCTCGATTCTATCCACCTGAGTGACCCCTGCATACTGGCTGATAAGAAAACTTCTACTTATTATATGACCGGTACCGGCGGCCTCCTTTGGAAAAGCAAAGACCTTGCCCGTTGGGAAGGTCCTTATCGTGTAGCAGAAACTGATCCTGACTCCTGGATGGGCTCTAAACCCGAAATTTGGGCAGCCGAACTGCACGAATACAACGGAAAATATTACTATTTCGCCACTTTTACGAACAACGCCATCAAGATTGATACCGTAAAAGGAAACGTCATCCCCCGTCGTGCCAGCCACATCCTGGTCAGTGATAAGCCGGAGGGTCCTTATAAACCTATGAAAGACCCCACTTACCTGCCTGAGAATATGCCTACCCTTGATGGCACATTCTGGGTGGACAGTGATGGGAAACCTTATATGGTTTATTGCCACGAATGGCTGCAAAACTGGAACGGTACGATGGAAAAGATTGAATTAAAGCCCGATTTAAGCGGTTCCATCGGCAAAGGAAAGATTCTTTTCCGTGCCAGTGACTCTCCTTGGAGCCGCGAGAAGATGGGAGACAAAGTATTGCCCAACCGTGTAACTGATGGGCCATGGCTTTTTCGTACAGGTACGGGTCGGTTAGGTATGATATGGACAAGCTGGGTATTCCAGGACTATACACAAGGAGTTGCCTATTCCGAAAGCGGAACTCTGGATGGACCCTGGATACAAGAGAAAGAACCGATCACTCCGCCTAACTTCGGACATGGAATGTTGTTCCGTACTTTGGATGGTGAGTGGATGATGTCTGTTCATAGTCATAAAGATGTGAACGGGCGGTATATTCGTATTCCGCACCTGTTTAAAGTCGATTTATCGGGGGATAAACTGAAAATTGACTGATTTATCACCTTTTATGAAACAATTGTGCTACTACTGAATAAAAATTTCACTCTATCTTTGCAACATCAACAATAGGTTATAGATTAACATAAGATTGGTATTAATAAACAAAGGGTAGTTTTTAAGTCACAGTTTTCAGTAGGTAGTTGTTATAAGAGGCGGACATTCTTTCAGGTAGAAAAGATGTCCGCTTTATTTTTTTATTGCTTCGCTTTTTCTTTTAAAAGGATTCATGAAATCGTGGAAATAGCAGATTTATTCTTAATTTTGCCATGAAGAATCTAAGTGACCTGAAAATATGAAGATACATAAAAGAGGAGAAATGCAAATCGCAGAATTTATAGTTTTTGTGATACTTTTGGTATGTCATGTTTTTCCTTTACAGGCAAATGTAGCAGTTGTGCGGAATCTGGATAATGGAAGTGGGTTGCAGGACCCGCAAGTAAATTGTATTACGAAGGATTCAAAAGGATTTATCTGGTTTGGTACTCTAAATACAATTCAACGTTTTGATGGTGTGCGATTTAAATGTTTTAACTTTCCGGAATGGGTAGAAAAAGTCTTTGTAATAAAAGAAATAGAGAATAATGATTTTTGGGTAGGAACGAATAAAGGACTATGGAAGTACGAAGTTAGATCAGGAACTTTTCTTCGCATATATGCTGAAATTAATTTTCCGGTTCGTTCTTTGTGTTATATAAATGGTAAGGTTTATGTGGGAACTTCCAACGGCATATACATTATTAATGAAAAACAAAAGATGGAACATCTTCGGGTCACCGATGAAGTTTCGGCGTATAATCAAATTATAGGTGCGTATGCTACTGCTAAAGATATTTGGTTTCTTTCCCCTGAGGGAGTTATTGCTTACACATTATCTACCGGAAGTATTCGTGTTTATGGTAAGGAAGCTAAGCTCACATCAAAATTCTCATGCATAGTTGGCGACGAAAAACTACTTTATATAGGTACCACTACTCACGGAGTAGTAGCGTTTGATATGCTTTCGGGAAAATATTCATCTTTTCTCCCTATGGTAGGGAATAATCGTATTTCAGCTCTTTCTTTGCATGATGGAATATTATGCTGCGGAACTTTAGGCAGTGGCGTTTCTTTTATTTCTCTTCCCGAACAGGAAATTGTTCATTCTATATCTACCATGCCTAATGATAATGATGAATATCTGACTTCAGATATGGTATCTTGCCTGTTGTTGGATGATTTGAATGTATTGTGGATAGGAGGTACTCGCTATACGGGAATAGATTATCTGCAATTTCGTAATAAAGCTTTTCATTCTTATAGGATTAGGAACCAGGAACTACGTAATATAACATTTGATTGCCTGTATTTGGTTGATGATGTAAAACTTTTAGGAACTCCCAATGGCTTCTATTATATTTGCGATTCAAAGTCGCAGATTGAGTACTTCCCTTCTTCTCCGGAAAGATTTAGTTTCGGAGCGATTTCGACTTTCATTAAGTTTAATGATGATATTTTGATTGGAACAAGAGGAGGAGGAGCTTATAAACTGAATAGACAAACCTTGCAGATTTCGAGGTTCACTGATATTAATTTGACTGTGAATTCTTTTACAATAGACAATCAAGGACGTTTATGGATGACGACATTAGATGGACTTCATTGTTATAATGAACAGTTGAAGGTTGAAAAAGTATATACAAGCCTGAATTCAACGTTGGTCGATGATAAAGTTAATTACTTGTATATAGATGCTAAGAAGAGATATTGGGTAGCTACTGATAAGGGATTGCAATTTCTGAATATTAAAGATGATTCTTTTTCAAGCGAGAGCTTGCCAGCCGGACTTCATGAATTGCCACCGGTGACTTATATGACGGAAGATCGTCAAGGTAACTTCTTATTCTGTTTTAATAAAAACAGGGCATTTATCTGTGATAGTATTTTTAGTCATTTACGTTATGTGTGTACTCCCGAAGATGCTGGTTATTTGGGGTATTCTATACGGGAGGTTTTGCAAGATAAGACTGATAACTATTGGTTTGTCGGATCACGTGGCGTCGTAAGGGGAGATAGCACTTTCAGTCATTTTACTCTGTTTTCTTCTACTGAAGGGCTACCGGAACCTTTTTCTAATGATGGTCAGTTATGTGGAGATACAATTTGGCTGGCTACTGCTAAAGGTATTGTATTTGCTGATATTCATTCTATTCCCCAGTCTGCTCCTACTGTTATTTCTGACTTTTTGGTAAATGGTGTGTCTATGCTGGGTAAATATGAGGAACTGATAGAAGAAAGAGGTGTTATAGTTTTGCCTGACGATCAAAATACTTTGGACATCACTTTTGCTACACTTACTTATGATGCTCCGGATCTGATGATATATGAATATCAATTAGAGGGATATGATAAAGAGTGGAAAATATTGAGAGGTATAAACTCGATCAAATTCTCTAATTTACCTTCCGGAGAGTATACCTTTAAAGTGCGTAAGCAAATGGATGAGAACAGTATGCAGAGTTTTCGGATAAGAATCCGTTCTTCTTTATCTGCATGGTTGTGGCTGGGAGTTGTTTTCGGTGTGGTTGTGGCAGCTGGTGTCATTTATGTTATTTGGAAAAAGCATTCCGGGAAAAGTACTGTTCTGATGAAACCACTCCATAATGAGGAAGAAAAATACCGTTATAATAAAAAGATAAGTGAAGAAGAAGCTCAAGCCTTAATTAGTAAGTTGAAAAATTATATGGAACAAGAACGAGCTTTCCTGAATCCGGACCTAAAACTAGCCCATGTAGCGGAAGCAGTAGGCACTTCTGCTCAAACACTTTCGCAAATTTTCAATGTAAACCTTAAGATACGCTATTATGATTTTATCAATGAGTATCGTATTGATGAGTTTAAGCGATTAGTCAATTCTAATGAAAAAGATCGTTATACTCTGAAAGCATTGGCGGGGCTGTGTGGTTTTAGTTCGTATACTACTTTTTTCCGCGCATTTAAAGATACTACCGGTATTACTCCCAATGAATATATGCAGCAGGTTGAATCTGCTGGAAAATAATTGTGATGTATTCTCTTTTGGGGCTTTGCAATATCGTATTTGTATTGCATACGATTATTTGCAATCGTGGGAATTAATTGCCAATTCATTGTAATATAGAACTTTAAATTTAATTGTGTTTCATACGAATAAAAGGAATATAAGAACCCGTATTTTATATGGTTCTAAGTCTTTTCATGCTTAATTTTGTTGTCGGTAGTTGATATAAGCCGGCATATCAGCTCCTCTTTTTTAGGTACAATTTAAATTAATATTTATGAAACGACACAGTCAAATGTTATGTTTACTCAGAAGGCTTTGGGTAACTTGTATGATGTTATGTATTACCATTTTCTGCGTACATGCCCAGCATGTTGTCACAGGTACGGTAAAGGATGTAGCTGGTGAACCGGTTATAGGTGCCAATATATTGGTGAAAGGCACCACTAATAATGGTACGATTACTGATATAGATGGCAATTTTTCTTTGGAAGCACCGACCAGAGGAGTCTTGGAAGTTTCTTTTATCGGTTATGTAAAACAAGAAGTTTCAATAGGTGGAAACAAACATATAAATATTATATTAGTAGAAGATGCCACAACGCTTGATGATGTGGTGGTGATAGGTTATGGTACGACAAAGAAAAGTGACCTGACAGCTTCCGTAGCTTCTGTAAAAGGAGATGTAATTGCCGCTTCGGCATCTACCAGCATTACCGATGCTTTGCAAGGTAAGGTGCCGGGCATGGATATTCAGGCATCACGTTATGAAGGTGATGATCGCGGTATCCGCATCCGTGGTTCACGTTCATTGAATGCCAGCAACACTCCGTTGATAATAGTGGACGGAGTACCGGCCTCATTGGATGTGGTGAACATGAATGAAGTTGCATCTATCGAGATCTTAAAGGATGCGTCAAGTGCAGCGATTTACGGTTCCCGTGGTGCCAACGGCGTGATTATAATTACAACTAAACGTGGAAAGACGGGTAAAACAACCGTTAGCTATGACGCTTTCTATGGAATCAGCAAACCGCATTTTATGGATATGATGCAGGGAGAGAAGTTCGTGCAAATGCGCAGGGATTCATACAAAATTGCTAATGATTTATGGGGACAGGAAGTGAGTGATGAAAAAATATTTTCGAATGAGGAACTTCAGATGATTCGTAATGGAGAATACTATGATTGGCAGGATTTGGTATTCCGTGATGGTTCCACACAAAAGCATAACCTGTCTGTATCTTCAGGTAACGAGAAAACAAAATTCAGTTTGAGTTTTGCATACGAAAAGGATAAAGGTTACAATCAGAACAGTGAAGCAAAGAAGTTCTATTTCACATCTACTGTTGATCATAAACTTACTTCTTGGCTTGATTTGGGGGCAACAATGCGTTTGCGTAAGCGGAACAGCAGTGGATTTGCTACTTATGGACAAGCACTGTTTTATGGAACACCTTTATCAAAGCCCTATGATGAGAGTGGAGATCTGATCATGTATCCTAATCCGCAGGAGTCCAGCGTAAGTATCCTTGCAGACTATGTGGACGGGCAGTATGCCAATGATACGGAGAATACAAGTGTGAATATGGTTTTCTCTGCAAATGTACATCCGTTACGTAATTTGTCTTTACATAGTAATTTCGGCTATACATATAGTGATACGAAAAAAGGGTTCTTTTATGGAAGTGAGTCTTTTCAGGCAAACGGCGGGTTAAATCGTTCAGGTAAGAGCGGCCAGAATTCATATATGATGACCTGGAATAACACGTTGACCTATGATAATACTTTTAATGAGCATCATATCACGTTGGATGCTATCACCGAAATACAAAATTACCAGTATGACGATATGTCGGCCGAAGGCAAGAATCTGGATGTAGAGCAGTTACTTTATCATAATCTGGGTACTAATACTGAGAATCAGAAAATAGGAAGCGGTTACAGCAACTGGGCATTAGCTTCATTTATGGGACGTGTGCGCTACGACTATCAGGGAAAGTATCTGGCCAATATCTCGGTACGTTCGGACGGTTCATCTCGTTTGGCCAAAGGTAACCAGTGGGCTACATTCTTCTCAGGAGGTTTGGCATGGAGAATTTCAGAAGAACCGTTCATGAAAGATATAAGGTGGATTTCTAATCTGAAGTTGCGTTATGCTTATGGAACAGTAGGTAATCAGGCTATCGATCCGTATTCTACTTTGGCAGGTTTGGGAAGTTATGGTTATCAGTTTGGAGAAGGCGGAAAAGGCATTTATGCTTACCGACCCGATAAATTGGTAAACAAAAAGTTGAGTTGGGAAATAACTCACACCAATAATATAGGTTTGGACTTTGGATTGTTCAATAACCGTCTTTCCGGTTATATTGAATTCTATGATACCCGAACAAAAGACCTGCTGATGCAGCGTAGCATACCTCTAACTACCGGTTTTTCGCGTATTTGGCAAAATATCGGTAAAACACAGAATAGAGGTATCGAGTTTTCTTTAAGCGGTATATTAGTAGATACAAAAGATATACAGTGGGATATGAACCTGAATATGTCAGTCAATGAAAATAAAATCATAAGCCTGACAAACGATCAGGATGATATTTCAAATAAATGGTTTATTGGTAAGCCTATCAATGTGATTTATGATTATGAAAAAATCGGTATCTGGCAGACTAGTGAAGCAGCAGAAGCAGCTAAATATGGTTGCAAACCGGGAGATGTGAAAATCAGAGACTTGAAATCGGATGGACAGATTACGGCTGATGATAAAAAGATCCTTGGTTCTACCGATCCGAAGTATATTGTTTCATTAGGCAGCTCGTTCAAGTGGAAGAATTTGGATTTCTCCTTTAATATTTCAAGTAGATGGGATTATGTTTTCTATGATGATGCTTACGGCTGGCACGTGATTCTGACCGGTACCCGATGGGTGCCCGATGTTAATTACTGGACACCGGATAATCCTTCAAACGATTATCCGAGAGCGGATGCAACTTGGGCCGATCATCGTGAGTTGTGCGGATATATGAAAGGCGATTATATCAAAATGCAGGATATGACATTGGGATATGATTTTCATTCATTACTTAAACGATATATTCCGGTGAGCAAAGCACGTTTTTATGTGCAGTTGCGCAATGCCTTCTATTTGTATAGGGCAGCTAAAGAAGATGTGATTCCCGAATCTCCTTCTATAGAACTGACAGTACCGAAGAGTATTAATTTTGGTGTAAATCTAACTTTTTAAAATAGAACGATATGAAACTCAATTATAAATTATATTCAGTTTGTCTGTTTTTATTAATGACATTCTGTGGTTGTGACAGTTTTCTGGAAGAAACTCCGAAAGGGTCTATTAACGATACGTATGCACAGACGGAAAAAGGTGCTGAAGCTGAGTTGCTGTCATTGTATCAGATCAATACCGAACTTCTGGAACAGTGGTTTATGGTAGGGGAATTAGGAAATGACCTGATGGCTTATGGAGGTAATGTACGTGACTACTGGAAAGGACTGATTACCTATACCGATACATACATGATTGATAATAGTAGCAACGAAGGCCTCTGGAAATGGTTGTATGTAGCACTTTCCACCATCAATACAAGTATCAACTCGATTAATGCCGCAGATTTTCATTCGGAAAGTAAGCGCAGTGAACTTCTTTCGGAAGCTCACGCTTTGCGTGCCTTTTATTTACATCAGATTGTTGAAATCTATGGACCTGCCGCATATTATGCTGAGATGCCTATTACCAGTCCGGAAGAGATAGGAGGAACTCAACCGGGGATTGCTGCTTTTTATAAGCGTATTCTTGCAGACCTGGAGATTGCAGACCAAAGTCTGAAAGCACCTTCCGAAGTACGTTCATCAAATTTCGGGCGTATGGATCAGGGTATTGCCAAGGCCATTCGGATGCGTGTCTTGATGTCTCTGGCAGCTTATGATGAAACATTGATCGGTGAGGTTGGGATGCAGAACAAAAAGCACTGTTATGAAGAAGCGGTGAGAGTGGCTACCGAATTAAAGAATGACTATGGATATAAATTAGAAAGTGATTTCAGTCGCATCTTTTCACCGGATAATACTGAAAATAGTGAGATTATCTGGTCCATACAATATGGCAACACGACATTTGATGCTCAGAATAATTTCATCCATCGTTATTGGGTTTCACAGGTAAACCGTTCGGTGCGTTCTTATTCTAAGACAATCAATGGTCTGCAAGCGCATAGTGTCTTCTATGGTCGTGAATATCGTGCTGTGATGCCTACTTATTATTTTATTCATGTATTTAATAAGTATGATAAGCGTCGTGATGCAACTTTTATATCAGGTTACTGCCGTACTGACGATTGGAATGAACTACCAGATTTTTCGGACACTTTATTGATCCGTGCACTCGATGTTCTTCCTCAAGAAGTTAAGTCGGCTTATGAGGATAGAGGTATTATCTGTGATGATGTAGCCGATATTTACGATATAGAAACGGGAGCAGTCCTTAATAATTCCAATGTTCGTAGTTGTGCCAATAATGTGACTAAATGGCTGGATAGCAGTCGGTCAACTGCAAAACAGGAATATGCCTATAAGGATGCAATCTTGATTCGGTTGGGAGAAGTCTATGTGACGTTGGCAGAAGCGTATACCCGTCTAGGCAGGAAAGATGAAGCGGCACAGGTGATAATGGAACTCCGTCAACGGGCTTTGATGCCAGGACACGAAGAAGCATTGACTGTAAATCCGGAAGATATTGATATTTCATTTATTCTGGATGAAGGAGCCCGTGAACTGGGAGGGGAACTCTTCAGATGGCAAATGCTGAAACGTGCGCTGGACAAAGATGCATTCTGCCAATGGATTAAAGAGAAAAATCCCGATACAAATCCGGAAAATGGAGTAAATGGAATAGGGATTAAACCCTACCACATTAATCGTCCGGTACCCTTGTCCACTATTAATAGTTACAAGGTTCTGAATATAGAGTTTAAGCAAAACGAAGGTTATGCACAATAATTAGAAAACAAAACAATATGAAGAAGCTTTTATTACTTACAATTTCAATTCTGATATGTGTGTCCATGAGTGCCCAAAATCCACCGATTACTCCGGCGTGGGCTTTTGAACATGTAGCGTGGGAAGATAGTATTAATACGGCGGATGGGGCAAAAGCACTCGTCGACGGGTATTTAGAACGTAATATTCCGGTAGGTGCTGTTATCATTGATAGTCCTTGGAGTACGACCTATAATGACTTTAACTGGGACACGCAACGCTATTCGGACCCGAAGGATATGATTAATTATTTTAAGAGTAAAGATGTGAAGGTGCTTCTATGGCTTACAGGAGCAGTCAATATAAAGTGTAAGGATACCCGTTTTCAAAAAAGCGATACGTATGATGAGGTCGTTTCTAAAGGGTATGGCATAAATCAGGGTAAGCCGCATGTCTGGTGGAAAGGAGAAGGGGTACATATCGACTTTACAAATAAAGAAGCAGTAGCTTGGTGGTATAAGCAACTGGATAAAGTCTTTATCGATGGTGTCTATGGCTGGAAGGTCGATCAGGGAGAATTCTGGTTTGGAGATATTCTCGATACGTCTATTGGTCAGATGAGTAATGAGCAGTTCCGCCCTTATTACTACGATGCTATGTACGATTATACGGTAAAAAAGAACCCGCAAGGCATCATTATCGCTCGTCCCTATTCACATCAGGGAGGTTATGCAGCCAGTGTGGAAAAGATGAATATGGGATGGTGTGGAGACTTTTCCGGTGACTGGAAGGGTTTGAAACTGCAAATTCAGAATATTTATCAGTCGGCAAAGCGTGGCTATGGTTCACCGGGATGCGAAGTTGCTGGTTTTTTCATGAAGCGTTCCAATAAAGAGCAGTTTGTGCGCTATGCACAATTTGGATGTATGACCGCCTGTATGATTAATGGCGGTGAGAATGGCGCTTTCAGTAATCATCTGCCTTGGTGGCATGGCACAGACGTAGAGAATATCTATCGTTATTGTGTTGTTTTGCATGATGAACTGATTCCCTATTTATTTTCAACAGTTGTGGATGCACATTTGCATGGTGGGTCTTTGATAAAAAATGCATCTTATGAGGAAGAAAGCCATCAGGTGGGAGATTATTTATTTACCAAAGCTATCACGTCGGCTGATAACCGTGTATCGTTTCATCTTCCTTCCGAAGGAGAATGGATTAATTTCTATGATGGGACTAAGTATGCTCCCGGCAGTTTGATAGAGGAAGTGTATGCGTTAGAGCGTTTTCCCTTATTTGTGAAGGCAGGAGCCATTCTGCCGCTGAATGTAACTAGTGGGCTAACCGGACTGGGTGATGCTTCGATGGTGGGACGCAAAACTATCATGATATATCCTAATGGGACCGCTACTCGTCAGCTGCATCTTCCGTGTGGAGATGGCATTGAGTATGAAGATTGTCTGGTGACTTATGATGAGAAGACGGGTAAACTGAAAGTTAGCAGTGGTACATCTCAGAAATATACTTTTATTTTAAAGAATATGCCGTCTGTGAAGAAAGTGAAGAATGTTGCCTCTTGGAAGTATAATGCTGAAAAGCAGGAACTCCGTATTGATGTCGAAGGTAGTACTTTAGACATAGAAATACGTTGATAGCTATAGGAGGGATGGACGTGTTTCTCTTTAGTGGAAGACACGTCCATTTTCTATTTCTTCTGTTTTATATACTCCGACGGTGCCATTCCATATTCTTCCTTGAAGCAATTCCGGAAATATCCCAAGTCATTGAAACCGCTTGCATAAGCCGCTTCCGAAACATTGAGTCCTTCTTCCATCAATAAGCGCAAGCTGTTTTTCAGTCTTATTTTCCGGATGAACTCATTTCCTGATATGCCTGTTAGCCCCTTTATCTTCCGGTAAAGGGTGGAGTGGCTCATGTTCATCTTGCCTATCATGAAAGGCATGTCCAATTGGGGTGTGTCGATATTTTCTTCCACTATTGCAGTAAACCTGTTCAGGAATTCTTCGTCCAACCGGCTTAGTTGCATTGTTTCCTGAACTTGTTCCGGTTTCAACTCTTTGGTACGGTTGGTTATCAGCAGGGCTAACTTCTTTCGTGATTCCAGCAAATTGTGAACACGGCTGTGCAGCAACTTGGCGCTGAATGGTTTCGTAAGATATGAGTCGGCACCGCTTTCATAACCCTCCTCCTTGTCTTGAATGGAGTCTTTGGCCGTCAATAGAATGACGGGGATATGGCTGGTGCGAACATCTTCTTTTATCAGTTTGCATAATTCAATACCATCCATTACAGGCATCATAATGTCGCTGATAATGATGTCAGGGATATATTTCAGTGCTTGTTCTACTCCTTCTTTTCCGTTAGTTGCAGTCATTATGTGGTAGTTGTTGCTGAAAGAAGTAGCGATGTATTCGCGAATATCATCATTATCTTCTACAACCAGTATTACCGGACAAGTATCATTGTCTTCCTCTTTTAAGCTTTCCGTTTTTTCTGGAATACTTTCCGTTCTGTCTTCTTTATGCAAGGCATCGGGATAAGTATTCTCAGTAAGAATCCGGAAAGTGAAAGTCGTTCCTTTACCCGTTTCACTTTCTACATGCAGACTGCCTTTGTGAAGGTCGGCCAGTGATTTGACTAATGCAAGGCCGATGCCTGTGCCTGACGCCTGATGTTTTCCTTTCGCCTGATAATAACGGTCGAAGATATGTGGCAGTGCGTCAGCATCTATTCCGTATCCGGTATCGCTGACCACTATTTCTGTATATTGTTTGCCTTCCTGATTTATCGGATGCATAATCAGGTTGATTTCTCCTTCCGGGGTGTATTTTATGGCATTTGATAACAAATTATCCAGTATGGTAGAGATGATATCAGTATCAAAATAAAGTTTAGTCTTTGAGGGCTGAACACGGATGTGGAATTTTACTTTATCATTCCGGTTCAATTCTTTGTAACGCAAACCTATTTCTGTAATCAGACTACTTAAATCTCCTTTGGTTACTGTTAGTTTTCGGTTTTGTGTTTCCGTTTTGCGGAATTCCAGTATTTGGTTGATAAGGTTCAATAACCGGATAGCACTGCTGTGAATCATCTTGATTTTATTACTATAAAAAGCAGGTACGTTAGAATCATTGACTAAATCTTCCAGTGGACCGAGTATCAACGTTAATGGTGTGCGCAGTTCGTGTGTAATATTGGTGTAGAAGCGCAGACGTTCGTTGTTAAGTTCCTGTTCGTTTTGGCTTTTCTTTTTTTCCAGTTCAAGGGAGTTTTCCAGCATGAGTTTACGTTTGTAAAAACGGAACCAGATATACACACATAATAATACCAGCAGAATATACAATACTTTCGCATACCATGTCAGCCATAAAGGCGGATGGATGTGTACTTGTAATGTGGCTATATGACTATCGTCCCACTCCTGATTTCTTAACCTTGCTTTTACTTTGAATGTATATTCTCCCGGGGAAATATTGCGGAAAGTAATCATGTTTTCTCCTAAAGTATTGGTCCATGTATTTTCCAGTCCGTCAATCATATATGCATATTCCACCTGTCCGCTTTGCGAATAGTCCGGTACGGTGAATGAGATGCGGAAAGAATTCCGGTTATAGGGCAGGTTGATGCTTCCCTCAGAGGTCGGAATGATAGTTCCTTCATTACGACTTTCTATCTGGTTGTTCAGACTTCTGCATTCGATAATCTGTACAGGAGCCACTTGGCGTTCTGCGATCAGATTTTCCGGATTGAAATAGCAGACACCGTTTAGCGAACCGAAATAGAGTGTGCCATCTTCTGCCCGGCAGGCCGAACCTTCAATAAAGTTTCCCATAGGTATGCCGTCACGATAGTCGTAACTGTCGAATTTCTTCTTTTGCTTATTCCAAAAGGATATTCCATCGTTGGTACTGAGCCAGATATTTCCGGATGCATCTTCCTGAATGGCACGTACGAAGGTGTCTTCAAGTCCTTGCTCATAACCGTATGCTTCAAACTCTTCCGGACGGGCTGTATCTTTAATGTATCCTATTCCGTTGCGTGTGGCAGCCCATACGCCCCCCTGAGAATCCATGTAAAGACTATTGATGGCATTAGAGCAGAAGCGAGTGCCTTTGTTCAGTTTGGCTACCAGCTTGTTTTTTTTGTCAAGGACAGCTATTCCTCCGCCATAAGTACCTATCCACAACTTACCTTGCCTGTCGCGGAGAATGCCATATACTGATCGGTCTGGCAATAACCGGTTGATTTCGTCTTCTTTGCGGAGAGTACCGTTGCTGTAGCTGTATATTCCATATTCGGCGCCTATCCATATTTTTTCATCATTTTCTTTGAAAAAGGTGATGATATCTACATCCGCCATATCCAATGGAATACGTTCGATACGTTCGTTACGGATATTGAATTTTAGAAGACCGTCGTCGTATACTCCAAGTAATAATGCGCCTTGTTGGGTGCTAATGATGGAAAACACTTGTCCGTATGGTCTTGAAAGTTGTTTGGTTATATCTATACTTTTCAGGAGTTTATTGTCTTTGAATAATGTTATTTCATTCTCACCGCCCAGCCAGATTTGATTGTTCTCATCCTTGCAGAGTCCCCATACAGGCTTGTGCTTGGTGATATTCCCTTTTTCGGTCATATAGGGCAATATGTGGAATTCCGGTTGGCTGTGGCTGATAAAATCTATACCGCTACTGTAATTGCCTATCCAGATATTTCCGAAAGAATCCTGTAACAAGGTGCGTATATTTCCTGATGTAACCCCGTGCTTGCTATTGTCGGCGGTGATATTATAGAACTGCACCTTTTCAGGACTCTTAAAAGTTATACTGTGTAAATCGAGTATACTGATTCCGCCGATATCACTGGCAATCCATAGCGTGCCGTCATTCATTTCTTTGATATCGTAAATATGGTCGGCAATCAGAGAATGAGGGTTATCGGATTCATGCCTGAATACGGTAAACTCTTCTGTTTTCGGGTTAAATAAACCCAATCCCCTGTTGGTACCTACCCAAATGTTTTGCAAATGATCTTTATAAATGGAATAAATACTGTTTCCGGGCAAACTTTGCGGATTATTGTTTGTATGACTGAGTTTACGTACTGTTTTGTTTTTCAGGTTTATAATACTCATTCCGCTTTGGGCGTGTCCGATGTAAAGATGCCCTTCTCCATCATCGAAACAACACCAGTTGGATTTATTCAGGTTCTCTATACCCATATCAGCGAGCGATGTGAATGTGTGGCTATGTTTATCGTAATGAACAATGTTCCCGTAATGTGGAGTCAGCCAGATTCCCCCATCGGAGGCATGAGACAAGTGCACGATATTATCCGCCCTTACCTCGTCTCTGGATGTGTAAGAGTAGAATTGATAAGTGGAACAGTCCAATGCGCTTATACCGTCGAATTTTCCACCTATCCATACCACATTTTCTGTTTCGTCATATAGTAGTACATTTAGTGCATCATTGATTAATTGTGAGTTGTTACTTTTATAGGTGGTGAAGTTGCATCCGTCAAACCGGTTCAGTCCAAGTTCTGTTGCCACCCAGATGCAACCTTGTTTATCTTGTGCAATGTCGCGGACATAATTGTTCGACAATCCGTCTTCTACGCCCAGATGTCGCAAGGTATAAGGTTGTGCCATGCCATCGATACAGAATAGCAGCCGGCACAGCAAGAATAGAAGAAGTTTGTAGCTTCGCATGATTGTTCCTATTTTAGGGTTGTCTTTGCAACAAATATACGATAAATCTGTATTTGATGTACTTGTTGCTTTGGTTTTGCCCAATTTGCCCTTGTGATTTGACGAATTTGCCTTGCCTTTGTATTGCTGTAATGAGCACTCTTGTCCTTTTTCTCATTTCGTTGGCTTGTTGTGCAGAAATAAATAAAAGTAGGCTGACACTCTTAGTTAGTTTGTTGATAATCAATGAATCACATTTACATTCTATTTACGCCATAATGTAAAAGCATTTACCGCCGTATGTAACGACCTTTACCCCTTATTGTAACGGTCTTTACCTCGGTATGTAACGACCTTTACCTCGGCATGTAAATGGAGTTACCGTGTGGGGTGAACCAAGTTATCATTTGGAGTAATGTAAGATAATCCATATCGGTTCAGTAAAGCTCCCCGGAGAGATTGGTCAAAGAGTGGGAGAAAACAGTCATGACGAATTTGTCCTTTCTTGAAAGTGAATTTGTCCCCTATGCTTTCTTTATTACTTCGATATCTTTGCATATCCCATAACGGGACCAGTTTTTGAGATTCTATTAACCTTATTATTATTATCTAATTTAAAAGGAAAACAATGAAATCAGATTCTTTTAGAAACAATCGGAAGGCGCTTGCGGCCTTATTGCTTTGCACTGGTTTCATTGCCGGACAACCCCTCACGGTGAGGGCTACGGGCAATGAACAAAGTGTGCAAACGGTTCAACAACAAATCAAAGTTTCCGGAACTGTAAGTGACGCGATGGGGCCGGTTATCGGTGCCAGTGTTGTAGAAAAAGGGAATACATCTAATGGCACTATTACTGATGTCAACGGTAACTTTTCTCTTTCAGTACCTTCCGGTGCAACGCTTCTCATTTCCTATATAGGATATAAAGCGCAGGAAGTACAGGCAGTGGCAGGCAGAGTTATTGATGTGACTTTGAAAGAAGATACTGAAATGCTTGATGAAGTTGTGGTGGTAGGTTTTGGTACTCAGAAGAAGGTGAACCTGACCGGTTCGGTGGGAATTGCTACAGCGAAAGAGTTGGAATCACGTCCGGTATCATCGGCAACACAGGCTTTGCAAGGCTTGGTTCCGGGTCTGAAAATTACGACAAATACAGGGCAGTTGGGGAAAAATATGGATATATCAGTGCGTGGCACGGGTACGATTGGTGATGGATCGAGTGGTGCACCCCTTATTCTGATTGATGGAATGGAAGGAGATATTAATACGGTGAATCCCCAGGATATTGAGAATATATCAGTCTTGAAAGATGCTGCCGCTTCTTCTATTTATGGTTCACGTGCTCCTTTTGGCGTGATTCTTGTAACTACAAAAAAAGGTAAGGAAGGTAAAATATCTGTCAATTATAACAATAGTTTCCGGGTTTCCAGCCCAATCAATATGCCTGAAGCGATGGATTCTTATTCGTTTGCAGTCATGATGAATTATGCAGGTGTCAACCAGGGAGTAGGGCAAGACTATACTAATGATGTGTTGCAAAAAATGCTTGATTTCCAAGCTGGAAAACTACAGTATGGACTTGATGAAAAGAATAGTTCAGCATGGGAAGACCGTTGGACGAAAGGATATGCCAATACTGATATTTGGAAGGAAACTTATAAAAGTTCCGTATTCTCGCACGAACATAATATGAGTGTGACGGGAGGTAGTGAGAAGATGTCCTATTATGCTTCTTTCAATTATTTGGATCAGGATGGTTTGATACGGTTTGGTGAAGAAGGACAGAAACGCTACAATGCCACCGGTAAAATTAATGCTACTCTTACGGACTGGTTGAAATTTAATTGGAGCACTCGTTTTACACGTACTGACGGTTGGAGACCAAGAGCATTTACAGATAGTTATTATGATGGTTTGGGAAGAGGGAACTGGCCCAATTTGCCTGTCTACGATCGTAACGGACATATCAATCAGGATGGTCCTCGCCAGTTGGCCGAAGGCGGTCAGAGAAATCAGCAAATTGACCGTCAATATTATCAGGGTGCTTTTATTCTGGAACCTGTCAAGAATTGGATTACTAATGTTGAGTTCAATTATCGTATCAAAAATGATCATGTGAAGGAAGCTACACTTACTTATTATAATTATGATCCGCAAGGCAATGAAATTAATAATGGTAGTCAAAGTACCAGTTTGTTTGAGTCACAACTTAAGGAGAATTATTTGAATCTGAATGTATATAGCTCCTATTCCCATAGTTTTGCAGATAAACATAATTTTAAGGTCATGGCTGGATTCCAGGCAGAGAAGATGAAACAACATTATTTCTCTGTTACTAAATATGGTTTAATAACGGAATCAGAGGACTTTTGGGAGTTTGATCTGACTAATGGTCTGGATGGTAAAGGCAGTCCAAAGGATACGGGAGTGACCGGTTATACTAATGAATGGGCAACCGCTGGTTTCTTTGGCCGATTGAACTATGATTATTTAGGACGCTATTTGTTTGAGGTGAATATGCGTTATGATGGAACTTCTCGTTTTCGTCGTGGTAGTCGTTGGCAATTGTCTCCTTCTTTCTCTGCGGGATGGAATATTGCCCAAGAGGAATTTTTTGCTCCTGTCAATCCTATTATTGATCAATTGAAACTGAGATTTTCGTATGGAGAATTAGGTAATCAGAATACAAACTCATGGTATCCTACTTATCGTGTGATGGATTTGGGAGCATTGAATGGTGACTGGATTCAGAATGGCGCGCGTCCTAATACTGCCGGAGTGGGAAGTTTGATCAGTACATCATTGACTTGGGAAAAGGTGCGCACATGGGATATAGGTTTGGATTATGGTTTGTTCAATAATCGTTTGTCCGGTTCATTTGATTATTTTATCCGTTATACCAAGAATATGGTAGGACAGGCTGAACAGCTTCCTAATACATTGGGAATAGAAGTTCCGAAAAAAAATAATTGTGATTTGAAAACCAAGGGATGGGAGATTTCACTTTCGTGGAAAGATCGACTGAATAACGGTCTGAATTATGGAATCAGCGTATCGTTGTCCGATCAAATAACCTATATAGACAACTATCCGGGTAATAAGACCGGGTCTCTTTCAAGTTATATATCGGGACATAAAATCAATGAAATATGGGGATATGAAACTATTGGTATAGCAAAATCTCAGGAAGAGATGGATGCTCATATAGCTTCTTTACCTAATGGCGGACAGAGTGCTGTTGGCTCTCAATGGGCTGCCGGAGATATGATGTATAAAGATTTGAATAATGATGGAAAAATCAGTTCCGGAGCGTCTACATTGGATGATCATGGTGATTTGAAATTGTTGGGCGACGCTAATCCGCATTATTTTTATGGTATTGACCTTACCGCCAGTTGGAAAGGATTTGATTTCCGTTGTTTTTTGCAAGGAGTTGTCAAACATGACTTTTGGCCAGGTAGTTCATCTTATTTCTGGGGAGTTCGTGGAGGATATAGTAAATGGTATACCATTGGTTTAAAGGAGCATGGTGATTACTTCCGTGATGAACCTCTCGGATTGGAAGGACATGAATTATCTGTTAATTTGGATTCTTATTATCCGAGACCTATTTTCTCTCAATCGTCTGATGGTACGAGTTTCGGGGCAAAGAATCAAAAGGTACAAAGCCGTTATATGCAAAATGCGGGTTATATGCGCTTGAAAAATTTGCAATTGGGCTATTCTTTACCTGCATCTCTATTACAAAAGGTAGGCGTATCCAATTGCCGTATTTTTGTTTCCGGTGAAAATTTATTGACTTTTACATCTTTGAATTCTTTGTTTGATCCTGAAACTTGTACAGGTGGTTGGGGTGGTAATGCTTATCCACTTTCTTCTACATGGTCTTTCGGTTTAAGTTTAACTTTTTAATCTACATGAAAAATGAAAACGACTAAATATATAGCATTAACAGCCCTCATGCTGGGCGGCATGTTTACAGCATGCGATGATTTCCTTGATATGGAGCCCAGGTCCGACCTTGCTCCCGAGACTTACTTTACGGATGCCTCACAATTGCAGGCTTATGCCGATAAATGGTATACAAGTGTTCTTCCTTCTTGTCCTGGTAACTCTTATGGCATTTATGCCAACGATCAGGGTACGGATAATCAGATTGCAGAAAGTGCTCCTTCTTATTTTTTTCCGGGTGAATGGAAAGTACCTAATAGTAGTGGAAATTGGAGCTTTAAAACGATTTATAATCTGAACTTCTTTTTTTCCTATGTATTGCCTAAGTTTGGCGAAGATTTATCGGGAAGCCAAAATACCATTGCCGGTGATTTACAGAATGTGAGACACTATATCGGAGAAATGTATTTTTTACGTGCACTCGAATACTTCAACCGTTATCAGCAATTTGGGGATTTTCCTATTATAACCGAGCCTTTGGCTGATGATATGTTGGTTTTGACTGAAGCGGCCAAGCGTTCTCCACGTAATGAAGTAGCAAGGTTCATTCTGTCAGACTTGGATAAGGCAGCTGTATTGCTGGCTGGAAAAGATATGCAGAAAACCCGTATTAATAGGGATGTAGTTTTATTACTTAAATCGCGTGTGGCTCTCTATGAAGGTACATGGTTGAAGTATTTTAAAGGTACGGCTTTTGTACCTAACGACGAAGGATGGCCGGGAAAGAGCAAAGAATACAATGCTAATTATCAATACCCCAGCGGAAGTATAGACAATGAAATTAATTGGTTCCTGGATGAGGCTATGGCTGCTTCAAAAGAAGTAGCGGAGAAATATAAAGATCGGTTAACTGAGAATACGGGTATATTGAAACAAGATGTGAATACTCCGGAGAATCCTTTCTTTGCAATGTTTGGTTCAGAGGATTTGTCTGGTGTAGACGAAGTTTTGATGTGGCGCCAATATGTATCGGGTTTAGGCAGTGGACAAGATGTAGCTTTGGCGGCAGATGAGGGAAACTGGGGAGTTGGTATGACGCGTGGATATGTACAAAACTTCTTGATGGCTGATGGACTTCCTGTTTATGCTCATGGTACTTATGCTGATGGTGACGGTTATTATAAAGGAGACAAAACGATTAATGATGTACGTCAGAATCGGGACAGTCGTCTGAGTCTTTTTCTGAAAGAACCGGGGCAAAAGAATGTTTTAGTGGAGAGTGTAACCGGGCTTACTAATATTTGGTTGAATGAACCCTATCCTGATATAACGACAGGTTCTTTGCAATATGCCTATACAACAGGATATGCATTACGTAAGGGAGGTGCTTGGGATAGTAAGTATCTGGTTCAGAATAAGGGTTATTTAGGACTTGTCATATATCGGTCGGTAGAGGCGTTGTTGAACTATATGGAAGCCAGTTATGAGAGAAAGGGAACCCTTGATGCTTTGGCGCGTGAATATTGGCAAAAACTTCGTAGCAGGGCTTTAGTTAGTACAGATATTGATGCTACTATAGTGGCAACTGATATGAATAAAGAGGCTGAAAACGACTGGGGAGCCTATTCTGCGGGACAGATATTGACTGACAAAACACTATATAACATTCGTCGGGAACGTCGTTGTGAACTTCTTTCCGAAGGTTTCCGTTGGATGGATTTATGTCGTTGGAGAGCTATGGATCAGATGCTTACTGAACCTTATATCCCCGAAGGTTTTCATTTATGGAATACACCTATGCAAAACTGGTATAATGATAATGCAGGAAATACTATGTTGATATATGGAAATGATAGCAAAGCCAATGTTTCTTCACCGGATGACAGTGAATATCTCCGTCCTTATAGAAAAAGAAGTAATCAGATTTGTCATGATGGTTTTGTCTGGAAAATGGCTCATTATTTGGAACCTATCCGAATAGATCAATTCCTCATAACATCGACTGATGGACGTTCGGTTGAAACTTCTCCTATTTATCAAAATCCATATTGGCCTGTTACAGCCGATATGCCTGCTGAGAAATAAATATTAGAATAAAAACAGGTTATCCGCATACTTTGCTCAAATATGCGGATAATCTTTAACTATAAAAGGATGATTGTGAAGCCAAAATATAGATGGATTTTAGTTTGTGTCTTGCTGTTAAATGTCTCTTTATTACTGGATGCTAAAAATCGTATTTCTGAAAGTAAGAAGAACGTGAATGTGGTATCATGGGTTGATACGAGTTTGGAAGGAGCACAGAAATACGTATTGCGGGTAGGTGGAACTCCTTATTATATGATTAATATCCAGATACGGCTTGATTTGTTGCGTTATTCCGAGAAATGGAGTGATGCCGCTTGTGAAGCCTTGGTTGCACAGGCTGCGGCCGATGGATTTAATACAGTTTCCATTCCCGTACATTGGTATGAAGTAGAACCGGAAAAAGATAACTTTGATTGGAAGATTTTGGATGAATACCTGACATTGGTGAATAAATATGGGCTGAAGATGGAAATACTGTGGTTTGGTGCCAATAGTGGAGGTCATGTGCAATGGCTGAGTCGTTCGAAAGAGATGCCGAACCATCTGCGTACTCCTGACTATGTACTTTACTCTCCTGCGCCAGATTCAAAAGAAACGACAAGTGATTACCGCATCCGTCGTGATATGTCGGATTATAGCATGGATATGACAGATGAACGTTTATGTGCAAGAGAAACATATGTGTTAGGAGTGGTGATGAAGCATATAAGTGAATGGGATAAAGCTAATGGGAACAAACATCCGATTATCGGCGTGCAGATAAACAATGAAGCAATTGGACAGAAGGGACTATTCGCAAACTCCGAAGTCATTTCTTATTTAAGTAAAGTGGCAAGTGCTGTGAAGCAATCTGACTATGTTGTGTGGACACGGGCCAATTGCGTGTATTGGAATGTCATGGCTCGTGTGTATGGGAATGAGGAACGTCGTATTTCGAAAGAAGGTACAAACCTTGATTTTATGGGTATCGATACTTATCGGCATCATTTCTCATCAGACACCTCGTTTGTGGCGAGTATGAGGTGCAATATGCCTTATGTGGGTAAGAATTTTCGTATGATAATGGAGACTAATACGAATGTGCCTTATGCTGCGCAGATGCATTTGGCAGCTTTGTCTGGAAATGCTGCTTTTGACTTTTATAGTATTGAAAGTTTGTATGGAAGGGATGGAGAGCTAGTAAAGCCCTTAGTTGCCTATCTTGAGGATATCCGTTTGGTTAATAAGATATTGAGCAGTGACAGGGTTGATCTTGCTATAAATGCCCACGGTTATGGTCTGTTTGTACACAATTGGGAAGGAGGAAATTCTACTCCAAGTGTCAGTAATGCAGGAATTGTGTTTGAGCCTAATTATCCGACATCTCAAGGCATAAGTATTTTGAGGAGTAATACCGAACTTGTGTTAATGAGTTCCAAAGGAGGGCGTTTTACACTTCCAGACGGTATTGATATACTTTCTGCCAGCAAAGGTTATTTTGATGATAATAATTGTTGGGTAAATGAGGGGGAAGTTCTTTTGTCTTCATCAGTACTCTTCGATGCATCTCCTTCCACTAGCAGGTCTTTGTCTGTGGAAGCTGGTACAACGGTACTGCTTATTTGTAAAGACTTAGGACTTACTATTCCTTATGTCATTTATCAAGCAGAGAATGCTATCCTTTGTGCTGGGGCGAAATCAGATGCTGCAATTGAAGGCGTTGGCTTTGCCGGGAATGGATATGCACAACTACCTTCTTCTGAAGGTGCGTGTATCATTTGGAAGAGAGTTGATGGAAAAATTGGTGGTAAGAAAACTTTAAAAATAAGATATTCTAATGGGAGTGGAAAAACGGTCAAATGCCTGCTTTTTGTGAATGGAAAGATGCAGATGATTCAATTGGAAGATACCGGTTCTTGGACTAATTATCGTACAGTAGAAACTATGGTAACTCTTAATGCTGCTATGGACAATCTGATAAAATTAGAATCCACAGGAAATTATAAACGGGTGAATCGTGTGGTCTATCCATTATCTGCAGGAAATATTGATGAGTTACAACTATTTTGAACGGATAATGATATGAATAATCCTAAAAATAAGAAAGGAAGAAAATCAAAATGAAAATCGGATATATTTTGTTATTAAGTATCTGTTTGCCACTAATGGTGACAACTGGGTATGCGCAGGTACGATTAGAGGTGGATGCAAGTAAGAAAATCGCTACTGTAAGTAAATTGTTCAATGGAACCAATATTGAAGACTTGAACAACCAAACCAATGGAGGTGTTTTTAGCCAGCTGTTACATGGTGAGGCCTTTGAAGAGAATATCGATATTGATTTTCTGAACGTGAAACGTGCTGATTACTCAAAACTCTATGTAGTGCTTGATGAAAGACGTATTCCGCATCTTATTACTCAAAGTGATATTTATCATCGGGTTAATTGGAATAACTTGTCAGAGAAATATGATTTTTATTCCAAAGATATTTATGATGCTACTCCGTTCGAGAAGCCCAAAATCATTTCAGGACTGAAATTCACTGGACGTTTCTTACCTTTTGATTCACTTCCGGCTAATATTCAACAGATAATGTTGGAACGGATTAACGGTAATGAACAGATAACTAAATATTGGAGTAAAATAGTAAGCGGACAACCCGAATACAGTTATAAACTGATACGTGATGGTAAGGCTTATATAGGTAGGCAAACACAGCAGATAAATTTTATCAGTGGTACAGGCGAAGTGGGTATCAGCAATTTTGGTCTTTATCGTATGGGGATTTGTTATGAGAAAGGAAAGCCTTATGACGGTGTACTGCGTATAATGGCTGAAAAACCTACCAATGTTTATATTTCCCTAAGAGATGAAAATGGACAGATACTGGATGAGAAATCTTATATATTGGAAGGTAATGGTAATTATGAAAAAGTACAGTTCAATCTGACTCCTTCTGCTTATACGGCTAATGGCAATTTTTGCATAACTTTAAAGCAACCGGGTACACTTAATTTGGGCTTTGCTTTTTTGCAGCCGGGCGATTGGGGGCGTTCGAACGGATATCCTTTACGCAAATCTTTCATAGATGCATTGAAAAAGCAGGGTATCACTGCTTTCCGTTATAATGGTTCCATGGTGGACGTAGGAGCCGATAAATTCCTTTATCGTTGGAAAAAAATGCTTGGACCTGTTGATGAACGTCGAGTATTGTTTCGCTCAGGTTTTAACGTTTATGCTACTCACAGTTTTGGTATCATCGAAATGCTTCAAGCCGCTGAGTGCATTAATGCTGTAGCAATTATCGGTATGAGTATGGATGAAACAGCTGAGGATATCCGGGATTTTGTAGAATATGTTAATGGAGAGGTTACTTCAGAGTGGGGAGCACGTCGTGCAGCAGATGGCCATCCGATACCATATAATTTAAAGTATATTCAAGTGGATAATGAACGGCGTATTTCCCGCGGATATGTGGAATGTGTAAAGAAGTTTGCTAAAGCAGCTTGGTCGGTGGATCCTGATATGTCTATTATGGTTTCATTGAATATTAGTAGAAACAGATATATACGTGGAAATCAGAATTATGCGTTAGCTTCGGAATTGGTGGGATGGTTTATAGCTCAAGGTAAAGGCGATAAGTTTGCATGGGATTCACATTATAGTGGCAGTCGTAGCTTTGCTGGTGATAAAGAGTGGCTTGAGAGTGAGATGGGAATAGACTTGCAGCGTGAGTTGGCTAAAGATTATCCCGGTTTTAAATTGAATTTATGCCCTATGGAAGAAAATGGGTCTCGTTGTGATTGGGATCGTGGTTTGGCTCATGCCCATAATTGGATTGTGTTGCAACGTTATGGTGATTGTTTCAAGATGATGGGGACAGCTAATACGTTTCAACCACACGGATTGCATTATATGTGGGATCAGGGACGAATTCACTATACATCAGATAAAGTATGGTTTCAGCCGTCGGCTTATATAGATGAATTAATGATGAAGTCGTGGAAACCGAATGTGGTGAAGACAGTTAGCAGTGATGAGCAGAAGATTGATCTTACAGCAAAGATAGATGATAAAGGTAATGAACTGACACTTTATATTGTAAACATGACTGATCAACCCCAAGAGAGCGTGATAAATGTGAAGGGCTTTGGAAAGGTGAGAAGCAAGGCAAAAGTCATATCTATGGGAAATTGTGAACTCACAGAATACAATACTATAGATAAACAAGATAATGTGGTTCCTCAATTTTCAGAATTAAGTATGGATGATATTGTAACTTATACATTTCCTAAATATTCTTATACAATGATTACCCTGCGGAAAAAATGAGGAAGAACTGTAGGATTATTAAAAATAAAATAGGTGAAAACGTTATGAAAAATACTTTATTAATGAGATGGTTACTGGTATTCTGTATTTCTACATTTTCATTGCTGCCTTTGTGGGGACAATATCGAGAAATAAAGGTAGATGCTCCTTTCCGTATGGAGGTAATTAAAGAATTTATTTATCCTTCAAGGAGTTTTTCTATAGAGGAGTATGGTGCTATAAAGGGAGGACAGGTGGATAATACGGATGCCATTGCCCAAGCGATAAATGCTTGCAGTAAAGCAGGAGGTGGTAGAGTGTTAGTGCCTGAAGGGGAATGGCTTACAGGACCAATACATTTGAAAAGTAACGTAAATCTTTATCTGGCAGAGAATGCAGTGTTACGCTTTACTGATAATCCGTCTGATTATTTACCATCTGTAATGACTTCATGGGAAGGTATGGAGTGTTATAATTATTCTCCATTAATTTATGCTTTTGAATGTGAGAATATTGCTATAACAGGCAAAGGAATGCTGAAGCCTAAAATGGATACTTGGAAAGTCTGGTTTGCCCGTCCCGAGGCTCACATGAATGCATTGAAAGAACTTTATACAATGGCATCTACAGATGTTCCTGTAGAAAAACGGGAGATGGCTGTAGACGAGAACCATTTGCGTCCGCATCTGATACAATTCAACCGTTGTAGGAATATCTTACTTGATGGATTCAAAATCAGGGAAAGCCCATTCTGGACTGTGCATATGTATATGTGTGATGGCGGCATTGTCCGTAATCTGGATGTAAAAGCTCATGGACACAATAACGATGGGATTGACCTTGAGATGACCCGTAACTTTTTGGTGGAAGATTGTACTTTCGATCAGGGAGATGATGCGGTGGTAATCAAGGCGGGACGTAATCGCGATGCATGGCGTCTGAATACACCAACGGAGAATATTGTAATCCGTAATTGCGACATTGTAGAGGGGCATACTTTATTGGGCATTGGCAGTGAAATTTCAGGGGGTATCCGTAATGTGTATATGCATGATTGTAAGGTGCCGCAATCCGTCAGAAGGCTATTTTTTGTCAAGACCAATCATCGGCGTGGAGCATTTGTGGAGAACATTCACATGGAGAATATCAAAGCTGGGCATGTACAACGGGTACTTGAAATAGATACAGATGTGCTTTATCAATGGAAAGATATTGTTCCTACGTATGAGGAACGCATTACGCGTATTGATGGCATTTATATGAAAAATGTGACATGTACTTCGGCTGATGCCATTTACGAACTGAAAGGAGATGCCAGATTTCCTGCCAGGAATATAGTGATTGAAGATGTATATGTGGGTGAGGTAAAAGATTTTGTTAAGAAGGTAAATTACACTGAAAATGTGGTAGAAAAGAATGTTTCCTATTCCGTATTGAACCGTACAGGTGATAAATAAATTTGTTTTCTAATAGATAATAGATATGATTAAATTGCTTTTATTAGTAGCTTTTTTTTGTGTAGGGTGTGCAGGAATCTCAAATGAGGGCTCCGGAAAGATTGTTTATAATGGAATCCCTTGGTTTGACAATCAAGGAAATATAGTAAATGCACACGGTGCCTGCATAGTAGAGGATAACGGTAGATATTATCTTTTCGGTGAATATAAATCGGATAAAAGCAATGCTTTTCCGGGTTTTAGTTGCTATTCCTCAGATGATTTGGTGAACTGGAAATTTGAAAGGATAGTGCTGCCGGTACAACTTGACGGTATATTGGGCCCAAATCGTGTAGGTGAGCGGGTAAAGGTGATGAAATGTCCCTCTACAGGAGAATACGTCATGTATATGCATGCGGATGATATGGGATATAAGGATCCTTATATAGGTTATGCTACATGTAGCACAATAAATGGAGAATATAAATTACAAGGCCCTTTACTTCACGATGGAAAACCTGTTAAACGTTGGGATATGGGAACCTTTCAGGATACGGATGGTAAAGGTTACTTGCTTATCCATCACGGGCCTATTTATCGGCTGAGCGATGATTACCGTTCCATAGAGGCAGAAGTAGCTCATGTGAAAGGCTCAGGAGAATCGCCTGCCATGTTTAAGAAAAACGGTATATATTATATGCTCTACTCCAATTTGACCAGTTGGGAGAAAAATGATAATTTCTATTTTACGGCACCGAAAATTGAAGGTCCTTGGACAAAACAAGGGTTGTTTTGTCCGGAAGGAAAGTTAACTTATAATTCACAAAGTACATTTGTCTTTCCGTTGAAACGGGGCAATGACACAATTCCGATGTTTATGGGTGATCGCTGGTCATATCCTCATCAGGCCTCGGCCGCTACTTATGTGTGGATGCCTTTGCAAGTAAATGGAACGCATATTTCCATTCCAGAGTATTGGCAATGCTGGGATATTGACCAACTGAAACCAGTAGATGTATTGCGTGAAGGAAAGTTGGTTCCTGTTTCAAAGATGGAATTTACGCCGGATTGGAAGCAAGATAACGAGGGGGTATCTTCGAATGTTCGGGGCAGTGTTCTGAGTATTCCTTTTAAAGGGACTCATGCTGCGGTGATTGGGGAATCGAATCCTCATAGCGGATACGCAAGAGTGAGTTTGCTGGATGCCAAGAAGGATACGGTGTATGTTTCTTTAGTAGATTTTTATAGCAAATATCCGGAAAAAGCGATTCGCATTATGACTCCAGAGATGCCGGAAGATAGTTATACTTTATTGATAGAAGTGACAGGTATAATGCCAATATGGACGGATAAGACGAAAACTATTTATGGAAGTGATAATAGTTTTGTGACTATTGATAGTATTTATTATTTTTGAGGAGTTAAAAAACAAAGATCGAAGTTATTAAAAACCAGAGCTATGTCATGAAGAACAAACTGATAAAAAGAATCGGGATTTTTGTTTGTCTGTTGATTGCAGTCAATTGTTTATCTGCCGGGAATTTTCCTGTGGAGATACGTATTAATCCCTCTACCGGTGCCATTAGTGAACTGACCTTGAAGGGGGATAATCGTAGTATGAACTGGGTAGTGAAAACTGATGGGACTCAATATCCTTGGGTTAAGGATAACTATGGTTGGGGATTGGGATACTTTACGATGGCTAAAGGAAGAGAAACTGTAAAGCGGGAATGGAGAATGCCTGTGGAAATCAGTCCTGACGGAATGAAGGTTTTATATCGTGAAAGTGATATACGTATTCTGGTAAAAAGAGAAATAAAACAGGGTGATTTGGTAGAAGAATATTCTTTTACCAATGAAGGGAAAGACCCCGTGTCTTTATATGATGTGGCTATTTATACTCCTTTCAATGATAATTATCCGGATGCACAACAATGCATGAATTCCCGTGCTCATACGCATATTTGGAAAGGTGGAAGTGCTGCCTATGTCAATGCTATCCGTATGGGAGCTTTTACTCCCCATCTGGGACTGGTGGTGACGAACGGAGCTATCAGAAACTATGAAATCTGGGAACGTGGACGTAAAAAGGCAAACTCACAGACAAGAGGGGTCATTGCATTGGATCTACCGGATTTATTGTTGAAGCCGGGAGAAAGTTATTCACTGGAATGGCATATCTTTGCTCACAACGGGAATGATGATTTCCGCCATAAGCTTCTGGAAAAAGGGAGTGTACTTGTATCTTGCAATAAATATGTGTTTGAGAAAGGAGAGAAAGCCCGTGTGGAATGCCGGAGTATGGAACCTTTAGAAGCGTGTACTGCTAAAATGAATGGAGTACCTGTCCCCATAAAGCAGGAAGGGAGTCTTTGTTTTGTAGAAGTACCGATGGAACAGGCTGGAGAGGTACGTTTTGATTTCTATTACAATGGAAATAAGCAAACTCATGCAGACTGTCTGGTCATCAGCAATACGGCTGATTTAATCCGAAAGCGTGTTGATTTTATTCGTATCCGTCAACAGATGAACAATTCGTCTGACTTGCGTGATGGTGCTTATATGGTTTATGATAATGAAGGTGATAGCATTTATCTGAATGATACGCCAAACTGTAATCCGGTGGATCGCGATGAAGGAGCGGAACGTTTGGGCATGGGGGTATTACTGGCAAAACAGTATTTGCTGACTAAAGACCCGGAGTTAAAGCAATCTCTTTTGAGGTATGCTAATTTTGTACGCCGGAAACTACAAACGGATAGCTACATAACCTATTCGAGTGTAGACCAGAAGAATCGCAACCGTGGGTATAATTATATGTGGGTGGCAGAACTCTATTTTCAGATGTATAAAGTAACTGGCGATAAACAATTTGTGACTGATGGCTATAAGACTCTGAAATCTATGTTCCAGCAGTTTGGTTATGGCTTTTATGCAATAGGCATTCCTGTTCGGTTGGGGCTACAAAGCTTGAAAGAAGCCGGAATGAAGAAAGAATATACGGATTTGCGGAACGATTTTATAAAGACAGGTGATGTGTTTGTAAAAAATGGTTTGAATTACCCTGCGCATGAGGTAAATTATGAGCAAAGCATTGTGGCTCCTGCCATTCAATTCCTTGCACAACTCTATCTGGAGACAGGCAGTCAGAAATATCTGGATGAAGTGAAACGGCAAATGCCTGTACTGGAAGCATTCAATGGTTTCCAACCCAGCTACCATCTGAATGAAGTTGCGATTCGTCATTGGGATGGTCATTGGTTTGGTAAACGTGAACTGTTTGGCGATACTTTTCCTCATTATTGGAGTACGATAACCGGTGCGGTGTATTATTACTATGCGTTATGTACCGGTGATAGCTCTTATCAGAAGCGTGCGGAAAATGTAGTGAGGAATAATCTCTGTCTTTTCTTCGAAGATGGAAGGGCTTCTTGTGCCTATATGTACCCCTATAAGATTGACGGTGTGAAGGCGGAATTTTACGATTCTTATGCGAATGATCAAGATTGGGCGTTAGTCTATTATCTGTTGGTCAATAAGGGATTATAGAAAAATTGTACTTCTTTATGTACGATAATACATCTAATTGTACGTAGCTCCATACGCCGTATCTATGAACTTACTTATTTTTACTGAAAATTTCTTAGTATGAAAAATCTGAAAATAAAACTACTGTTTGCGCTCTGTGCGATATTACTCTTTTCAGCCTTTATAACGGAAAAGAAAGACGTTATTACCATCTTTATGATTGGTGACTCCACCATGGCCAACAAAAGTCTGAGGAATGGTAATATTGAGCGTGGTTGGGGGCAAATGCTTCCTAACTTCTTGACTGATGATGTTGTGGTTGATAACCATGCTCGGAATGGAAGGAGTTCGCTTAGTTTTATCAATGAAGGACGTTGGGATACGGTTGTTTCAAGGCTGAAGAAAGGTGATTATGTATTTATCCAGTTTGGTCATAATGACGAGAAACCATCGGAGAAGCTGCACACTGACCCGGGAAGTACTTTTGATAATAATCTGCGCCGTTTTGTAACGGAGACACGTGAGAAAGGAGCTTATCCGGTGTTGTTTAATTCAATTGTGCGCAGGAATTTCCCACCGGAAGGGGCAACGGAAAATAAAGGTAGTTATGAGAAAGAAGGAAATGTACTGGTAGATACACATGGCGAATATTTGATTTCTCCCCGCAAGGTAGCTGAAGAAATGGGGGTACCTTTTGTCGATTTGAACGGATTAACCTACGATCTGGTAGTCAGGATGGGAGTGGAAAAATCAAAGGAACTCTTTATGTGGGTGCCCGCGGGTAAGTATGACTTCTGTCCGAAAGGAAAGGTAGATAATACCCACCTGAATATATATGGTGGAAAAGTGGTGGCAGGGATTGCTATTGAGGCTGTAGCCAAAGTAGTGCCGGAACTGGTGCCATATATTCGCTACCGTGATCCGGAAGTATATGTAGCCGACTATAAGGACAATAAGGAATGTGCTGTCAGTTATACTTTTGATGATGGTCTACAGGAGCACTATACGCTTGTTTTCCCCGAAATGGAGAAGGTTGGATTCAAAGGTACTTTCTGGGTATGCGGGAACATTATAGAGAATGAGGCTGCCCGGCAAGGTAAGTCACGTATGACTTGGCCGCAGATGAAAGAAATGTCTGACAAAGGACATGAAATCTCCAATCATAGCTGGTCGCACGCGAATTTGAAGCATCTTAACTCAGATGGAGTGAAAATGGAAATAGAGAAGAATGATAGCATTATTAGAGCAATGATAGGTAAGAAACCTCTAACATTCTGTTATCCGTTCAATGCCTTTGATGAAGTGATATTGCGGAAAGCTTCGGAAGGTAGAGTGGCTACCCGTACAAGGCAATATGGGGTGGGTGGTGATAAATCGAAATCTACAGTTGAATCACTGGATAAATGGGTGAAGGAGCTTATGATTGCCGGTGATTGGGGAGTGGCTATGATACATGGTATCTCTACCGGTTATGATGCTTTCACTTCCCCGAATATATTATGGGAACATTTTCGTAGAGTAAAGAATCAGGAAGACAATATTTGGGTAGGTACTTTCCGTGAAGTAGCGGCTTATGTGAAAGAACGGAAGAATGTACTACTGGATATTGTGAAAAAGAAATCGCAGTGGGTGGTTACACCTTGTTTGTCGCTGGACAAAGAATTATTCGACGAACCTTTGACAATGGTGTTGGATAAGAAAGGAAGGGAAAAAGTGAAGGTGTCTCAAAATGGAAAGAGTCTGTTGCTAAAAGAGCGGGATGATAAGCTGGTCTTTGATTTCAGTCCGTATGGGGGAGCTATAAAAATAAGCTTTCTAACCGAATGATAGAATGTATCTTTGAAAAATAACTTGGAATATATGAAAAAAGGGGTTATCAGTTTAATTTTGCTTTTTATTGCGCAGCTTGGCTGGGCACAGTTTAATTTACGTTCCGGGCAATCGGTTACATTGGCCTGTGATAAAACAGAAGCACAAGTGGTGCAAACTGCTTTGAAATTGTTTATGCGTGACTATCAATCAGTATTTTCAGCTCCTGCCGTTATGAATGTCCGGAAAGGGGATATCATAGTGGGAACTGTAGGAAAAACTTCATTGGTAGAGGCAACTGGTGTGTATCTTTCTTGTCTGAAAGATAAAAAGCAAGCCTTTCTACTGACTGTTTTACCGGATGGAAAACTACTGGTAGCCGGAAGCGATGCACATGGTACAGCTTATGGTATTATGGAGCTTTCCCGCCTGATAGGAGTATCGCCGTGGGAATGGTGGGCGGATGTGGTGCCGGAAAAAAAGACATCTTTTACTTTACCCGCAGATTACCAAACGACACATTCTCCTTCCGTAGAATACCGTGGCATCTTCATCAATGATGAAGACTGGGGATTGATGCCTTGGAGCAGTAAGAATTACGAGCCTGCCGATCAGCAACAAATCGGTCCTAAGACGAACCGTCGCATCTTTGAGTTATTGCTCCGCCTGCGGGCTAACACTTATTGGCCTGCCATGCACGAGTGTACCTTGCCCTTTTTCCTGACAAAAGGTAATCGGGAAGTGGCAGCCGAATTCGGTATCTTTATCGGCTCTTCCCATTGTGAACCAATGGTGTGCAATGCTGCCGGCGAATGGAGAAGAAGGGGAGAGGGCGATTATGACTATGTGAATAACAGTGCCTCCGTTTACAAGTTCTGGAAAGACCGCGTGAAAGAAGTGGCAGGACAAGAAAATATCTATACTTTGGGTATGCGTGGCGTGCACGACGGACAAATGCAAGGAGCTAAAACAGTTGAAGAACAGAAAGCTGTGTTGGAACGCGTGCTTAAAGACCAGCGTGGTTTGCTGGAGAAGTATGTGAATAAAGATGTCACCGCCATTCCGCAGGCTTTCATACCTTACAAGGAAGTACTCGACATTTATAATGCCGGATTGAAGGTGCCCGATGATGTAACGCTGATCTGGTGTGATGATAACTATGGCTATATTCGTCACTTCCCTACGCCGGAAGAACAAGCCCGCAAAGGTGGAAACGGCATCTATTATCACGTATCCTATTGGGGACGTCCGCACGATTATCTCTGGCTGGGTACTTTTAGCCCGTATCTGCTCTATCAGCAGATGAAACTGGCTTATGACCGCGGCATCCAGAAAATGTGGGTACTGAATGTGGGTGATATCAAACCTTCCGAATATCAGATTGAGCTATTCCTCGATATGGCGTGGAATATAGAACAGGTGGCTGAAGAAGGTGTTACAACCCATTTGAAGAACTGGTTGGGCAGAGAGTTTGGTACGGAATACGCAAAGACTCTGCTTCCGGTTATGCAAGAACATTACCGCTTGGCCTATATCCGCAAGCCCGAGTTCATGGGAAATACGCGTGAAGAAGAACGTGACCCTATTTATAAGAAAGTAAAAGACCTGCCTTGGAGTGAACAGACCATTCGTGGACGCTTGAAAGATTATGCCGCTTTGTCTTCCGTAGTCGAAGAAGTTGAGGCCAAGCTTCCTGCCCACCGGAAGGATGCCTATATGCAATTGGTAAAATATCCCGTACAAGCCGCCGACCAAATGAACCGGAAGTTCCTGAATGCGCAACTTGCCCGTCACGGAAAGGTCGATTGGGAACAAAGTTATGCAGCTTTCGATAGCATTGCTTCACTGACGCGTCGGTATAACGCTTTGCAAAACGGAAAGTGGATTCACATGATGGATTTTCAACCCCGCAAACTCCCTGTCTTTAAACGTGTGGCACATGAAACTGCCGTTACGCCTATGGTAAATGAGAAAACTCCTGCCTATAAATGGAATGCTATGGATTGTACAGCCGGAAATCCTTTACAGTGCGAAGGGTTGGGATATGAGGGCAAAGCGGCAGGTATTGGCAAAAACACTTCTCTTACTTTTGCTTTTGATGACTGGAAGACCGATTCTGTGGAAGTTGAAATACGCTTGTTACCCAATCATCCTATGGATGAAAAACAACTGCGTTTCACACTGTCAGTTGATAAATCGGCTCCGCAAACCGTTTCTTATGAAATCAAAGGGCGTAGCGAAGAATGGAAAGAAAATGTGTTGCGCAATCAAGCGATACGAAAAGTGAAATTGCCTGTCGGCAAACGAAAATCGCATAAACTGGTGATTAAGGCATTGGACGAGGGTGTTGTTTTGGATCAGATCATGCTTTATAGATAATTCCAATTGTTACAAAATAGTTTAAGTAGAATCTCCCTTAAGAAGGAATGGACTTAGGGGAGATTCTCGTTTACTTCAACTGTTTTATATACTCTGATGGAGACATCCCGTATTCCTCTTTGAAACATTCTCTGAAATAAGATACGGAGTTCAGCCCAACCTGATGGGCTATTTCTGAAATATTATACTTTCCTGAGAGCAATAGTTGCTCTGCCTTCCTGAGCCTCAGTTTACGGATAAATTCTCCTGTTGACATCCCAGTCAGGGCTTTTATTTTTCTGTAAAGAGAAGAATAACTCATTGATAACTCCTGGGCTATTGTGGGTACATCTATTTTTTCATCCATCAAGTTTTCTTCTATGATCCTTGTTATTCTCTCAATGAATTCATTATCTATTTTGTTTAATGATTCTTTGATGATAGATTGCTTAAGATGGGTGCTTGAAGATATTAAGGAAGCTATTTTTCTCCTTCCTTCTAATAGATTGGCCACTCTGCTTTTAAGTAAAGATGCGCTGAAAGGTTTGGTGACGTAGGAATCGGCACCGGCATCATATCCTTCTGTTTTATCTTGTAATGTGTCTTTCGCTGTCAGTAGTATTACAGGAATATGGCTGGTTGCAATGTTATTTTTAATTTCCTTGCATAACTCGATCCCATCCTTCACGGGCATCATGATATCACTGATAACTATATCGGGAATACTTGTGAAGGCAACCTGGCATCCTTGTTCTCCATTCTCTGCAACAATAACATCGTAAGCACCCATCAGTGCTTCAGCAATATAATCACGGATGTCGCCCTCGTCTTCTACTACTAAAACGATGGGTTTGCTTGATTTCTCTTCATCTATGGATTCTTTGAGATTAGTATTGATATGTATGGCATCGGGATAGGAATTATTGGTTATTAACCGGACACGGAAGGAAGAACCTACATTGGGTTCACTATCCACCAGGATAGTGCCCTCATGCAAATCTACCAGGTTTTTCACTAAAGCGAGTCCTATACCGAATCCGGGTATGTTTTTTCTTATATTAGTTTGATAATACCGTTCGAATATACGTGAGATATCTTCTTGGGGGATTCCGATTCCTGTGTCAGCTATCTCAATTTCGGTGTATTCTATATCATTAGCTATTACTGACCGCAAAGCAAGCGTGATATTTCCTTTATAGGTATATTTGAATGCGTTGGATAAAAGATTATCAACAATCATGGATATTACTTCCTGATCAAAATAGAGCTGTGTCTTGTCTGCATCAGTAATTATATCAAATGTGATATCGGTATTTCTGTTCAGTTCTTTATATTTGAAACCGATTTCCTGAATCTTTTCGGCAATGTTTCCTTCAATTACACATAACTTCTTATTTTGAGTTTCTGTTTTACGGAACTCCAATATTTGAGTGACCAGATTTAGCAAGCGGATTGTGCTTTTATGAATAAGAGAAATCTTTTTCATGTGTTCTTTTTGTATTCTTGAATCGCATTGTAAATCCTCAAGTGGGCCGAGTATTAATGTTAATGGAGTTTTCAGTTCGTGAGTGATATTGGTATAAAATCTCAATCGTTCCTCATTTAATTCCTGCTGTTTCTGGGCTTTTTCTTTTTCGAGTGATAAAGAACTATGTAACTGCAAACGTTTTTTATAAGATCTGATAATGAAGAATACAATGGTGGCTATACTTACTATATATATCAATTTAGCCCACCAACTGAGCCAAAACGGAGGATTGATGCTGATGAACAGTGTTGAGTAGTTAGTTTGCCATTCCTGATTTTTATAACGCGCCTTAATATGCAATTTATAGTTACGATAAGGAATATTGCGAAATGTGACTTGATTATCTCCTCCTATATTAATCCAATTTTCCTCCAATCCTTCCAGTTTATAGGCATATTCAACTTTACCTTGCAGGGATTTGTTCATGACGTTGAACGTTATGCTGAATATATTTTGATTATGGTTAAGCATGATTTTTCCGTCTGTCATAGGTATGGATGTGTCAATTGCATCTTCGTGAGGGTTTCTGCCATAGACTTTGAAATCGGTAAATATTACCGGAGGAAGAATTATATTTGAAGGTTTGTCTTTGGGATTAAAGTAGCACACGCCATTGATACTGCCGAAATAAATAGTTCCGTCTTGTGCCTTACCAACTGAGTTGTTCATATATGTACCAAATAGGGTACCGTCCTTATGGTCATAATTTAGGAATCTTTGCTCTGACTCGATGAAACAACTGATACCTGAATGGGTGCTCAGCCAGATATTACCTTCCGAATCTTCTTCAATGGAACATACCAAATTACAGGCTAATCCGTTTTGGGTATTAAACAATTGGTAAGTATCTGACTGCTCATTGGGGAATAAGACTAATCCTTCTGTTGTTGCAATCCAAATTCTGTTTTTAGAATCCCTGAATATCTGGTTGATTACACAATTTTCGAATATAGTGTGCTCATTTATATGTTTCATGGTCTTACTCTCCGGATTATATATACTAATTCCTTTATTGAGAGTGCCGATCCATATATTCCCGTTTTTATCTTGTGAAATAGCTCTGATTTCATTAGTTAATAGTTGGCTGTTCTCTTTATTTAGAAAATCTTTTTTCTTAGTTATCAGGTTGTAAATTTCCAACCCGTTGCTGCTGCCAATCCATACATTTCTCTGGTTGTCTTCAAAGAGACAATAGATAACCGAACCGTTTCCCTGCGGAGTGTAATGGATGAATCTGTCTTCTTTGCTTATAAAAACATCGATCCCCATTTCATTATACATATTTCCAAACCATAAATCTCCGTTAGAATCTTTTAGAGAAGAATGATAAGCATTTGATGAGATATCTCCTGTATCATGGGAATAAAACATACAATTCTTACCATCAATGTTGACATTGATACCTCCCCCGTCGGTTCCCATCCATACATTGCCATTGTCAGCAACACATATTGTTAATACTTCTTTGTCATTGAGCCCGTTAGTGACTCCCGGTATCTTATTAATTCTCCAACTATGAAAGAAGGATGAAGTGCTGCTGATAAAGCTAGCTCCTCCGCCGTTTGAACCTATCCAAACGTTTTTGAAGGAGTCTTCAAAGACACAATAAACGGTTGGATTTGATATTCCCCAATAAATATCTTGAATAAACATATGATTAACATTCTTTTTCCCGGATAAAATCAGGTCTGTGTCTTTGGAGTCAAAATAACAAAGATCAGAGACTGTACCTACCCATATTCGGCCATCACTGGTACTATAGACATTATAGACAGCTCCTTGCATCGTATAGTGAATTCCACTGACATCTTTGAAATTGCGGAATGTTTCTCTGAAGGGATCAAAAAGCGATAGTCCGCAGTTGGTTGCAATCCAGATTTTAGAATTGGTATCAACAAATATAGAATGGATAGTATTATCCGGAAGTGAATTTTTGTTTTGAGGTGAATGAGTGAAATTCTTAAAACTGTTGTTATCCGGAGAGAAAATAGTGAATCCGCTATAGGTATGTCCGAGGTATAAATCACCATTACTGCTTTCAGCCAGTGTCATGATATCATTTGAGGGAAAATCAGGAACTGTCGATGTATTATAATGTATGAACTGTGAATTGTCGGGATTATATAAATCTAATCCTTGATTCGTTGCAATCCATACATTCCCGTTGGAAGTGACCAGAATATCTTTAATTTCATTGGATATCAGTGTCTCCGGGCTATTTTTATCATGCAAAAAAGATGAGAATTGCTGTGTTGCACAATCAAATACGTTCACGCCCATCCATCTGTTGGCAATCCATACCTTATTATTAATAGTGTCTGTAGCAATTTTATTAATATCATTGCTATTAAGCAATTCTTTATTGGGTTCTTTTAGATAGACAGTAAATTTGTCTCCGTCGAATCTATTAAGTCCATATTTGGTTGCAAACCATGTGAAGCCATATTTGTCTTGGGCAATATCTGTTACATAGTTACTGGATAGTCCATCTTTCATGACTAAATTAATAGTCGGAATCTGCTGGCAGAAACCTTCTATGGAGTAAACTACTAACGAGAGTAATAAGATTAACTTAAATGGGCCGCTCTGTTTCATCTTTCTACTATTTTCATCTTCAAAATTACTGCTTAATCTCAAACAAATACAAAAATCAGCATTAATAAGCACAATGATGGTCGCAATCCTTCCAAAAATCACCCACAATTCTGTCATTGAAAAAATAGCGGCGGTATTCTGAATGATACAGATGCCTGAAGTCTTGGCTCGAATTTACCTTTGTCCGGTGAAATCTTTTGGAGAGCTAATTCTCCATGCTATGTGAAACCTTAAAATGATTGCCTATGAGAAGCACATAAGAGTTACAGTTCTTTTTTATTTCATTAGCTGAAAAACATAATGAATGAGTTTAAGTAGTTAATTTTAAATCACTATTATTTTATGAAACATTTTCTTATTTGGATTTTCTTGTTTTTTTTCGCTATGTCCGGTCTTGCGCAAAATTTGAATATCAAAGGGCAAATTACGGATACATCCGGTGAATCGATTATTGGTGTGAATGTAAAGGTGAAAGGTAAGGATACCGGGACTATAACGGATATAGACGGAAACTATCACCTTCAGGCTGCTCCGAATGATATTTTGGTTGTCTCTTATATCGGTTTTATTACTCAGGAAGTGCCTGTGAAAAATAGAACGGTTGTTGATATACGTTTGATAGAAGATGTGAAAGCATTGGATGAAGTGGTAGTAGTGGGATATGGAACACAACGTAAGGCTGACTTGACGGGTGCCGTTATACGTGCAGATATTAAAACGTTGAAAAGGTCTCCCAATTCAAATGTATTACAATCTTTGCAAGGAAATGTTCCGGGACTTAATATTGGGCAGGTGACTAATTCGGGAGGTACTCCGTCGATGTCTATCCGCGGTACGAATACTTTGGGAGGAAACAAGGATGTTTTGGTCATTCTGGACGGAATCATTTATACAAGTTCGTTATCTTCTATAAATCCTGATGACATTGAATCTATTGATATCCTGAAAGATGCAAGTTCTACTGCTGTATATGGTGCACAGGCAGCCAATGGAGTAGTTATGATTACCACTAAGAAAGGTGTGGAAGGGAAACCGAAAATCACTTTCTCCAGCAGTTATACATTTTCTAACCCGACCCACAATTATCGTCCGATGAATCGTGAAGAGTATCTGGATAATGTCAGAGACTTCTATTATACGGAGGCTTTCCTTGGACCTGATTATACTACCCCTAATCCAGATTTTGATCTCGCGTCTAAATTGCCGGATGCTCCGTTGAGGGATGAAAATGGAAATGTCAGTCCTTATAATTATAACTGGTGGGACGAAGGAACACAAAGCGGACATCTGTTTGAAAACCGTTTTAATATATCCGGTGGCAGTAAATCCATCAATTATATGCTTTCGTACTCCAATACGGATCAACGTGGATTTATAGTGAATGATGATTTTAAAAGAAACAGTGTTCGTCTGAATCTGAATGCGGAAGTAGCTCCCTGGTGGAAGATAGGAATTCAGACTTTTGGTGCATTTGTGAATCAGGATGGTGCGGAGCCTGGTTTGTGGAATCTGATAACCCAATCTCCATTGATTGAACCTTATGACGCAGATGGTAAGATAAAGCCATATCCTTTTAATACATTGGATACCAATCCTTTTATGGGATCGGATATTGATGATTACGAGCGTCATAATTACTTTTTCGGTAATATATCGTCCGAAATAAAATTGCCTCTTAAAGGGTTAGTGTATCGGTTGAATTTTGGTAATAACTATAGGATAGACAATCATTTTCAGGCCAGCCAGTATGGGTACAATCTGCAAGGAGAGGCTTATAAAGAGCATACCGGCTACTATGATTATACTATAGACAATATTCTGGCTTACAATGCTACATTTGGCGAACATCATATTGATGCCACATTATTATATGGGGCTTCAGAGCGTAAATACGATTATACAAAGGCTTTGGGACAGGGATTTACACGTATGACTTTGGGCTATAATAGTCTGGAACAGGCAACAACGCGCTATGTATATTCGGATGCTTGGAGAGAGGCTCTTTGTTATCAGATGGCCAGGGTCAGTTATCGTTTGATGGACCGGTACTTGATAACGGGTACAGTGCGTAGAGATGGTTTTTCGGGATTTGCGGCGAATAATAAATATGCCACTTTCCCTTCCATAGCTTTGGGATGGATTATCTCAGAAGAGTCTTTCTTTAAAATACCCTGGATTGATTATCTGAAACTGCGTGGGGGATATGGTATCAGCGGAAATCAGACCAGCAGATATAAATCTTTGTCTACAGTGGCTTCTGAGATCAGATATATTTTTGGTGATGGTGGAAAGCCTGTAATAGGACAGGAGATTTCGGCTTTGGGAAATAATAATCTGAAATGGGAAAAAACAGCAGGGATAAACTTGGGGCTTGATTTCACAATTCTGGGTCAGAGACTCACTGGTTCCGTTGAATATTATTCGACAACTACGAAAGACTTATTGTATGATGTGGCTTTGCCCGATATTACGGGATTTTCAAAGATTGCTTCTAATCTTGGAAAAATCAAAAACAAGGGTTTCGAATTTATTCTCACTTCGAAGAATATACAGACTTCTGATTTTAAATGGACTACTTCACTCAATTTCTCGACAAACTCCAATAAGATCGTAACTTTGACAGGAGAAGATAATGACGGAGATGGCATAGAGGATGATAACATATCCAGTAATCTGTTTATAGGCCAGCCCATTTCTGCGGTATATGGGTATGTAGTGGATGGCATTTATCAGTTGGGTGATGATATACCTGCCGGTTTCCATCCGGGCAATTATCGTATTGTAGATATGACCGGAGAGGGAGAAATAACTCCTGAAGACCGTGTCATTTTAGGTAAAGGAGATCCGGCTTACCGGTTTGGTATTATGAATACGTTGGAGTATAAGAACTTCACGCTTAGTTTCTTTATCAATTCTGTTCAAGGAGGAAAGGATGGATATCTGGCAGCCAACTCTTCTTCGTTAGTTAGAGATCAGAATAATCTGCGCTGGAATCGTATAAGTGCATGGGATTACTGGTCACCGCGTAATCCGGATGCAGTCTATGCACGTTCCATTAGTACCCCGAAAATAACTCCTACGGTATATGAAGACCGGAGCTTTGTACGTTTGCAGGATGTTTCATTGTCTTATGCTTTTCCGAAGTCTGTTACGAATAAGGTCGGTTTGAGTGAAATTGATCTGTTTTTCAGTGGGAAAAACTTGCTGACTTTTACAAAATGGCATGGTTGGGACCCGGAAGCCGGAAGTACTTATTCAGGCAGACCGGTAATGAGAAGTTTTTCTTTTGGTGTTAGTCTTACTTATTAATCTGATTTATTATGAAAATAAAAATATATACTATTAGCTTGTTACTTTCAGCAGTGCTGGGTTCGTGCAGCAGTTCTTTTTTAGATGAGAAGCCTTTGGATTTTATGAGTGCAACCAATTCCTTTCTTACCCAAGAGGACATTGATTGTTCTGTAAATAATCTCTATTACCTGATAAGAAGAGAATTCTATAGCAGGGACGAAAATCGTCCGATGGATTACCTTTATGGTACGGATATTGTTTATGATGGTGAACCGAATGGTACGGAGCGACATTCCAATATGATTTCAGCTTATCATTCAACCGGTAATATTGCATCGGTACACTGGTCATTGCTTTATCATACCATTTCAACTGCTAATACTATTATCGACCGTCTGCCTGTTTCTGAAGTATCAGAAGAACAAAAGACGATTGCTGAAGCCAAAGCCCGTTTTTTTAGAGGATTTGCATATAGGACCTTGGCTTATCTTTACGGTGGGGTACCTCTTTTATTGACGGAAGTCGTTGAACCCAAGTTTGATTATGTCAGGGCATCAAAAGAAGAGGTGTTGAAGCAGGCACTTACGGATGTAGAGTTTGCGGCTGCTCATTTACCCAGTTTGTCCAGTGTGCAGGATGGAGAAGTTTCTAATGCGGCTGCATATCATTTGCTTTCAGAACTTTACCTGGCAACAGCTCAATATCAGAAAGCGGTGGATGCTGCCACAACAGTCATCGATGATCCGGCTACCGGACTGATGTACAATCGCTTTGGTTCCAGAGCTAATGAAGTTCCGGGAGATGTATATTGGGATTTATTCCGAAAAAACAATCAGAACAGAGGTTCCGGAAACACAGAAGGAATCTGGGTAATTCAGATTGAAACTGACATTCCCGGCGGCAGTGGTTCCTTGACAGCCAAAGACCAGACATACACTTTGGAAAGGCATCACGCTCCGATGGTTCGTGACGTGAAAGCACATGGCATGAATCCTTTTAGTTGGCCGATTGGTGACTATACCGGAGGTCGTGGCATTGGTTGGGCCATTTCGACCCGATATTTCAGTGATGAGATATGGAAAGATGATTTCTATGGAGACATGAGAAACGCAAATCATAATTTTGTGAGAAAGTTTGCAGTTCATAATAAAGAGTATGCCAGACTTTATGGGGACAGTATTGACACTCAGAATCCGCCAGCAGGGGTTACGGTTCCATCCCGTCCGCTCTATGCTTATCAATCAAAGTGTACTACTCCGTACAATCATCCGGATGGTTTGTATTCCAATTCCAAAACTTTTGCGCTTAACAGTGGAGCCGGTGCTACATATACGGATCAATATATGTTCAGGCTTGCCGAAACTTATTTGTTGCGTGCTGAGGCTTATCTGGCTTTAAATGATAAGGATAAGGCAGCGGCTGATATCAATGTGATTCGCAATAGAGCTCATGCTAAACCTGTATTAGCATCTCAGGTAACAGTGGATTATATTCTGGATGAGAGAATGAGAGAGTTAGGCGTAGAAGAAAGACGTAGAATAACGTTGATGAGAATGGGAAAGCTTTACGACCGCGTGATGAAATGCAATCCCTATTATGCTAAGGAGATGGAAAAACATTATGAATTATGGCCAATACCTTATAAGGAAATTGAAGCTAACAGAGGAGCTGTGTTAGAACAGAACCCCGGATATGAATAAAGATGATAAGTAGTAATTAAAATATAGTTTATGTTATGATGAGATTTTGGTTTGTATTCATGTCTATGTTTCTTCCGGTAATATGCTGGGGACAGATTATTATTAAAGAAACCGGAGGCATGACGGCCTTTCCGTTAGTGTCTTCCCATAAGACAGTGATTTATTATGATGCCGGAGATTATGGTGTAGTAGAAAAAACAGCTTGTCTTCTGGCTGAAGATATAAAGCGGGTGACTGATAAGAAGGTGTCTGTTTCTTCGAAAAAGGTTTCTTCGGAGTATGCTGTTGTTGTGGGAACAGTGGGACATAATACTTTTATTGACCGATTGGTGGCAGAGGGACAATTAGATGTGTCGGCTATTCGTGGTGGTTGGGAACAGTTTGTTGTTAAAACGATAGATGATCCTGCCAAAGGAGTGAAAAAAGTGCTTGTCATTGCCGGATGCGACAGGCGTGGTACAGCCTATGGCGTATTCACACTGTCAGAGGCTATAGGAGTGTCTCCTTTGTACTGGTGGGCCGATGTGCCAACAAAAAGAAAGTCTCAATTATATATTGAGAACATAAACTATGTTTCTCAGGCCCCGTCTGTTCAGTACAGGGGTATCTTTATTAATGATGAAGGTTGGGGAATAACTCCGTGGGCCGGAAAAACGTTTGATAAAGAACTGGGCGACATCGGACCGAAAACTTATGCTAAGGTGTGTGAACTGATTCTCCGGATGAAAGGTAATATGCTGGCACCTGCGATGCATCCTTCTTCGGGTGCTTTTAATAAGTATCCTGAAAACAAATTAGTTGCTGATAGTTATGGAATTATAATGAGTTCTTCTCATTGCGAACCGTTACTCTTTAATAATGTAACGGAGTGGGATAAAAAAACAATGGGAGAATGGAATTATATAACTAACAAAGGAGGAATCAATAAGATACTCGACCGACGGGTTTCCGAGAATGCCCCGTATGAAAACATTTATACGATTGCTATGCGTGGTATTCATGACGCCGGACTCGTAGGTGTTCCCAAAGATAAAGAAGTCAGCTTGGTAGAGGAGGTCATTGCTGACCAAAGAGGTATTTTGAAGCAACATGTAGATTCTCCTCTTGACTCTATCCCTCAGATTTTTGTTCCCTATAAAGAAGTGCTTGATATCTATGAAAGAGGGTTGAGGCTTCCGGAAGACATTATGTTGGTTTGGCCGGATGATAATTTCGGTTATATCAAACGATTGAATAATAAGGAGGAAAGAAACCGTAAAGGCGGATCGGGCGTATATTATCATATTTCATATTTAGGCGAGCCGCATGACTATTTGTGGTTGAATACAACTCCTCCGGCATTGATGTTCGAAGAAATGCGCAAGGCTTATGATACCGGAGCAAAACGCTATTGGTTATTGAATGTGGGAGACATCAAACCGGGTGAATTGGGTATGAAAACATTTCTGGATATGGCCTGGGACATTGATAAATTCAATTTTGATAATATAAACAATCATCAGGTGGACTTTCTGGCTTCCATATTTGGTGAAAAGTATAGGGAAGATATTGACGATATAATGAACAGTTATTATCATTTAGGTTTCCAGCACAAACCGGAGGCAATGGGATGGGGATATGAATGGAATAACGAACATGCTCAGGAGAGAATGACGGATACAGACTTTTCTTTCGTAAATTATAATGAAGCAGAAGGCAGAATGCAAGAGTACGACCGTATTTCTGATAAGAGCGAAAAGATATGGAACACGTTGCCGGAATCTTATAAGGCTGCTTTTTATGAGCTGGTTTTCTATCCTGTGAAGGGAGCAGCGCTTATGAATAAGAAAATGCTGACTGCGCAGCAAAACAGATGGTACGCGCGTCAAGGACGTGCAGCAACCAACTATTTGGCTGATAGAACAAAGGCTTATCATGATAGTATCGATTATTATACCGGTAAGTATAACTCCCTGCTTAATGGTAAATGGAACCATATGATGGCTCTGGCACCCGGATGGACTGCTACTTATCAGAAGATGCCGCCGGTAACGACCATCGATGTACCGCAGAAAGCAGAAATGCGTGTTTTTCTTCCGGGACAGGACTCTCCTTTGGGAAAGATTACATTGAATGTACTTCCTTGCGTAAATCCTTATACCCGGAAAGAATCTTTTATTGAATTGTATAATATGGGAGAACAAGCATTTACGTGGAATGCTAAAGTTTCGGATTCGTGGATCAAACTCAGCAGGCAGAGCGGAACCACTCTTCTGCAAGAACGGATTATTGTATCTGTTGACTGGTCGAAAGTTCCGGTAGGAGAAAGGGTAACGGGTGAAATTGATATTATATCCGGCAGCAATCAGGAAAAGATTTACTTGCCTGTTTTCAATCCTGCTTATCCTACAGTCGGCGAGTTGAAAGGATGGTATGTGGAGGATAATGGTTGTGTATCTATCAATCCGGGAAAATTTCATAGAAAAGTGGAGAATGAAGATATAAAAATGAAAGTAATAGAGGGATTGGGATATGAGAACCAGTGTATACAATTAGGAGAGGCTACAAAATCTGTTCAAAATCCACGTCGTTCCAGACAGGCTGCCAAAGTGGAATATGATTTTTATACTTTTAATGCCGGTTCAGTAACGGTTTATACGTATGCATTACCTGTTTTTCCGGTGAATTCGGAACGTGGCACTTGCTTCGGCATAATGATAGATGATGGCTTGTTGAAATATGCCTCGAATAATGCAAAAGAATATTCTGGTGAATGGAGGGAAAATGTATACCGCAATAGTACGATAAATGCTGTAACCCTAAACATTGATAAGCCGGGCAAGCATACTTTGAAATTGATATGCTCTGACCCGGGTATGATTATTCAAAAGGTGGTGATAGATATGGGAGGAATGAAGCGCTCTTATCTTGGCCCTGAAACTACAATCGTACGATAATGAGTCAGACTTCTATATAAAGAAGAGCGGCTGTCATTTCATAACGACAGCCGCTTTTTATTGCCTGTATAAATCAGATTAGTATTTGAAGTTTTCCCCCTTCACATAAATCTTGAAATCCTTAATGCTTCCCGGTACTTCGCTTTCCATTCGGGGTAAGCATTGGAAACCAGTCACGGCATGACTGGCGCCCAGATCGATTACAATCGTATGCGGATAAGGACTACCTTTCTCTGTGCTCCAATAGGTGGATTCCTGAAGGTCGAAAGTCTTGTCGGCAGAGCGGTTGACGTGAGCCACGTCTTCGCTGTCGGCATACTTCACAATCCAAGGCTCGCGGGACAAACGGCTACCATCCTTGTCCAAGAAATACATTTCGGCAATACAAGCCAGGTCTTTTCCATCCTGTGAGTTTAATGCTTCAATGCAAACATAGCGTCCGGTAACCGGTTTGTTGAATTTAACTTCCTGCCAGCCGTTACCCGGTTTGAAACTTCCCGTGAATACAGGCTTTTCACCTGACAAGTTCAGGTTTTCGCCTTCATTGCGATGTGTCAAGGGTTTCTGTACAAGCAGCTGGTCAAGGAGCGGTTCACTTAAACCTTCGGACTTAGCTTCTTTAGGGCCTACGATGTCGAAAACTACGATTTCATTCTCACCTTTCTTCAACCAGCATCCCGGTACATAAAGAGTCTGCTGAGGACCGATCTCCCAGATACGGCCTAATGCATAACCGTTCACATAAACCAGTCCTTTGCCCCATGTTTCGAAGTTCAGGAAAGTGTCGCTCGGTTTCTTCACCTGGAATTTAGCACGGTAAACACCCGGAATACGTTGTCCGAGGCGGTCTGTCAATGACTCTATCGGCTGGAACTTCATGCCCTGATAGAATTCATAAGTATCTTCAATGTTGAAAACTTCCCAGTTCTTCAGGTCACAAACGAAAGGATATCCGTTGATGTCCATAGAAAGTTCTACGTTTTTCGTGATTCCTTTGAAGTCTTTGATGGCACGACCGAAGTTAATGCGGCCCATGGCTTCTACCAGAATATCAAGTCTGGAGCCTTTGACGCAGGCGGGGAGTACCAATTGCTTTTCACCGTTTCTTCTGTCGAGCTTGCCGATGTATTTCCCGTCTACGAATACTTGAGCATAGTCGTGCGCATCGTTTACTGTGAGGGTAGCGGGTGATTTCAATTCAGGCAGGGTAGTGCGGTAGAGGATGCTTCCGAAGCCTTGGTTATATTCTTCCATGGTGCGGATGTTTTCATCCTTCTTTGCTGCGGGCAGGTTCTCGAACAGTGGTGCCATTTCTGTGAATCTGAAAGCAGGGATGCTGATAGGTTTGATCAGTGCAGGTACTTTCGCCTGTTTCTCACCATCCATATATTTCGCCATGGCTTCTCTCAACGCCCAATACTTAGGAGTTGTCTGACCGGATTCACTGATAGGCGCATCGTAATCGTAAGACGTCACATCGGGTGCAAAGCCGGGAGAGTTGGCGCCTGCCCAGTGTCCCCAGTTCGTACCTCCATGTGTCATATACAGGCTGAATGAAATACCTCTTGATAACATATCGTCGATACCTTTGATCATATCAGCAGCAGGACGCGTTTCGTGGTTGGCACCCCATTTGTCGAACCAACCGCTCCAGAATTCAGAACACATCAGCGGACTGTTGGGACGAAGCTGTTTCAGTTTGGCAAATTGCTGGTCGACGTTGGCGCCTGTACCGAAGTTCATGGTCCAGATCAGGTCATCGAGTCCGTTCAGGGTGAAGTTAGAAGCCCAGTCGCATTGGAACAGAGCGATGTCATTTCCGAAGTTGGCACGTACGATGTCTCTGATTTGGGATACATACCCTTTATCTTCTCCGTAAGATCCATATTCGTTTTCTACCTGTACCATGATGATGGGGCCGCCATTGGCAATCGTCAGGTCTTTCACTTGCTTGGCAACGGCTTCTTCGAACAGAGCTACACGTTCAATGAAGTAAGGATCGGATTCGCGCAGACGCACATCCTTTTTCTTAAGCAGCCACCACGGCAGACCACCCATTTCCCACTCGGCACAAACATACGGTCCGGGGCGGAGGATGACATACATATCATTTTGCTGGCACAGACGGCAGAACTCAGCCAGGTCGTTTTGCTCCGTAAAGTCGTATACACCGGGTTGCGGTTCGTGAGAGTTCCAGAATACATAGAGGCAGACAGTGTTCATACCCAGTGCTTTGCACAATTTGATGCGCTGATCCCAATAAGGTTTCGGGATACGCGGGTAGTGCAGTTCAGCAGCTTTTACCACAAACGGTTTGCCGTTTAACAGGAAAGTTCCTTTGCCGGCTTCAAAACGGCCTTGATTTTCGAAATTGTCGAAGTTCCATTTATCACGCCAGGGGATGGTGATTTTATCACCTTCGAAGGAGAAAGGAAGCCATACATAACGTGAATTTTCCAAATCTTTCTTGTTCCAGCGGTCGAACAAGGCGATATACATATCTTTCTTACCCATTACTTTCTGCACGTAAGTGCTTTGAGCATAGAAAGTCTTGTCGGCATCTGTTCCGGTACAAGGGTTGCCGATTGTTTTCCATTCACCCATGATGGAGTCTGCTACTGCCAGTTCTGCCTGATTGGGATCCCAACCGGTACAGCCGGAAGAGAGCATGTAGTATTTTCCGTTACGTTTGAAGACGGCGGGAGCTTCGCGGCTTTCCTTGACGAAGTTACGGGTATAGCGTCCGCTCGGTCTTTGATAATCGTCAGTCAATTCGCTGATGTACAGCGTTGCATTGTTTTCTGATGAATAAAAGTGGTAGGCACGGCCATCATCGTCTACGAATACGGTTTGGTCGCGGCTCATGGCACCGTTGGGACGGAAACTGCCCAGATAGGTGAATTCTCCGATAGGGGAGTCACTGATGGCTACTCCGGCGCATGCCTTGCTGTAGTCGGCACTTTCCACGTGTGCCCACATCACGAATTTCTTGGTTTTTGGGTTATAAATCACCTTCGGACGTTCCAGTACCTTGCTGGTGTGCAGGTCGTGGCCTTGGTCATCCTTCACTGCGGGAAGCACGATGCCTTCGAACTTCCAGTTCAGCAGGTCTTTGGATGAATAGCAGCTCACACCGGTTACATCTGTGCGGTAACACTCCCATGTGGCCCATTCGGGCAGGATGGTTTTACCTTTTTTGTACTCACCGTACCAGTAGTACGTTCCTTCATGGTAGAGGATACCGCCACCATGTGCATTGATGGGGTTACCGTCGGTGTCGTTCCATACTTCACCCGGCACGATGGCATTGTTGGCGGTTACTTGTTTTTGGGCTTGCGCTGTAGCGGCTCCAAATAAACAGGCAACAACTAATGTCATACTCCAGAAAATGTTTCTCATGATTTGAATGGTTTATTGTTAGTTTACGAATTAATTTCTGTTGCAAAGATAAGAACGACTTCTCATTTAATGTTCCACAAATAATTCAATATAGGTAGACAGATGTTTCAATTTAATACGATTTATAATTTATATCTTTGTAGTCAGTAAACGAAATTATAGAAAACATTAACATGAAACACTTACAATGGTTATTGGCAACTGCCTGTATGCTTGCGGTTTGTCTGTCTGTCTCTGCTCAAAGTGGCAAGAAAGTAAAAAGTATCTCGCCTGAAAAATGGGTAAAATCGAAAGTCTGGAGTGAAGGTTTGAAGGCGAAGCCCCATTCTTCTACGAATTTAGCGGAATTCAAAGCGCAGTACGAAGCGAATCCGGAACAATGGAAGGCGGCTTTTCGCTGGTTGGCGTCGCACGACCTGACTACTATCGAGAAGGGAAAACATCCGATAGAAGGAACATCACTTGTGGTTTCTGTTGAAGATAGTAAGAATGAACCGTTAGAGAAGCGGACATCCGAATCACACCGGAAACATATAGATTTGCAGTATGTGGTGAAAGGAACGGAACGTTTTGCATTGCTGGACCATGAATCTTCAAAGGCTAATTGCGAATATAGTGAGAAAAAAGATGTTATTCACTATGATTTTGATCCGGAAAAAACTACCTTTATCGACTCTGTTCCCGGTGAGTTTTTCTTGTTCTTCCCGTCCGACTGGCATATTGCAAAGATAGCTACGGATAAGGAAGATCAGGATATAAGGGTGATCGTGATTAAGTTGGATTATATGTGATATACGCGCGTACCTATATATATGGTATATAAGAAATCACTAAAGAATTACCGGAGTATGACCTGCTCCCTACCAACTCCCTGTCAAGTCCGTACCAACTCCGTACCAAGTCCAAGCGTATAGATACGGAGTTGGTACGGACTTGGTAGGGAATTGAATATGTCCGATAATGGATAAGACTATTATTTGCTTTGCCGGAATGCGATTGCTTGATCAACCAGAAAATAGAAGAATCTGGCAGATATGCTATCACCAGCTACCGTTAATGCTTCCGGGTGGAATTGCACTCCCCAGATAGTTTTTCCTTCAATGTTTTCAATGGCTTCGGGAATACTGTCCGTAGCCCATGCCGTAATCCGGAAACCGGGTGCCACTTGCTTGACGGCCTGATGATGGTGGGTGTTGGTAAATAGTTGTGTCTCTCCTGTTATCCGTGCCATTTCAGAATCGGGAAGCAAGTTGACTGCATGAGTGGGTACACTACTCGGTTCTTCCTGATTATGTCGCACGGTAGTATCCGGATGTTGGGCTGGAATATCCTGATAGAGTGTGCCACCGAATGCTACATTGATTAATTGTTCGCCCCGGCAGATTCCCAACATGGGTACACCACGTTGCGCTGCAAGGCGGATAAGGGAAATATCATAAACATCACGCAGTGAATCTACCTCTCCCAGTTGTTCGATAGGTTCTTCATTATAATAAGAAGGATGTATATCCGCTCCTCCAATTAAAATAATCCCGTCCAGCCGACTGATGATGTCTGCCAGAACTATACTGTCTGTTGTGACGGGTATAAGCATTGGAGTGCCTCCGGCTTGTATGACTGATTCGGTATAAGTCGTTCGTGCAGACGAATAGTCGCTGGGATGTGAACAAGATAGGCCGATAAGAGGTCGTTGTTTGTGGGATGAATTTCCGGATTGACATCCGGTAAATGCTAGGAGGATGAGCAGTACAATAGATGATAGTAGTTCTTTCATTGTAAGTTTGGGGGTTAATGATTTTGCTGTAAAGTTAAGAAAATCTTTCTGTTAGTAGTGATGTGTTACATAACATAGTTTAGTAACACTATCGATTTATTGCTTTTCTTTTGATAAATTCATAATTTGCGCCTCACTAAAAGTTAAGGGTATGCGAAGGCATACTGAGTTATTCATTTTAAATCTTATATATCATGAAAGTATATCAGACGAATGAAATTAAGAACATTGCCCTGCTTGGCAATGATGGCTCGGGTAAAACCACTCTCACAGAAGCGCTGCTCTTTGAGAGTGGTATTATAAAACGTCGCGGCAGAATTACTGCCAAGAATACAGTCAGCGATTACTTCCCGGTGGAGCAAGAATATGGCTATTCAGTGTTTTCCACCGTTTTCCATGTGGAGTGGAACGGTAAAAAACTTAATATTATAGATTGTCCGGGAAGTGATGACTTTGTTGGAGCTGCCATGACAGCACTCAATGTTACCGATACTGCAATATTGCTTCTGAATGGCCAATATGGTCCTGAAGTAGGTACCCAAAATCATTTCCGATATACAGAAAAGTTAGGTAAACCGGTGATTTTCCTGGTGAACCAGCTTGACCATGAGAAGTGTGATTATGATATGGTACTTGAGCAGTTGAGGTCTGCTTATGGTTCGAAGGTAGTTCCCGTACAATATCCGTTGGCTACCGGACCGAACTTCAATTCGTTGATTGATGTACTTTTGATGAAAAAATATTCGTGGGGTCCCGAAGGTGGTGCACCTACTATTGAAGATGTTCCTGCAGAGGAAATGGAAAAAGCAACCGAATTGCATAAAGCATTGGTGGAAGCAGCTGCAGAACACGATGAAAGCCTGATGGAGAAATTCTTTGAACAAGAGTCTCTGACGGAAGATGAAATGCGTGAAGGTATCCGTAAGGGACTGGCTTCACGTGGCATGTTCCCCGTATTCTGTGTTTGTGCAGGTAAAGATATGGGTGTGCGTCGTTTGATGGAATTCCTGGGTAATGTGGTTCCGTTTGTAGACGAAATGCCTCCTGTACATAATACACGCGGTGAAGTTGTGAAACCGGATCCGAATGGACCTACATCCCTTTATTTCTTTAAGACCGCTGTTGAACCTCATATCGGTGATGTTCAGTATTTCAAGGTTATGAGCGGTAAAGTGCACGAAGGTGAAGACTTTACGAATGCTGACCGTGGTTCAAAAGAACGTATCGCCCAGATTTATGCTTGTGCAGGTGCCAACCGTATTAAGGTGGAAGAAATGGTGGCTGGTGATATCGGTTGTACTGTGAAATTGAAGGACGTGCATACCGGAAATACATTGAATGGTAAAGGCTCTGAAAATCGTTTCAATTTTGTTAAGTATCCGAATTCTAAATACTCCCGTGCTATCAAACCTCTGAATGAATCCGATACGGAGAAAATGATGGCTATCTTGAACCGTATGCGCGAGGAAGATCCGACTTGGGTGATAGAGCAGTCCAAAGAGTTGCGCCAGACTATTGTTCACGGACAAGGTGAGTTCCACTTGCGTACGTTGAAGTGGCGTTTGGAAAATAACGAAAAATTGCAAATCAAGTATGAAGAGCCGAGAATCCCGTATCGTGAAACTATTACGAAGGCGGCTCGTGCAGACTATCGCCATAAAAAACAATCGGGTGGTGCAGGCCAGTTTGGTGAAGTACATTTGATTGTAGAGCCTTACTACGAAGGTATGCCGGTGCCCGATACTTATAAGTTCGGTGGACAGGAATTCAAGATCAATGTGAAAGGTACTGAAGAAGTTCCATTGGAATGGGGTGGTAAACTGGTATTTGTTAATAGTATCGTGGGTGGTTCTATCGATGCACGTTTCTTGCCGGCTATCCTGAAAGGTATCATGGCTCGCATGGAACAAGGACCGTTGACAGGCTCATATGCTCGTGATGTGCGTGTAATCGTGTATGATGGTAAGATGCATCCGGTAGATTCCAATGAAATTTCCTTCATGCTGGCTGGTCGTAATGCATTTAGTGAAGCATTCAAGAATGCAGGTCCGAAGATTCTTGAACCTATCTATGATGTGGAAGTATTTGTTCCGTCGGATAGAATGGGTGATGTAATGGGTGACTTACAGGGACGCCGTGCCATGATTATGGGTATGAGTAGTGAGGCTGGTTATGAAAAGCTGAGTGCTAAAGTACCTTTGAAAGAAATGTCATCTTACTCTACAGCTTTGAGTTCTTTGACAGGAGGACGTGCTTCATTTATCATGAAATTTGCCAGCTACGAACTTGTTCCAAGTGATGTACAAGATAAGTTGGTTAAGGAGTTCGAAGCTAAGCAAGCTGAAGAATAAAAGACTTCACTTCGTCTGTTTTTATAATTTGTTAAAGCCGTTACTCCCTCAGAACGAGGGGTAATGGCTTTTTTATTAACACTGATTAAGAACATGTGCAAATGTGAATGTGAATAATTAATTTTTTATTAAATTTGCAAACCAAAGAGACTCCTATTTGTTATAATGCTCGTAATGCAACTTAAAAAACACTTTTCGGTTAATTTACGAGAACTTGCGGTTAAATCAGGTTAATGTGTTAGGAGTGTTAATTAGGGAGTGTTAATTTTGTGACTATGAAGAAGTCAACAATATGGATATTAGGCGTCGTTATGGGGTTGTCTTTCCTCAGTCTCTTGTACCTGCAAATCAGCTACATAGAGAAGATGGTAAAGATGCGTAACGAGCAATTTGATGAATCGGTGAAGCGTGGACTGATGGCTGCTTCCAAAGAAGTGGAGTCCGATGAGGTTGCCCGCTGGTTGCGGGAGGACATCACCGAGGCGGAAAAGAGAGCGTGGGAATTGACTGCGCAGGGTAAATCAGTGGTGCAGACACAGCGGTTTACGGCTACATCGCCGGATGGTTCTCAGTATTCAGCTATAGAACTGCAGACGATAACGAATAATCCGTCGGAGTTGCCGAGAGCGATGATTTCGCGTAAACATGGCGCTAAAACGATACCTAAAACAGCTCGCTCGTATGTCGATTTCGTGAAGAATCGTTATGTATACCAGCGTAACCTGTTGGATGAAGTGGCTTGGCAGATGGTGTATACGGCAAGTGACAAACCAATAGAGGAGCGCATCAACTTTAAGAATCTGGATCAGTACTTAAAGTCGGGTTTGGTAGATAACGGAATTGATCTGGCTTATCACTTTAAGGTGATTGATCGGGATGGGCGGGAAGTATATCGCTGTTCGGACTATGTGGATGAAGGTAATGAGTATTCTTATTCCCAACCTTTGTTCCTGAACGATCCACCTGCCCGTATGAGCATCGTAAAGATACATTTCCCGGGTAAAAGGGATTATATTTTCGACTCAGTCAACTTTATGATACCGTCGATGATATTCACCTTTGTACTGCTGATAACATTCATCTTCACGATTTATATCGTGTTCCGCCAAAAGAAACTGACGGAGATGAAGAATGACTTTATCAACAATATGACGCATGAATTCAAAACACCGATATCAACGATATCACTGGCAGCACAGATGTTGAAAGACCCCGCAGTGGGGAAATCACCTGCTATGTTCCAGCATATATCGACGGTCATCAATGATGAGACGAAACGATTGAGGTTCCAGGTAGAAAAGGTTCTTCAAATGTCGATGTTCGACAAGCAGAAGGCTACCTTGAAAATGAAGGAACTGGATGCCAATGAGTTGATTACAGGTGTTATCAACACATTCACCTTAAAGGTGGAGCGTTATAACGGTAATATAGAGTCGGAACTGAACGCAACAGACCCGGATATATTTGCAGATGAAATGCATCTTACGAATGTGATTTTCAATCTGATGGATAATGCGGTGAAGTATAAGAGACCGGATGCGGATTTGGAATTGAAAGTGAAGACCTGGAATGAACCGGGTAAGCTGATGATTTCTATCCAGGATAACGGTATAGGTATTAAAAAAGAGAATTTGAAAAAGATATTTGAAAAGTTCTACCGCGTGCATACAGGTAATCTGCACGATGTGAAGGGCTTCGGATTAGGACTTTCTTATGTGAAGAAGATCATAACAGATCACAAGGGAACCATCCGGGCAGAGAGTGAACTAAACGTTGGAACTAAATTTATTATTGCATTACCTTTACTTAAAAATTAATGATATGGACGAGAAACTGCGTATTTTATTGTGCGAAGATGATGAAAATCTTGGCATGCTTTTAAGAGAATATTTACAGGCGAAAGGTTATTCTGCCGAGTTATATCCCGACGGCGAAGCTGGATACAAAGCTTTTCTGAAGAATAAATATGACTTGTGTGTGTTTGACGTAATGATGCCAAAGAAAGATGGTTTCACACTGGCTCAGGAAGTACGTGCTGCAAATGCCGAAATTCCTATCATCTTCCTGACTGCAAAGACACTGAAAGAAGATATTCTGGAAGGCTTTAAGATCGGTGCGGATGATTATATCACCAAGCCATTCAGTATGGAAGAGTTGACATTCAGAATTGAAGCTATCCTGAGACGTGTACGTGGAAAGAAGAACAAAGAGAGCAATATCTACAAGATTGGTATGTTCACTTTCGATACACAGAAACAGATTTTGTCGACACCTGAAAAGCAAACGAAGCTGACTACTAAAGAGTCTGAACTCTTGGGCTTGCTTTGCGCTCATGCTAATGAAATCCTGCAGCGTGACTTTGCTTTGAAGACGATCTGGATTGATGACAACTATTTCAATGCCCGTAGTATGGACGTGTACATCACGAAGTTGCGTAAACATCTGAAAGAAGATCCTTCTATTGAAATCATCAATATCCACGGAAAAGGATACAAACTGATTACACCGGAGCCGGAAGCTTAATAAACTTCTGCTCTTCACGAAACAAAAAAGGCGGTTACTTTAAAAAAGTAACCGCCTTTTTTATTCTTTTCCGATGATTAGTCTGCCAATTTCTTATTGATAATAATGTATGAAATCAAACCCAGTACCATCAAAACTGCTGAAGTACCTAAAAGGGTATTGTTGTTAACATTACCGGTAAAAGAGCATGAAACTAAAATTACAGCTCCTACCAAGACTAATATCAAGCCCAGATTTTTTAATAAACCTTTCATGTGTGTGTATTTTAATAGATTATTATATTCTTGTCACAAAGAAAAGCATAATTCTTTAACAAGCGAAATTATTTTTGCAAAAAAACTATTATTGAGGGTAAATAGTTGGTTTTGCAGGCTTTCCATAAGCCGTTTATACTAATTCTTTCGCTGTATTTTGCACTAATCTTTCGTATTAAAAAATATTTTTCTTAATACTTCCTGACTTACGCGCAGTTCTTCCACAGTGATACTATGCAATGCCTCTTTCAGAGTTTGGTTGGCAATCACTCGTGCTTGTTCTTCCAGTTCCTTTCCATCTTTGGTGAGGTGGATCAGATTGGTGCGGCGATCTTTCTTGTCAGAGATACGAACCACTAAATGTTGGCGTTCCATATTATCTATCAGGCGCGTCATACTGGGTTTGTCCTTAAAAGTTGCATTACACAACTCTTGTTGCGTCACTCCATCTTTTTCCCACAAAAAGATAAGGACGGTCCACTGCTCCGGAGTAATCTCCAAACCGTTCTGGCGGAAGTTACGGGACAGTTTTCGGTTGATTGCGGCGGAAACTTTACCATTCAGTATGGCAAAGATAAGCCGGATGTCAAAGTTAAATTGCTCGATCATGAAATTATTGTTTAAACAACTTTGCAAAGGTAAGTCACTTCCATGATAAATCCTATCCTCGCGGCACAAAAAAACATTAAATGTTTGTAGATCAAAATAAAATCCCTACCTTTGCACCGCAAATTTTTAAACGAATTATTAATTCATTAATTAAACAAGTATGAATCAATACGAAACCGTTTTCATTTTAACTCCCGTTTTGTCTGATG
>NZ_MSHA01000071.1:0-8851 GCF_001940965.1 Bacteroides sp. Phil13 | reverse complement strand
AGAAAAGGCGATTTAAGAAGAGCTCGTGCAGCTGCTGTTAATATCGTTCCTAACTCCACTGGTGCTGCAAAAGCAATCGGTTTAGTTATCCCAGAATTAAACGGCGTATTAGATGGCTGTGCACAGCGTGTTCCAGTTCCAACTGGTTCTTTAACTCAATTAGTAGCTATGTGCGAAGGCACTGTAACTGCTGATGATGTAAATGCTGCTATGAAAGCTGCTGCTAGTGATTCCTTCGGTTACACTGAAGAAGAATTAGTATCTTCTGATATCATTGGTATCACTTATGGTTCCTTATTCGATGCTACTCAGACTAAGTGCATGGATATGGGAGATGGCACAACTATGGTTAAAGTTGTTTCCTGGTATGATAATGAAAACTCTTATACTAGCCAGATGGTTAGAACAATCAAATACTTTGCTGAATTAGCTTAATTGGTAACAAAGCAGTAGTATAATTTGTAAGGTAAATACTTTACGATCTTAAATAGGTCCGGTCTTTGTAAAGTAATCAATCGTTATTGATTCTATTAAGGGCCAGACCTATTTTTATATGATAAGAAAGTGTAAAGCTTTTCTATCACATAAAACGATCCGCGAGGATGCGAGCTCGTTAATATGGAAAGGAGTAATACAATGCTAAATAAGAAATCTGTAGATGATATTAATGTAAAAGGCCAACGCGTTTTAGTTCGTTGTGACTTCAATGTACCATTACAAGAGGGTAAAATCACTGATGAGAACCGTCTTGTAGCTGCTCTTCCTACTATTAAAAAATTAATCAATGATGGTGGAAAGGTAATCCTTTGTTCCCATCTTGGAAAACCAAAGGGTGAGCCAAAGCCTGAATTATCTTTAGCTCCTGTAGCAGTTCGTTTAAGCGAATTACTTGGTAAGGAAGTTAAATTTGCTGCTGATCCAGAAGTAGTTGGACCAAATGCAAAAGCTGCTGTAGCTGCTATGAAAGACGGAGATGTTGTTCTTCTTGAAAACACTCGTTATAGAAAAGAAGAGACTAAGAACGAGGAAGCTTTCTCTAAAGATCTTGCTTCTTTAGCTGATGTATTCGTAAACGATGCTTTCGGTACTGCTCATAGAGCTCACTGTTCTAACGTTGGTGTTACTCAGTTCGTAGATACTGCAGTAGTTGGTTACTTAATGCAGAAGGAAATCGATTTCCTTGGAAATGCAGTTAATAATCCAGAGAGACCATTTGTTGCTATCCTTGGTGGTTCTAAAGTATCAAGTAAGATTTCTGTTATCAACAATTTACTTGATAAAGTAGATACCTTAATCATTGGTGGTGGTATGGCTTATACATTCATGAAAGCTATGGGAGAAGAAGTTGGTAACTCTCTTCTTGAAGCAGATTACCTTGATTATGCGAAAGAGATGATGGAAAAGGCTGAGAAGAAAGGTGTTAAATTATTAATTCCTGTTGATACAGTTGTAGCCAATGACTTCTCTAACGATGCGGAGTTTAAAACTGTAGAACGTGGTCATATCGAAGCTGGTTGGGAAGGTCTTGATATTGGTGAAAAGACTCGTGAACTTTACGCTGCTGCAATCAAAGATGCTAAGACAGTTGTATGGAACGGACCTATGGGTGTATTCGAAATGTCTAACTTTGCTGCTGGTACAGTCGCAGTTGCAAAGGCTTTAGCTGATATCGATGCAACTACTATTATCGGTGGTGGTGATAGCGCAGCTGCTGTTAATATTTTAGGATTCGGTGACAAGATGACTCATATCTCTACTGGTGGCGGAGCTTCTCTTGAATTCTTAGAGGGCAAAGAACTTCCAGGTGTTGCTGCAGCAAACGATAAATAATATTTTTGAGGGACGTTACCAGGGTAAGGCCGTTAACGTCCCCTTATTTGGGTTATATAAATATATCCTATAAATAAATAATATTAAGGAGATTGACTATGCGTAAAAAAATTATTGCAGGTAACTGGAAAATGAACAAAACTCCAAGTGAAACTGTAAAACTTATCGAAGAATTAAAACCATTAGTAAAAAATGATGATGTTGACGTAGTATTCTGCGTACCAGCTATTTCTTTAACAAAAGCTATGGAAGCAGCTGAGGGTAGTAATATCCAAATTGGTGCTGAAAATATGTACTTTGAAGAAAGCGGCGCTTATACTGGAGAAATTGCTCCAAATATGTTAACTGACATCGGTGTAAAATATGTTATTATTGGTCATAGTGAAAGAAGAGAGTACTTCGCTGAGACAGATGTAACTGTAAATAAAAAAGTGAAAAAAGCATTCGAGCATGGCATTACACCAATCGTATGCTGTGGTGAGTCCTTAACTCAGCGTGAGCAGGGCGTTACTATCGATTTCATTCGTCAACAGATTAAGATTGCTTTCTTAGATGTAACAGCTGATCAGGCTAAAACTGCTGTAATCGCTTACGAACCAATCTGGGCAATCGGAACTGGTAAAGTTGCAACTACTGAGCAGGCTGAAGAAGTTTGTGCAGCAATTCGTGTATGCATTGGTGAAATCTATGATGAAGCTACTGCAGCTGCTATCCGTATTCAGTATGGTGGAAGCGTATCTGCTGCTAGTGCACCAGAATTGTTTGCTCAGGCAAACATCGATGGTGGTCTTGTTGGCGGTGCTAGCTTAAAACCAGACTTTGGTAAGATTGTAAACTACAATAAATAATTGTCAGCTTAATCGATTTGCGAAGCTAGACGATTCACTTCTAGCAGGGGAATACCCTGTTAGGAGTATTTGGCGAATGTTGTTGGCTGAGATAGTATTAGATTTATAAGCTAACAAGAGCGAGTATAGAATCTCCTCGAAATAGTTCGCATTAAGTGTATTGATAAAGGAGCAGAAATTATGAGCAAAAAACCTACGGTATTAATGATTCTTGATGGTTATGGATTAAATGAAACTGAAAAAGCAAATGCTGTAAAGGAAGCTAAGACTCCAGTAATGGATAAGTTAATGTCTGAATATCCTTTTGTAAAAGGATATGCTAGTGGTCTTGCTGTTGGTCTTCCAGATGGTCAGATGGGTAACTCTGAAGTTGGACATTTGAATATGGGTGCTGGTCGTATCGTATACCAGGAATTAACTCGTATCACGAAAGAGATTACTGATGGTACTTTCTTTGAAAATGAAGCATTATTAGCAGCTATGGAGAATTGCAAGAAGAATGATTCTGCTCTTCATATGTATGGATTACTATCTGATGGTGGTGTGCATAGTCACAATACGCATTTATATGGCTTATTAGAGCTTGCAAAACGTCAGGGACTTAAGAAAGTATATGTTCATGCATTCTTAGATGGTCGTGATACAGCTCCAACATCCGGTAAAGGCTTTGTAGAAGAATTAGAAGCAAAGATGAAAGAGATCGGTGTTGGTAAGATTGCATCTGTTATGGGTCGTTACTATGTAATGGATCGTGATAATCGTTGGGATCGTGTAGAAAAAGCATATGTTGCATTGACAAAAGGTGAAGGCATTACAGCTAACAGTGCTGTTGAAGCAGTAGAGCAATCCTATGCAAAGGGAGAGAACGATGAATTTGTAGTTCCTACTGTAGTAATAGAGAATGGCACACCAGTTGCTTCAATTAAGAATAATGACAGTGTTATATTCTTTAACTTCCGTCCAGACCGTGCAAGAGAGATTACTCGTGCATTCTGTGATCCTGAATTCGCTGGTTTTACTCGTGATAAGATTGAAACAACCTATGTATGCTTTACTGAATATGACAAGACAATTCCTAATAAAATGATAGCTTTCAATAAAGTTGAGATTACAAATACCCTTGGTGAATATCTTTCTAAGCTTGGTAAGAAACAATTACGTACTGCTGAGACTGAGAAATATGCACACGTTACATTCTTCTTTAACGGTGGTGTAGAGCAACCTTATGAAGGAGAAGACCGTATTCTTGTTAATTCCCCTAAGGTAGCTACTTATGATTTACAACCAGAAATGAGTGCTTACAAGGTAGCTGATAATCTTGTAGAAGCTATCAAATCTGATAAATACGATGTAATCATTATTAATTTTGCTAATCCAGATATGGTTGGACACACAGGTATCGAGAATGCGGCAATCAAAGCAGTCGAAGCAGTTGATGAGTGTGTTGGAAAGGCATATGATGCATTACTTGAAGTTGATGGACAGATGTTTATCTGCGCTGATCATGGTAACTGTGAGCAGTTAGTAGACTATAATACTGGTGATCCATTTACAGCGCATACAACAAATCCAGTTCCTTTCATTCTTGTAAACTATAAGTCTGATTATACCCTTCGTGAGGGTGGTTGTCTTGCTGATATCGCACCTACTTTACTTGAGATGATGGAAATTCCACAACCTGTAGAGATGACAGGTAAATCTTTATTAGTGAAAAAGAACTAAAGAAGACTGAGGGGTATTTCAACATATTAGTAAATAAATTTGTTGAAATACCTGTCCCAGTGTGATAGAATCATTATGTTAAGCATTAGGAGGTGTAAAAGATGGAAGCTCTTAAGGTTATTACAATAATTGCGTATATACTTATATGTATTGCATTAGTCGTTGTTGTACTTATGCAGGAAGGTAAATCAGCTGGTTTAGGTTCTATTAGTGGTGCAGCTGATACTTACTGGGGTAAGAATAAAGGACGTACAATGGATGGCGCTATGAATAAAATCACAATTGTACTTTCTGTTGCATTTGTAATTATTTCTGCGTTACTTAATATGGGATTCTGGAAATAGATCCTGAATATGATGACTAATCAGAGACACCTGAATAAGGTGTCTCTTTTTGTGTTAATGTATAGAGTATTATGGTATGATATATATGTAAAAATAAGGATGGGAAATATGAAAGTAACCCCAAAGCTTATTATTCTATTTGTGCTAATGCTGTTGGCTTTCGTTAGTTGTAGTTCCGGTTACACAGGTATTTTTAAAGTAAATCATATAGGGGATAGGATACGTGTGAAAGTTGATGCATCCGATGGATGATCGGTTGAGGAAAAGTCAGAAATTTTGCAGGTGACAAAGGATGGCCAACCGGTATTGCAGGCTATAGCATATGCAATAGATTATTACAATGCGTAGAAGACTAGCTATGTCTATATAATAAAGGTTAAGAATACAGACAGTTGTATAGTGATAGAAGGTCTTAAAGGCAAAGTACAGACAGAAGAGGCTTTTTCTCGTGTTATGATCTCCTGGGACTATTGAGTAATATTTTAATAGCTATAGAGTAGTGGGTTAAGGAAACAAACAAACGTATTGATATCTCTTAACAATAAGGTAAAATATCAAGATTACTTATATTTCTATCTTACATATGCTATAATAAATTTATAGATTGTCTTTTGTTGTAGGCATAGAAATAACAACAGGAAAGGCTGGCGATGTCAGATGGATAAACTATTATTAGAACAAAAAAAGGAATTGGTGTTTTCCTATATCAGCAGTAAAGAATACAGACCGCTAAAGTTTAAAGAATTAGTAGCAACATTACAAGTTCCACGTAATGAAAAAGATGACTTACGAGAAGTATTAGAGAGTCTGGTAGGTGAAGGGAAAATAACCATAGATGTACAAGGAAAATTTAAAGTTTGTGCTGACAATGTGAAGGTTGGTACTTTTGTTGGTAATAGCAAAGGCTTCGGTTTCGTTGTAATCGAGGGTGAGGATCAAGATATCTTCGTTCCTGAAAATTCACAAAAAGGTGCTCTTCATAACGATATCGTACAGGTGAAAATATTAGAAGGTCAAACAGGAAAGAGACGAGAAGGTGTTATCGTCTCTATCGTAGAGCGTAAAACGGATGAAGTTGTAGGAACCTTTGCTAAGAGTAAGAACTATGGTTTCGTCATTACAGATAATCAAAAATTCAATCGCGATATCTATATTCCAAAGGAATTCTGTAAAGGTGCAGTTACCGGTCATAAGGTAGTTGTTAAGATTACGGATTATGGTAGCAAGGATAAGAAGCCGGAAGGTAGAATCGTAGAGATTCTTGGTCATATTAATGATCCTGGTGTGGATATTATGTCCATTGTAAAGGGATATGGCCTTCCGACAGAGTTCCCTGGACCAGTAATGAAGTATATCGATGATATACCAGATGAAGTGGATCCAAAAGATATTAGTGGTAGAACAGACATCAGAGATTGGCCAATGGTTACGATTGATGGTGAGGATGCTAAAGACTTAGATGATGCCATAACTTTAACTAAGGAAGGAAATGTTTATAAATTAGGTGTTCATATTGCGGATGTATCTAACTATGTAAAAGAGGATTCTGTACTTGATGTTGAAGCATTAAAGCGTGGCACCAGCGTTTATCTGGTTGACCGTGTTATTCCAATGCTTCCTCATAAACTATCCAATGGCATCTGTTCCTTGAACGCAGGAGTAGACCGTCTGGCACTTAGTTGCTTTATGGACATTGACATAAAAGGTAATGTAATAGGACATAAGATTGCAGAGACGGTTGTTCGTGTTACTAGAAGAATGTCATATAATAGCGTGCAGAAGATTCTTGATGGTGATGAAGCAGAACGTAAAGAATACGAACCATTGGTTGGTATGTTTGAACTAATGCAGGAGCTGGCATCAATTCTTAGAGAAAGACGTAGAAAACGTGGTGGTATTGACTTTGATTTCCCAGAAAGTAAGATTATTTTGGATGAGAAGGGAAAACCAATTGAGATTAAACCATATGAGCGTAATACAGCAACTAGAATCATTGAAGATTTTATGCTAGTTGCTAATGAGACGGTTGCAGAAGATTACTTCTGGCAGGAGATTCCATTTGTCTATCGTACTCATGAGGCACCAGATGAAGAAAAGATTCAGAAGTTAGGTATCTTTATCAATAACTTTGGCTATACCATTAAGGTTGGTCAGGATGAGATTCATCCAAAAGAAATTCAGAAGTTGTTAGACAAGGTAGAAGGTTCTGCAGAAGAAGCATTGATCAGCCGACTTACCTTACGTAGTATGAAGCAGGCGAAGTATACTGTAACCAATGATGGACATTTTGGATTGTCTACCAAGTATTACTGTCACTTTACGTCTCCAATCAGACGTTATCCAGACTTACAGATTCACCGTATCATTAAGGAGAATCTACGCAGAGGCATCAGTGAGAAACGTTCTAACCACTATCAAAGAATCCTTCCTGATGTAGCGGCACAGTCTAGTGCAATGGAACGACGTGCAGATGAGGCGGAGAGAGAAGTAGATAAGCTGAAGAAAGCACAGTATATGAAACAGTTTATTGGAGAGACATTTGAAGGTGTTATCTCTAGTATTACAACTTGGGGTATGTATGTAGAACTTCCGAATACTTGCGAAGGTATGATTAAGGTAACCAATCTAAAGGATGATTACTATTTCTATGATGAAGAGTCCTATACTATGGTTGGAGAGCATACAAAGAAGGTCTACAAGCTAGGACAGAAAGTAAGAATCGTTGTAGATGGTGTAGATTCCTTAGCGAGAACAGTAGATTTTATACTGGCAGAGGATGAGGATACTATCGATACTGATGCTGATCATGCAGAGGCAAAAGAAGACTAATGCATTAAAATACAGAGGAAACAGTGGGTTACTCATGAGACCCACTGTTTCCCGTTATAAACACTGTTGAAATTCTTATTATTTTGGCTATAATAGAGATAGTCAGTTAAGATTGGAGAAATGAAATGGCAAAAGAATCAAAGAAATTAATTGCCAATAACAAGAAAGCCTTTTTTGATTATTTTATTGATGAAAAATATGAAGCTGGTATTGCATTACATGGCACAGAGGTCAAATCTCTTCGACTAGGTAAGTGCAGTATCAAAGAATCCTTTGTCAAGATTGAGAAAGGGGAAGTATACATTTACAACATGCATATCTCTCCTTATGAGAAGGGAAATATATTTAATAAAGATCCATTGAGGACAAAGAAGTTATTGTTGCATAAGTATGAAATTAACAAGTTGACAGGTGAGATTCAACAAAAGGGTTATACGTTGGTACCACTCAATGTCTATCTAAGTGGTAGTCTGGTAAAGGTAGAGATTGGACTGGCAAGAGGTAAGAAATTGTATGATAAGCGCCAGGACATTGCAAAGAAAGACCAACGTAGAGAAGCGGAAAAGAGCTTTAAAGTGAAGAACTTATATTAATTATTTCCATTGACAAACGAATTGATTTGTAATATCATCTAAACTACAGCTGATTGCTCAGTGTACTATTACTATACTGTTAGGGGTAGTAATGGTTTCGACAGGGGTCTTGAAGTTGGAGAAGCTATCCGCAGGTGATGCGTCAAATCACAAACTTAAAATTAAACGCTAAAGACGAATTAGCTTACGCTGCCTAATGGCAGTTGTCCGACTTAGAGCACCTGCACTTTAAGATCCGGGCATCGACTATGCAGGAAACGACATATGTTAAGCTTTGCGCATATGGGCGTATCATGAAGCTACCGACGATGTGAGAGTGTCTGTCCTCTTGCATCCGGGGGAATCAAAATTGACCGACTATGATAGTAGAAGTACAGTGAATGGGCTTTCGGACGCGGGTTCGATTCCCGCCTGATCCACCAAAGCAGAGCCAGACGAACCAAGCCGGTTCGCCTGGCTTTTGCTCTGCCCCAACGGTCTATATGACCGGCGGGATATTTGTCCTGGTGTTTCCACTTGCCTATGCCAAGAAATAAAGAAAGAGGCTACTACACAGGGAATTTCCTGTGTGGTAGCCTCTTTGTGTTCTCTCATAGCCATAACGGATTTCGTTATAATCTACCAAAATCCAGCGAGATTCTAAAATCGTTGTTAGAATCTACCGTAAAGGAGCATGGCTATGATT
>NZ_MSHA01000070.1:41066-98764 GCF_001940965.1 Bacteroides sp. Phil13 | reverse complement strand
GTGCCAGAGTTTTGACACAACCTCCTTTTTTTATAGATAAATTGTTATAATATCAAAATAAATACTTATATTTGTGACAGTCAGATGCCAATACGTTAACCCAATATATACGAACATGAAGAAGAAGTATTTCATTACCATGTTGGCAGCGGTGCTGCTGGCGGTAACAGGAGCGATGGCACAAAAAAAGGCGAGTTTCAAACCTGCAGATTTGAAAGGTATCTGGCAGTTGTGTCACTATGTATCTGAAATTCCGGATGTTCCCGGTGCTTTGAAGCCCAGTAACACGTTTAAGGTGTTGAGTGACGACGGGCGTATTGTCAATTTCACTCTTATTCCCGGCAAAGATGCTATAATCACCGGATATGGTACCTATACCCAGCTGACGGATAATAGCTATCGGGAAAGTATTGAAAAAAACATTCACCTGCCCATGCTGGATAATAAAGATAATGTTCTGGAGTTTGAGATGGGAGAGGGTGGACTTATGCATCTGAAGTATTTTATTTCTAAAGATTTGAACGGCAACGAACTGAACTGCTGGTATCATGAAACCTGGAAACGGGTAATGATGCCACCTGCATTCCCTGAAGACATTGTCCGTTAAAGCGGGTTGTCCTAATATGATAAGCAGTGTTACGATGCATAACAAGTAATCTTATGCATCGTAACACTGCTTGTTTTGTGTCCTAACATTGCTTGTGATTGATAGTTAGCTTCTTTAAAAAAAAGAAGAAAACGTTTGCCAGTTTTGGGAAAATCCGTACCTTTGCAAGCCGATTATTATCTAATAAGGATAAGCAATTAATTCAGAGCGAGTTAATCTACCTTTGTCCGGGGTAGCTAATCCGTAATGAAGAATTTTTTTAGTAGTAACATTTAAAAAACAAATCAAGAGTGGATACTTTAAGTTACAAGACCATTTCTGCAAACAAAGCTACGGTAACCAAAGAATGGGTTATTGTTGACGCTACAGACCAAGTATTGGGTCGTCTGGGCGCAAAAGTTGCGAAACTGTTGAGAGGAAAGTATAAACCAAACTTTACTCCTCACGTAGATTGCGGTGATAATGTAATCATTATCAATGCCGACAAAGTTAAAATGACAGGTAATAAGTGGACTGACAAAGTGTATTTGTCATACACAGGTTATCCCGGTGGTCAGAGAGAAATGACTCCTGCTCGTCTGCAGGCTAAACCGAATGGTGATGACAGACTGTTGAGAAAAGTAGTAAAGGGTATGTTGCCTAAGAATAAATTGGGCGCTAAATTGCTGAGCAATATGTACGTATATGCCGGTAGCGAGCACAAACATGACGCTCAGAACCCGAAATCAATTGATATAAACTTACTTAAATAATAGATATGGAAGTAGTAAATGCATTAGGCAGACGTAAAAGTGCAATTGCACGCATTTTCGTAACCGAAGGTACAGGAAAGATTACTATTAACAAGAGAGACCTTGCAGAGTACTTTCCATCAACTATTCTTCAGTATGTAGTAAAACAACCGCTGAGTAAGCTGGGTGTTGCTGAAAAATATGATATTAAAGTAAATCTTTGCGGTGGTGGTTTCACCGGTCAGTCTCAGGCTTTGCGTTTGGCTATTGCCCGCGCATTGGTGAAGATGAATGCTGAAGACAAAGCTGCTCTTCGCGCTGAAGGCTTCATGACTCGTGACCCGCGTTCTGTTGAACGTAAGAAACCGGGACAACCGAAAGCTCGTAGAAGATTCCAGTTCAGTAAACGTTAAGAGTTGCAGAAACGTTGGGGCGGACAAGTTGCTTAATTCTCAACTTTTATCTCTCAACTCTCAACTGAAAGAGCGTTTAGTATCTAAACTACCGGGACTCTGGAATGATAGACTACCCGGCGGTTGGTTTAGAAAAAACAAAAAAGAAAGTAAACGATTTAAAGAAAAAACAAGATGTCAAGAACAAATTTTGATACATTATTGGAAGCCGGTTGCCACTTTGGTCACCTCAAAAGAAAGTGGAATCCTGCAATGGCTCCTTATATTTTCATGGAACGCAATGGTATCCATATCATTGACCTCCACAAGACAGTTGCTAAAGTAGACGAAGCTGCTGAAGCTTTGAAGCAAATTGCTAAATCAGGAAAGAAAGTCCTGTTCGTTGCTACTAAAAAACAAGCTAAACAAGTGGTTGCTGATAAAGCTGCCTCTGTAAATATGCCTTATGTAATCGAGCGTTGGCCGGGCGGTATGTTGACTAACTTCCCCACTATCCGCAAGGCTGTTAAGAAGATGGCTACCATCGACAAATTGACAAATGACGGTACGTACTCTAATCTGTCTAAGAGAGAAATCCTGCAGATTTCACGTCAACGTGCTAAGCTGGACAAGACTTTGGGTTCTATTGCTGACCTGACTCGTCTGCCGTCTGCACTGTTCGTTATCGATGTTATGAAAGAAAACATCGCAGTTCGCGAAGCTAACCGTTTGGGTATACCCGTATTCGGTATCGTTGATACGAACTCTGATCCTTCTAACATTGATTTCGTTATTCCGGCTAATGATGATGCTACTAAATCAATAGAAGTAATTCTGGATGCTTGCTGCGCTGCTATGCAGGAAGGTTTGGAAGAAAGAAAAGCTGAAAAAGTAGACATGGAAGCAGCTGGTGAAGCTCCTGCCAATAAAGGCAAGAAGAAAGCTACAAAAGCAAGACTCGACAAATCTGATGAGGAAGCAATCAATGCAGCTAAAGCTGCTGCTTTCCTGAAGGAAGACGAAGAGGCTTAATCATACTTGAATGGTAAGATGGTAAAATGATAAGATGATAATGTCGTCTTACCATCCTATCATCTTACCATTTTATCATTTTGAATATTAATTATAAAAAGAAAATATATTATGGCTGTAACAATGGCTGATATTACCAAACTCCGTAAAATGACCGGAGCAGGTATGATGGACTGCAAGAATGCGTTGACGGAAGCTGAAGGCGATTTCGACAAGGCAATGGAAATAATCCGTAAGAAGGGACAGGCTGTTGCCGCTAAGCGTTCAGACCGTGAAGCTTCTGAAGGTTGTGTTCTGGCTAAGACTACCGGTAACTTTGCCGTTATCATTGCTTTGAAGTGTGAAACTGACTTCGTGGCTCAGAATGCTGATTTTATAAAATTGACTCAAGATATTCTGGATCTTGCTGTAGCTAACAACTGCAAGACTTTGGATGAGGTAAAAGCATTGCCGATGGGTAACGGTACTGTACAGGATGCAGTGACTGACCGTAGCGGTATTACAGGTGAGAAGATGGAGCTTGACGGCTATCTGACTGTAGAGGGTGCAAGCACTGTCGTTTACAATCACATGAATAGAAACGGTCTTTGCACGATCGCTGCTTTCAACAAAGAAGTTAACGAACAGTTGGCTAAGGAAGTGGCTATGCAGATTGCAGCTATGAATCCTCTTGCAATTGATGAGGACGGCGTTTCTGAAGATGTGAAGCAGAAAGAGATTGAAGTTGCTATCGAAAAGACAAAAGCAGAACAGGTACAGAAAGCTGTTGAGGCTGCTTTGAAGAAAGCAAATATCAATCCGGCTCACGTGGACAGCGAAGACCACATGGAAAGCAACATGGCTAAAGGTTGGATTACAGCTGAAGATGTAGCAAAAGCAAAAGAAATCATTGCTACTGTTTCTGCTGAAAAGGCTGCACACCTGCCTGAACAAATGATCCAGAACATCGCTAAAGGTCGTCTGGCTAAGTTCTTGAAAGAAGTTTGCTTGCTGAACCAGGAAAATATTATGGATTCTAAGAAGACTGTAAGAGAAGTGTTGGCAGCAGCTGACCCTGAATTGAAGATTGTAGATTTCAAGCGTTTCACTTTGAAAGCTGAATAATTCAACTCAATATATATAGAAAACGACCGCACGGGAATTTCCGTTGCGGTCGTTTTTTTATGCATATTTGCTTCTTTTAGAAGAAGTGATATACTTACTGATAGACCGTCTGTTTCGGTGAACCGGATTATCCGACCGGCTTAGTCTGCGTATATCCCTCCTTTTTAAGTAGTTCCAGCACTTTCTGCTTGAAATCTCCTTGTACGATGATTTCTCCGTCTTTGGCACTTCCGCCTACGCCACATTTGGACTTCAGCAATTTTCCTAATTCCTTCAGGTCATTCTCCGTACCTACGAAACCCGTGACAAGTGTGACTACTTTTCCTCCTCTATTCTTGCGATCCAACTGAACGCGCAATTTCTGTTGAGAAGCTTCCGGGGTAACTTGTTCCCCATCATCTTCCATTTCATAACTATAGTCCGGATTGGTAGAATAAACCACATTCAACCGTTCTTTCCAATCATTATTCTTCATATTCGTTCTGTTTTAAGAATCAAAAGTAATATTTTGCGTGGAACTTTGCAATCTTTTGAGACTTTTGTCGTCTAATAGAAAATGCTAATTAGCTTCAAGTATACGAAATATGAAAAGAATCATCTGGCTATTTCTATTGTCTTTGGTTACTCTACTATCTTTTTCGCAATCTTTCAAGGGTACTGTTACGGATACTGATGGGAAGCCGGTTCCTTATGCCGCCCTCTATCTAAGAGAAATGAAGTCAGGTTTAACTACCGATGAGCATGGGCGGTTTCAAACGAAATTATCTGCCGGACAATATACCTGTGAGGTCTCTTCTTTAGGATTTATATCCCAGACCTTTACTTTCCAAATGCTGAATCGTGATTATGAGAAGGATATAGTGCTTGCCGAACGTACCTATAGCCTGCCGGAAGTAAGCATCACCAAGGGAAATGAAGATCCCGCCTATGCAGTGATGCGCAAAGCGATAGCGCGTGCTCCTTATTATCGTACTCAGATAAAAAGCTATACAGCCGGTACATATCTGAAAGGAACCGGTAAAGGGATCGCTATTCCTGCTGTCCTGAAACTATCCAAAGAGGTGCGGAAAGATGCAAAAGAATGGCTTGGAAAGCTGTTTGTCTTGGAGCAGCAGCAGATCGTGAATTTTACTGCTCCCAATATCTGGAATAATAAGGTATTAGCCAATAAAAACTCTTTTCCTGAGGAAATACAGGTGGATATGGGGATAACTACAGTTAATCTCTATACTCCTGAACTTTTCGGTAAAGTCTCTCCTTTAAATAAAAGTGCTTTTTCATACTATCGTTTCAGACTTGACGCTTGCTTTGTGGAAGAAGGACAAATGATAAATAAGATCCGTGTGATTCCCAAGAAAGACGATAGCCGTTTGCTGGAAGGAGACCTGTTCATTGTAGAAGATTTGTGGTGCATTTCGGCTGCTGATGTCAATGTTCGTGGCACCGGGCTGAAAGCAAAGATTAAGATCACTTGCAAGGAGGTGCAGTCTTCTGTCTTTCTGCCGGTTTCTATTACTACCTCTTCTACCATCGACATAATGGGTTTCAAGGCAGAGGCTTCCTATCTGGCGGCAATACACTATAGAGAGGTAAAAACGGATATCCAGCCGGAGACCAATACGGATAAAATGGCAAAAACTGTAACTGCCACTGAAGTAGCGCAGCCAAAGAAACATAAATTTGAACGTCCGGCACGGATCGGACGCAAAGATACTCAGGTTGATTCGCTTGCCGATAAGCGGGATTCTCTTTATTGGACCACTATCCGTAGTGTGCCGTTGCGATTGGAAGAAGTGCAGAGTTATCAATATAAGGAAGAAAAGATTGCGCTGAAAGACTTATCACCCGGAGAAAAATCCGAGAAGAAAACAGCGGTCGGGCAAGTACTGAATACCATTATGTGGGGAAAGACTTTCAGGACTTCCAATAAAAATGCATGGTTAACTTTACCTGGTCTTTCCGCTTATATTCCCGAATATAATTTTGTGGATGGCTTCTGGTTAGGAGTTAAGCTAAAGACGGGAGTGAAGTTATCAGAATCTTCTACACTTCGTTTTGTGCCTTCTTTCTATTATACCACTGCCCGTAAAAACTGGATTGGACAAGGAGAACTGACGCTGGATTATGCTCCCCGGAACCGTGGTTATTTATCTTTTTCCGGAGGTCTTCTGTCCGCCGATTATAATTCGGAAAGCGGAGAATCCCGTTTGATTAACGGTATGTCAAGCTCCCTGTTCGGTCATAACCATCTGAAGCTTTATGAGAATACCTTCTTCACTGTTGACCATGCAATAGAGCCGGCTAACGGATTACTTTTTTCTTCCTCACTTTCCTGGCAACGCAGGAAGATGCTGGATAACCATATCCGTAAAAGTTGGTTTAAAAGAGATGCCGAACCGAATATTCCGGAAAACACAGCTTTTCGACCAATGCCGGAGAATGATATCCTGAAAGCTTCTTTTGAGTTGGAGTACACTCCGGCTCACTACTATCACATGTCGCAAGGTAAGAAAGTGTATGAAGCTTCCCGTTATCCTACATTTGCCTTGAAATATGACAGAGCTTTCCCTATGAGCGGAAGCCGTTATCTAACTTCGTACCACCTGATGCAATTCTCAGCTAAACAGAAAATCGAATTCGGTATGTTCAATCGCCTGCATTGGTCAGTGAATGCAGGCTCATTCTTTGATGCAAAGAATCTTCAGTTCCCCGACTTTAAGCATTTCGCTTCTACCCGCATATTGGTTACGGAACGTTCTTTCGATACCGGGTTTAGTTTACTGGATAACTACGTTTTGTCCACTAATACCCGCTGGACACAGGCTAATGTCTCCTGGTATACTCCATATCTGCTTTTGAAACATCTTCCTTTTCTGTCAAGAAAAGCATTTGATGAAGCCTTGCATCTTCGTTCCATTGTGATATATGGTCGGCGCCCCTATACGGAGATTGGATATTCGATCGGGTTTTCCGATAGGGTACGGATAGCAGTCTTTGCCGGATTCGATTGCCTGAAGTTCCATTCGGTGGGAGTTTCTCTTAGTTTGCCGTTATCCCTCTTTGGTGATAAGTAAAACTTTTGTAGAAATTATGTTAACTTTCTTCTGTTGGAGTATTCTTTTCCAAAAAAAACGTATTTTTGTCCACCCGTAACCTAAAGAAATGAAGAAAATGACCACGAACCAGGCAATTCAATATAAGGATAGCATGAAAGTGCCGGAGCCTACTTTGCGCAGGTTGCCGTGGTACTTGTCGAATGTTAAGCTGCTCAAGCAGCGGGGCGAACGGTACGTCTCTTCTACACAGATATCCAAAGAAATCAATATAGATGCTTCCCAGATAGCCAAGGATTTGTCGTATGTCAACATCTCCGGGCGTACGCGTGTGGGCTACGAAGTCGATACTCTGATAGCCGTATTGGAAGACTTCCTCGGATTTACCGATATGCATAAAGCATTTCTGTTTGGAGTAGGTAGCTTGGGTGGTGCATTGTTGCGCGACTCCGGTTTGAAGCACTTCGGGCTGGAAATTGTAGCGGCATTTGATGTGAACCCGGAATTGGTAGGCACTACATTGAACGGAATTCCGATCTTCCATTCCAGTGAATTCGAGCAGAAGATGCGCGAATATGATGTGAACATCGGTGTGCTGACTGTACCTATCGAGATAGCCCAATGCATTACGGACACCATGATAGCCGGTGGCATCAAAGCTGTATGGAACTTTACGCCGTTCCGTATCCGCGTGCCGGAAAATATCGTTGTTCAGAATACTTCTCTATATGCTCATTTGGCGGTGATGTTCAACCGCCTGAATTTTAACGAAATCGAATAATGAAGATTATTGCTGTCGGAATGAACTATGCACTGCACAATAAAGAGCTGGGGCATACGTTAGTTAATAAAGAGCCGGTTATCTTCATGAAGCCCGACTCGGCTATATTGAAAGACGGAAAGCCTTTCTTTATTCCCGATTTTTCGGATGAGGTTCATTACGAAACTGAGGTGGTGGTACGTATCTGCCGTTTGGGAAAAAACATTGCGCCGCGCTTTGCCAACCGTTATTATGATGCAGTGACTGTAGGCATCGATTTTACGGCACGCGACTTACAACGTAAGTTCCGTGAAGCGGGTAATCCCTGGGAACTTTGCAAAGGGTTCGACAATTCGGCAGCTATCGGAACTTTTGTTCCTTTGGAGCAGGCTGGAGGCGATTTGCAGCAGCTTGATTTCCGTCTGGAAATAGACGGAAAGGAAGTGCAGCACGGCAATACCTCGGATATGCTTTTCAAAGTGGATGAGATTATTGCATACGTCAGCCGCTTTATGACGCTGAAAATAGGCGACCTGTTGTTTACGGGAACTCCCGCAGGCGTAGGTCCGGTACAGATAGGACAGCATTTACAAGGGTACCTCGGAGAAGATAAGTTGCTCGACTTTTATATTCGTTGAGTCAATTTATTACGATATGTTTATCAAACGTTGCTGGCTGCTTTGTTGCTTTATTGCTCTTCTTCTTCCGGTTTCAGCGCAGGAATTCATTACGCTGAACTGGCAGGAATTGTCTTCTGCACAGACGCTTCCCGTAGTGACGCGCGAACTTCCATTAGGGAACGATTTCCGTTCTTTTACTTATCAGGTAGAAATTGAATTCCCGGAATACCAGAAACTAAGCCGGAGTGAGGTGGCAGCATTAGAAATGCGACTCGACAGTTTGCGTCAGTTACCCAATGAAGACGTTGCTTTCCGGAAGGGCTTACCGGCATCTCCACAGATAAACACCTTCACTAAAATCTCCGCACATCATGGTTTTCTCTCCATAAGTTTTGTCCCTGTAGTTTTTCGTGAAGGAAGCTACCAACGGCTGAACTCGTTCAAGTTATCCGTGAAATCCTATCCAAAGACAGATGGAATAGGAGAGGGTACAGCCACTCGAGGCTCGGGAACAACTTTAACCAGAGCTTCTTTAAAAGATTGCACTACTTCGCTTCTCGCTTCAGGTCATTGGACAAAGATAGGTGTCAGAAATACCGGAGTCTTTAAAATCACGAATGCCGAATTAAAGAAGATGGGATTCTCAAGACCCGAGAAAGTCCGCGTATTTGGTTATGGTGGGTATTTGTTATCCCAGCGTTTCAATGAACATCCGGCAGCAGATTTGCCCGAAGTCCCCTTGCTGCGTTTGTCAGACGGTGTATTGTTTTATGGTCGTGGCACTGTATCCTGGAAACTGAGCTCCGATAACACTTACTTTGTTCGCGAACGTAATTTCTATTCCGATGAAGGCTATTATTTCCTGACTGACCGGGAGGATATTCCGGAAATGGAAGTCGAAGTCCTTTCTTCTTTGAAAGAACCTTCTGCCAACAGGTTGACAACCTTTAATTCCTATGCTCTGCATGAGAAAGAAGTATATAGTTGGGCAAGTACCGGCAGACAACTATATGAAGATTATGATTATGCGACGGGTAACACCAAGAATTATACGTTGAGTTTGCCGGGTATCGTTCCGGAAGATTCTGTATGGCTGACCACAGTTTTTGCTGCCCGTTCCATTGGAGCATCTACCTATTATTCGGTTGCAGTGAATGGTAAGACGAGAGGAAATGCTACACTGGCATCCATATCTTCCGACAATCAATATTACACTAGAGCTACTTCTGCCTCCATAAGTACTTCCTGGCTGGGTACAGAGTCGGAGAATACTATAGTGACCGTTACCCATACCCGCCCTTCCGGGACATCGGGGCGCCTGGATTATATTGCTTTGAACTATATCCGCTCGCTTACGCTGAATGCTCCTTACCTTACTTTCCGTTCTTTGGCCTCCATCAATAAAGAGACGACATTTGTACTTTCCGGTGCCACAGCTTCTACTGTTGTGTGGGATGTCACCGATCCCGCAAATATTTGCAGGATGGAAGGCAGCTTTGTAGGCGGCACATATACGTTTACCATTCCCGCAGGAAAATTGCGTGAGTTCGTAGCCATCACTCCAGAAGCTTTCGGCTTTGATACGGTAGAAACGGTAGGGAATATTGCAAATCAAAATCTGCACTCTCTGGGAGCTACGGATATGATTATCATTTCTCCCGACCGGAAAGACCTGATGACACAGGCGGAACGGCTGGCACAAGCACACCGTGAAAAAGATGGCTTATCTGTTCTTGTTCTTGCTGCTCCGCAAATCTACAATGAATTCTCTTCCGGTACACCGGATGGAACGGCTTACCGTCGTTTGATGAAGATGTTGTATGATCGTTTTCCGAATAAGGCTGAAAGTCCTAAATATTTGTTATTCTTCGGAGATTGCAGTTATGATAACCGTATGCTGACTTCCTCCTGGAAGAATTATCGGCCTGAAAACTTTTTGCTATCTTATCAATCGGAAACCTCTCTTGAGGAAACCTCTTCCTATGTAACGGACGATTATTTCGGCTTTCTCGATGATGGAGAAGGTGAAAATCTGTCAGATGCCATGCTGGATATAGGTATCGGACGTTTCCCGGTTCGCACGGCTGCTGAGGCAAAAGCTACTGTTGATAAGACCATCGCTTATATGGGAAATAAGCATGCAGGACCGTGGAAACACACCGTTTGCTATGTGGGCGATGACGGGGATGGCAGACTGCACATGTCCCAATCTGAAATCCTGGCAAGTTATACAGAACGGAATTATCCTTCCTTCCTTGTTGAAAGAATCTATGCCGATGCTTTCCGTCGCGAATCTTCTGCTACCGGAGAAACTTATCCCGATGCAACAAAACGCCTATTGCAATTATTCGACAAAGGCATGCTGGTAGTCAACTATACAGGGCACGGAAGTACTTCCGCCTGGGCAGAGGAGAATCTGCTGAACATGGGAGATATTACCCAAATGACATCCCCACGTCTTCCTCTTTGGATAACAGCTACTTGTGACTTTACCCGTTTCGACGATATCCAGACTTCCGCCGGAGAGCAGGCATTCTTGAATGCCAAAGGCGGGGCTATTGCTTTGCTCACCACTTCCCGGGTGGTATATGCTGCGCAGAATTCTACTTTAAACCAGGCTTTCCTTCGTCATATCTTTTCCCGCCCTGAAGGTAAACGCCTGCGATTGGGAGATGTTATGCGGCTTTCAAAGTGCGATGCATCTTTGGCTACTGACAAGAATAAATTGAATTTCTCTCTGATCGGTGATCCTGCCTTGACCTTGGCATATCCTGATTATCAAATACAGGTGGATGAATTTGCCGGAGTGAATGTAGCAGAAGAAACAAACACCTATCCGCAGGTGAAAGCCGGTAGCAAGATTACTGTAAAAGGACGTATCCTGACTCCCGAAGGTGTTTTAGCAGAAGACTTTACCGGCACAGTGCATCCTACTGTACTGGATAGTAAGGAAGAAGTAACCACTCTTGATAATCGTGGTGAGGGGGCTTATACTTATACGGAGCGCAGTAAAACTCTCTTCTCAGGCAGTGATTCGGTTCGTCAGGGGCGGTTTGAGTTTACTTTCCCTGTACCGTTGGATATCAATTATTCCGATGAAGAAGGCTTATTGAGTCTTTACGCTCTGGATGCTGTTCACTCTAATGAAGCGGGCGGAGCTTTCGACCGTTTCCTGGTAGGCGGTACGGATGATGATATTTCTTTGGCAGATACGTTAGGCCCTAAGATAACCATTTATCTGAATACGCCGGACTTCAGTTCCGGTGGACAAACCAATACTACTCCCTTGTTCGTAGCCGAGTTAGAAGATGCTGATGGTATCAATACGGTTGGCAATGGTATCGGGCATGACCTTTCGCTTAGTATAGACGGCAGTGCGGTGTCGACTTATAATCTGAATGATTATTATACTCCGGTAGCGGGAGATTATACCCGGGGTACAGTGCATTTTTCAGTGCCCGAACTTACGGAGGGGAAACATATATTGTCATTCCGTGCCTGGGATTTACTGAATAATTCTTCTACAAAGACTTTAGAGTTTGAGGTGGTTCGAGGGCTACGTCCCGGTCTCTTTTCAGTAACTTGCATACAGAGTCCTGCCCGTGAAAGTACTACATTTATTCTTTCTCACAATCGCCCCGGTTCCACACTTTCAGTCCGTATGTCCGTGTATGATTTTGCCGGGCGGGAAATGTGGACACATATGGAGAAAGGAATATCTGAAGGACAAACCTACTATGTAGAATGGGATTTGTGTAGTAACGGTGGGCAACGCCTGGCACCGGGTGTTTATCTATATCGTGCTTCTATTGTCTCTGATGGCAGTCGTGAAAGTACGAAATCACAGAAAATCATCATCCTGTCACAATAAACAGGGGGATTCTCTGTTTAATTAGTATTAAAAAGATATTCTTCATCCGCAGATGAAGAATTAAATAATATCGTATGAAGAAATACATCTTATCATTAATCATAGCTTTCTTGTCCGTACACCTTCTTGCTCAGGACAAGAATCAGTTTAACCCTGTTAATACCGGTGTTAACTCTCTGGGGATTGCCCCTGACTCCCGTGGTGGTGGTATGGGAGATGTGGGCGCGGCTACAGATCCGGATGTGAACTCCCAATTCTGGAATCCGGCAAAGTATCCGTTTACTATCAGCCGTGCCGGAGTGGCGGTTTCATATACTCCCTGGTTGCGTAAGCTGGTGAATGATATTGACTTGGCATATCTGGCAGGGTACTATCGCATCGGAGATTATCAGGCAGTCAGCGGTTCTTTGCGCTATTTTTCTTTGGGGGAAGTACCCGTGGGATATACCGGTGACGAGAATTCTCCGGGATATACGATTAAACCTTATGAGATGGCGGTGGATATAGCTTACTCACGTATGCTTTCCGAGCGTTTCTCTGCAGCGGTTGCATTACGGTATATTTACTCCGACCTGGCATACAGGGAAGACGAAGAAGTTTCTGCCGGTTCCGCTTTTGCTGCCGACATTGCCTTCTATTATACAAATTACGTCATACTTGCCCAGCGTGAGTGCATGCTTTCTTTCGGATTGAATGCTTCTAATATCGGTACGAAGATTTCTTATGATAGCGGTAATACCAGTCAGTTCCTGCCTACTAACTTGCGTTTGGGTGCTTCTTTACTGTTCCCGATAGATGATTACAATACAATTGGAGTTAGTTTCGACGCCAATAAATATATGGTTCCCACCCGTCCTATCCGTGGAGAAGACGAGTCACAGGAAGAATATGAAGAACGTCTGGACCGTGATTATAATGATATCTCACCCATTAAGGGTATTTTCAAATCTTTCAGTGATGCTCCCGGTGGTTTCAAGGAAGAACTGCAGGAGATACAATGGTCGTTGGGATTGGAATATACCTATCACGAACAGTTCTCCATTCGTGGTGGTTACCATTGGGAACATGAGAACAAAGGAAACCGCAAGTATTTCTCTTTCGGAGCAGGTTTCAAGATGAGCGTGTTTTCACTGGATGCTGCTTACCTGGTATCTACGGCACAAAGCAATCCGCTCGACCAGACACTTCGCTTCACGTTAGGTTTCGATCTGGATGGGATAAAGGACTTGTTCGGACGTCGTAGAAGATAAATCAGCTACTAGCTACAAGTTACGGGCTACAAGTGCCTTTCGGCAGAAGAGGGAGGGAGCTATGTGTAGAGCATTCAGCGATGATCGTTCCAGTAGTTCAGATATATATCTGCTATCCCCAATAGTATATCTGTTATATTCAGTTGGTCTTCTGGTAGTTTTAAGCGTAGCTTTTTGCTATCGTAGATCATTGCGTTTTTTCCTTGCATTTTCGGGGTGGTTTTCACGAACATATCCTTCAGATTAATTGTAATTGTGCTGAAACTCCGGAAGAAATCCATTCCCACTACCCCGTCTCCCTCAAAGTGAAGAGCATCTTGTTCGGGTGTTGCCACTACGTTGAGACTGTCTGTACAGCCCGTATACTCACCTATCTGGAAGCATGCGCCCGGCAGTTTGTAAATGCATACCCATGCTGTACCACCGAAACCGCCAAGTCCCATCGAGTCCCTTTCCGCTATTCGTTCAATACGGTCTTTATGCTGCTCAAAGTAATCATAATTGAGATGGCTGAGGCAGGAACCGCTGTCGAAGTTCATTTGCAATAGCTCATGGTCGTATACGATTTCTAGGTTCAGGAGGTTCTTTCCCGTAAAACAAATGTTCGGGGCAAAGCCGGGCGTGGGAGTCAGTTCTTTGGGAATAATCATCCGGTTGTTGCGTAAATCCAGTTGTATTTCCTGAAGTTGATTGAGGAAAGGCAGTCCGATGATGACTTCCAGATATTTCATGTAGCGGTCGGCTTTTTCTTCTCCAGTTTTCATATCCAACACGTAGAAAGGTACGTTTCGCATCACGAGCGGACCTGTTTTTATCTCTTCGGCAATGGCGAATTGTCCACTTCCCGTACCTATCCCATTTGCTGTGATTTCTACGTCCAGTATCTTCATGCCACAGGCTTTTGCTACTTCGGGGGTGACAACATTGACACCTGCACCTGTATCCAATATGAAGTTCCGTTCTTTTCCATTCACACTGCCTTCCATAGCTATGGCGGTGGCTCCCGAACCTTTTGGACCTACACTGTCTATGCGAATGGGCAGCGCTAAATCCGTATCTGGCTTCTCCCATTGGTATAGGGCATATTTGGACAAAGCGTGATATTCTTTTTCTTTTCTCCGGTATCCGGCAAGGAAAGTACTATCCACCTGGCCTTCCAACTGGTCACAGAAATTTTTCAGTGTTTCGGCAGCTTGGTCGTTAGCACCCAGCTTGCTCAGGTTTTCGGATAATAGGTAAATCATGGAAGCAGTATTCTCAAAGCCCATATTACTTTGTTGCTCGTTCAGCAATTTGCCTATAGATTTGTAGGCAGCTTGGGGACGGTTGAAGAAATTATCCAGTAGTGCCTGACCGAATTCTTGCAGGAAAGGGTGTAAAGAGTCTTTGTTGACGGCGAATTCGCGTTGCAGACTGAACCAGTTTTCCTGATTCATATAAGTTCCGGCTCGTTCATCAGCTGTTTGTGCAGATGTGCTGAGGCTCATACAGAGAAATAAAAATAGTAATATTGTCTTCATAACTACAGATTGTTTAGAGTTAGCCAATCTTCTTAATGATTCATTCTTCAAATATACGGAATATATTGTTTGGATGGGTTAAGGGATAAGATGAAAGTTTTATGTATTCTGATTTCAAGTCGATTGAATTCTGTGGTGAATTCATTCATAACGGTATGGATATGAATTTCCTCCAATAGCTAACTCCTTTCTTAGGCATTCCTATGCTTTTTCCCTTCCAACGGTTAGCCTTTTCCATCCGAACGCTTATTCTTTCTACCATGGAGTTTCTTTCTTTCCGCCATGGTGGAAAGAAACATTCCCCGTGATGGAAAGAAAGAAACTCCATGGTGGAAAGAATAAGTATCTACTACGATTTTCCTTAACCGTCGCAGCGAAAAGAGATAAAAGTGGCGATGCGGCGGCTTAACCTGTGAAACTTATATTATTAATGCGGATCAGGAGTTGGATTGTGTTCAACAGTGTGGAAAATCTTCTTTTATACTACCGCATAAAATCCGGCATACCCGTTCCTCGATTACCGGAAACTTTTCCTATCTTTGTAATGTTGTTGAATTTACTGCAAACCAGATTGTATATGGAAGATGTTAAGCGAATACCTTACGGTGTATCCAACTTTGTGGATGTTATAGAACAGAATCAGTATTATGTGGATAAGACGATGTATCTGCCTTTGTTGGAAGACCAGCCCAGTTATTTGTTCCTTATCCGTCCCCGTCGTTTTGGCAAGAGCATCTTCCTGAGCATGATGAGCGCATATTACGACATTGCCCGGAAAGATGAATTCGAACGTCTTTTCGGCAACCTCTGGATAGGTAGTCATCCTACCCGGTTGCGGGGTACCTTTCAGATTATGTCGTTTGACTTTTCGCGGGTGGGCGGAAGCCGGGAGCAATTGGAAGAAAACTTCCAGATTTATTGTACCGGAGAGCTAAACATCTTTATGAATAAATACTACGACTTCTATTCCGATCATATCCGGACGCAGTTTGAGGCTGCCCCCACTTTCGAGGCCAAGCTGCAAGTGATATTGGGAGAAGCCGGCTTGCGCAGTTATTCGCTTTACCTCATTGTCGATGAATACGATAATTTCACCAATGTGGTGCTGAACGAGCATGGCGAAAACATTTATCATAACCTCACCCATGCCGACGGCTTTTACCGTAACGCCTTCAAAAAATTCAAGGGAACTTTCGACCGTATCCTTATGATGGGAGTTAGTCCCGTCACGCTGGATGATCTGACCAGTGGGTTCAATATTGGCTGGAACATCAGCACCCTGCAGCAATTCAATACCATGCTGGGATTCTCCGAGACGGATGTACGCCAGATGTTCCAATATTACAAAGATTGTGAACGACTAAAGGGCGACATTGACGAAATGATAGCTGAGATAAAGCCGTGGTATGATAATTATTGTTTCTCCGAAGAGAGCCTGAACCGTGATCCGAAGATGTTCAACTGCGACATGGTGCTTTATTATCTGAGGCAGAAAATAGACTTGGGATACTCTCCCAAACAGATGATTGATCCTAATACCCGCACGGATTACAGTAAGATGAAGAAATTGCTTAATCTCGACCATCTGGATGGGGATCGCAAGGGTGTTATCCGTCGTATTGCAGAGGATGGGCAGATTGTAGCGGACTTGGTTTTATCTTTCCCTGCCAAAGACTTGGTTAATCCAGCACTGTTTCCCAGTCTGTTGTTCTACTACGGTATGTTAACTATTATTGGTACTCGGGGGGTGCAACTCATCTTGGGAATCCCCAACAACAACGTGCGTAAGCAGTATTACGATTATATGTTGGAACAGTATCAAGGCAAAGAACGCATCGATCTGACCGACCTGATTGGCAGTTTCTATAACATGGCCTTTGATGGCGATTGGCGCCCTGCCTTAGAGAAGATGGCCCATGACTACAAGGAAAATTCTTCCGTGCGTAGCTTGATTGAAGGTGAGCGTAACATTCAGGGTTTCTTCCAAGCCTACCTTAGTATAAATGCTTATTATCTTACTGCCCCCGAAGTGGAATTGAACCACGGCTTTTGTGATATGTTCCTGATGCCGGACCTGCAACGTTATCCCGAAGTGAAGCACAGCTACATTCTGGAGTTGAAATATCTTTCTGCCAAGGACTATGATGTCAAAGGTGAAGCCCAGTGGGAGGATGCAATAACGCAGATACATCGCTATGCCCAGGGGGCTAAGGTGCAGTTGATGTGCCAAGGGACAACGCTGCATTGCATCGTGATGCAGTTTTCCGGTTGGGAGTTGGTACGGATGGAGGAGGTCTGACTTCTTATCCTCCTTTTGTCAAAGGCAAGTAGTAACATATTTATGTTACGTTTTCGGCTTCTCAGCCGTCCGGTATTCACATCTACCCGATTTGACTTGCCTTTGAGGTTAAAAGAGTTTTTTACTGCTCCCGTCCAATGTTGTCTGATAAGCATAAAAAAAACGGTAAGCATTTGCCTATCCGCCAGAGAGGGAGTCGAAGCCCTTACGCACAAATAGGAAACGCCTACCGCATAAACGGTAAGGCGTGTAGTCTGTTCTATGTGCGTATAGATAATTTCGACTTTTCTCTGGCACAAGAATCAGCTAAACGCTTTTTCTTTAATATGTAAAATCATAGTCGTGTTTACGACTGCACAAATATATAAAATAATCGAATTACAGAGCACTGAATTTGCTGTCTTTTTCAGTGAATACTATCCACAGACGATTGAATTCACATAAATTAAATTTGGAGGCAAAGATAAACAGTTATATCTTTGTCTCTCAGATTCAGTCATTGATTCCTGAATAGTTGTATGGAATAGTATGAAATGAAAAAAAATGATTTTAGAATCGGTGAAAGACACAGAAGATATCCATAGCCTCTTAACAATGATTCAAGAGGAAAATACATTGGCATTCAATATGTTCTATGAGATGTATTATGACCAGGTATTTCGCTATACTTACTATTTTCTGAAAGATACAGAATCTTGTCGGGAAGTAGTTGCTGATGTTTTCTTTGCTGTATGGCAATCGCGTAAAAGACTAAAGGATATAGAAAATCTGGAAGCTTATTTATTTATATCCGTAAGAAACGAGGTTACCCGTTACAATAAGAAAAATGGCAGGCAAAACCGTGTCTCATTGGATGAATTACCTGTCCAATTGGAAATCACAGAAGAAGAATCTCCTTACGATAAGATCTCTTATAAAGAAATGGAGCAGCTCTTGGGAAAGATTATTGGCGAATTGCCTGAGAAATGCCGTTTGATATTTCTTATGGCTCGTCAGGAGCAATTAAAACCCAAAGAAATAGCAGAGAGACTTTGCATCTCGGAAAATACGGTGCGCGTACAAATGAAAATTGCTATAGAAAAGATTATCAAGCAAATAAAACCCTATTATCCGGACTTGACTCTTTCTCTATTATGGTCTTTCTTTTTCTCTTCCATTAGTTAAAGAATTTAAAAATACGGGATCTCTTTTAAATGAAATCCCATCAAGCTTACTCCTCAGTTTAGAAACAATTAATTATGAGCGAGGAAAACAACCCTATTGATATTCTACGAAATGAATTAATTCATGACATCAGTGATCGTGAAAAAGCGATATTAGAAGACTGGAGTCATTCTAATGATGATAATCGTAGTTTCCGCCAGTTGATTCGTGAAATGAAACTTTCTTCTGAAATCGAAAAGAAAGAAGAAGAAATGAAATCCTATATCTTGCAAGAAGTTCATAAACGAATAAACAGGAGCCGATACATCAGGCGTCTTCTAAAGATCAGCACTGTGGCCGCTTCTATTGCAATTCTATTGGGAATGACCGGCTATTTTTCATATAAAGAAGGTTTCAATCAAGTCAACAGTCAACCAATAGAGATGTCTAATCCATTCGGTATGTTATCAACAATCACTTTGCCCGATGGGAGTAAAGTCATTTTGAATGCCGGAACTACAATTACTTATCCCAATGCTTTTGTCTCAAAGAACAGGGAAGTCGAAATAAATGGAGAAGCTTTCTTTGAGGTGGCTCATGATGCCGAGCATCCTTTTATAGTGAAGGCTAATCAGATTAACGTTGAAGTATTGGGTACACAATTCAATGTAAAAGCATACGAAGAAGATGATTGGATTGAGGTTTCTTTATCCGAAGGAAAAGTCGAGGTGCAGAGTGAAGACAAGAAAAGAAGAATCTTCCTGTCTCCTGGCGAACAAGCATATTATGATAAGCACAATCATTCTTTGACTACACGTACAGTGGATATTGCCCATTATACATCGTGGAGAAACGGGATCTATTATTTCAGGGCACTTCCTTTGAAAGAAATAGTCAAACAGCTTGAACGTATTTTCAATGTAAATATTTGCATAACCTCTTCTAATATTGAGGATATTATTCTGACCGGAGACTTCCTGCGGGGTGAGAATCTGGAGCAAATATTGCGTGTGATAACTGCAGATAAACGTTTAAAATACAGGATTGAAGAATATATGATCTATATAGATGAAAATAAAAGAGCTCGGAAAAGAATTTATTAACCCTAAAAAAGAATGCCTATGATGAAATAATATAGTATGGAAAAAGCGAAAAATGCGCTAACATTTTTCGCTTCAGTTAAGACTAGAGTCTGTAATTGTTCATGGATTTACAAACCTAAAATCAATACAAAAATATGGATTTAAATTTAAAAAATAAACACCCTCGTCGTATTTATTATCTATTTCTTGTAATTATATTCTTTTTGGCATCTACGGAAATAGCTCATTCACAGGTAAAGAACTTATCTCTCCACTTAACAAATGTAACATTGGAAGAAGCCTTGGCGCAGATCAAGCAAAAGGGAGAATATTCTTTATGGTATCGCAATGAGGAAATCAACCTGAAGAAAAAAGTATCCCTTGATATTAAGAATGGCAGCATTACCCAAATTTTGGATACTCTTTTTAAAGGGGAGGATTTGGGATATATAATAGAGGATAAGCACATCGTTATTTTTAAAGCAGATGAAAAGACTAAGGCCGCTCAGCAAACAGGTAAACGGATTACGGGTATCATTAAGGATAATACCGGAGAGCCGGTCATTGGATGTAATATCATGGAAAAAGGAACATCAAATGGTACAATCACCAGTGTAGATGGAGACTTTTCCCTGAATGTTGCGGAAAATGCAGTTCTACAAATTTCTTATATCGGATACCTTACCCAAGAGATTCCTGTAAAAAATAATCAGAATATAACAGTCACTTTGCAGGAAGATTCACAAATTCTGGATGAAGTAGTTGTTGTGGGTTATGGAGTGGCAAAGAAAAGTGACCTAACCGGATCTATTTCTCAGGTGAAAGCGGAAAGTATGCAAAACTATACTCCATCCAGTGTTGGCGATTTATTGCGCAACAGTATTCCGGGTATGAGTGTGGGATACTCTGTTTCTGCGAAGGGAAATAGTGATATGATGATTCGTGGTGACAATACGTTGACTGCCGGATCGAGCCCTCTGATTATTGTCGATGGAGTGATTTATAACGGTGATATTTCAGATATAAACCCGAATGATATTGAGAAGCTGGATATTATGAAAGATGCAAGCTCTGCTGCGGTTTATGGTTCGAGAGCCACCAATGGAGTGGTAGCTATTACAACCAAGAAAGGAAACTCTCAAAAACCTGTTGTCAACTTTAATGGAAGTATCGGTATAGCTACTACAGCGAACAGGGTAAAGCCGTATGATAAAGATGGATTTATTAAGTGGCGTTCTGATATGTTTAAGTCAGTTTATAGTGCAACTGTACCACAGACTCCTTGGAGCCCTTTTGATGATCCGCGTACGATAGATTCTCAATATTTGGATCAATGGATGGCCTACCATAGTACCACACCGGATAATCTGGTAGATGCCTGGTTGTCGGGACTGCGACTGACCGGATTGGAGATAGAGAATTACAAAGCGGGAAGAAGTATTGATTGGGAAGACTATATTTTTCATAATGGTCCGAGGCAGGATTATAACATAAGTCTTTCCGGGAAAAAAGAAGATTTTTCTTATTACTGGTCATTGGGGTATATGTCGAATGAGTCATTAGTAAAGGGAGATGAATTTTCTACCATACGTTCGAGGGTGAATATAGAGGGGAAACCTGCCCGCTTTTTGAAAGTAGGTCTGAATGCCCAATTTTCTTATCGTGACGAAAGCTCTGTTCCCGCAGATGTGGATCAGTATACCAAACTCACTCCTTACAGTTCCTTTTATGAAAGTGATGAAGAAACATTGAAATTGTATCCTAATGATGATAATCAAGCAAAACATCCTTTATTAAACTCTACATACAGGTCGAGGGAGCAGGAATATTTTACCTTTTTCCCTAAAATCTATGCCACTCTGGATTTGCCATTTGGAATTACTTATACGGTGAATTATACCACCCGGTTCGTCTTCTATCATAACAACATACATGATTCTTCTGAACACCCGGAATGGAAGTTGTTCGGAGGACGTGCTTCGCGTGAGAATTCTTTGAGAAGAGAGTGGCAAGTCGATAACATTATAAACTGGAATAAGACTTTTGCGCAAAGACATAAGGTAGATGTCACCTTACTGGCAAATGCAGAAAAATTCCGTAATGATACGGAGAAAATGAGTAACCAGAACTTTACTCCGAACGATATACTCGGGTATCATGATATGGCTATAGGTAATTTGCCGGAACTTTCGAGTAATGATGAGGTCAGAACATCGAATGCTCTGATGGCCAGACTCAACTATGGTTTCATGAACAAGTATTTATTGACTTTATCGGTACGAAAGGATGGATCGTCTTTGTTCGGATATTCCAATCCTTATGCTACCTTCCCGGCCGCTGCTTTGGGATGGGTGATTTCAGAAGAAAAGTTTTTTAAAATGAAGTTTGTTGATTATCTGAAGTTAAGAGCATCTTGGGGAATAAATGGAAACAGGGACATTACAAATTATGCAGCTCTGTCTAAAATGCTTGCTGAAAAATCATTGAATACCGATTTAAACGGAAATCCGATTACAATCCCTACTCTGGAAATAAATACAATGGGAAACAAAAAGCTTAAATGGGAAAAGACAGAGGCTTATAACCTGGCTTTGGACTTCAGACTATTTAATGGCCGTTTAAACGGAACCGTAGAAACCTATTATATGTCGACTACGGATGTATTGGTAAACAGAGAACTTCCTACCATCACCGGATATAAAAGAGTGTACGCCAATCTGGGAGAAATCAGAAACAAGGGATTCGAACTTTCTCTGAGCAGTACCAATATGAAACAACATAATTTTGAATGGACATCCAATCTGATCTTCTCATTAAACCGGAATAAGATTATTACTATAACCGGTGAAAAGTATGATGTTTTTGATAAAGATGGTAACTTTGTAGGGCAAAAAGAACCGGATGACAAGACCAATAACTGGTTTATCGGTCAGGCAAAAGATGTGATATGGGACTATAAGATTCTGGGAACCTGGAAGATCGGACAAGAAGAAGAGGCTGCCAAATGGAACCAGGCACCTGGTGATTTCAGGCTGGAAGACGTAAATGATGATGGGTTGTTGACAGATGAAGACAAGCAATTTCTGGGATATAAAACCCCACGGTTTTCGTGGACATTGAGCAATACTTTTACGCTGTTTAATGACTTTGAATTCTCTTTTGTTCTGTATTCTCTCTGGGGGCATAAGGGGAGTTATAATTTGGCAAAACATGCAGATCATATTGAAGACCGCTGTAACTCCAGAGATATTCCTTATTGGACTCCTGAGAATCAATTGGATGATTTTGCCAGATTGCGTTCCGCTCCTGCAAAAGGAGTTAATTATTCGGTATGGTTCGATAAGTCTTATATACGCTTGGAAAATATAGCTTTAGGTTATAAGGTTCCTGCCAAATTTTTGAAAAAGACTCCTATATCCAATCTTAAACTTACATTGAATGTAAAGAATGCAGCTATGTGGGCAAAAGACTGGAAATTCGGTGACCCCGAAGATGGGATGCGTTCACAGAGAATATTTACTTTTGGATTAAATATGACCCTTTAAATTCTAAACCAAATTATATAGATATGAAAACCATTATGAAATATAAAACAGCGATATTGTCATTTACTGTCTGCCTGTTTAGTTCATGCGGATCAGATTTCCTTGATCCTAAGCCACTCTCTTTTTATGCTCCTGAAAATGCATTGATTGATGAGGCTGGATTACAAGCAGTATTGGATAAAGCAATGACGACTTTCAGAGGAGAATTCTGTGCCGATCAAGCGCCGTTCTGTACAAATATGAAATATTCGGATATAGCTGTAGACGGTACAACCGATAAGGCGACCCCATGGCAAGATTTGAACAATCAGATGCTTCCTGATGGACAAAATAATCATTTGGCATACACTAGAATTGGATGGTACTGGGATAATTCCTTTATTAATATAAAGAACTGCAATACAATTATAAACAGAATTAATGAAGCTACATTCAAATCGGAAGAATCAAAGAATGCGCTATTAGGTGGAGCTTATTTTATAAGAGCTTATCGCTACTATATGAAAACTTTGCAGTATGGAGATGTACCTTTGGTCTTGGACGAACTTACCGAACCCAAGGTTGATTATTATACTACCACAAAAGAGTCCATTTGGTTGAAAATGATAAAGGATTTGGAGTTTGCTGCACAACATGTTCCTGAAGCTAATAAAGTAAAAGGTGGACAGGTTACCAAAGCTGCCTGTAAGCATTTGCTTGCTAAATACTATCTACTTGAAGGGAGATTTGATGATGCTATCCGAATCACAACCGAAATTATAAATGGGGGAGTTCATAAACTCTGTACTGAACGTTTCGGATCAAATAAAAGTGCTGCCGATAAAGATGTGATATGGGATATGTTCCGTATTGAAAATAAAAGTCTGCCTGAAAATACTGAAGGATTATTATTGACTATCGACAGATATGGCATGGAAGGAAATACTAGTGGTACTCAGGTCATGTATAATGCACTTCCTTATTACGGACTGACTGGAGTCATTAAAACTCCCAATGGAGCAAACGGTATGTCGGATGCAGCTAAGAATGAAATAGGTATTGTTGAAAAATATGGTAGAGGAATCAGTCGTATTCGTCCTACTTGGTATGCACAAAAGGGAGTATGGACCATTGATCACGTAGAAGACTTTTCTGATTATAGGCATCGGACAGATAATGAAAACTGGATGACTATGGAAATGCTGGTTTATAACAATCCTGCATTGAAAAAAAGCGGAAACGAATGGTATGGGAAGCATCTCCAACTATATAGTGATCAAGGTACTATTTTATGTAAGGATACCATCCGATGCTGGTATGGTTGGCCAAATTATAAAACATGGTATCCTGATCCTGACCGTGTACAACCCAAGGGAGGTCCGGGCGACTTCTATATTTTCCGTTTAGCTGAAACCTATTTGCTTAGGGCGGAGGCTTATGTCTGGAAAGGAGAGTGGCAGAAAGCTGCCGAAGACATAAATACCATACGGAAAAGAGCCAATGCGCAATATATGTATTCTGCTGCAGATGTTGAAAAGCAAAAGATAGGTGCCGTATTGGATGAAAGGGCAAGAGAACTGTATTATGAGGAGCCGCGTAAAGTAGAATTAACGCGAATAGCTATCATTTATGCCCGGACAGGAATTCCTTGCTACAATGGAAAGACATATACCCTGGATAGGCTGACAGAAGATAACTTCTGGTATGATAGGGTAGTAGAGATTAGCGATTTTTATAATAAAGGTGTACAGACTCCATACGGAAACTATTTCACTTGTTCACCTTTCCATATATTCTGGCCTATTCCTTCGTATGCAATCAATGCGAACTCCGGGGGAATCATCAATCAGAATAAAGGGTACCCTGGTACGGAAAAGAACATTCCTCCTTTGGTATACGAGGGTGATTAATAAAGAATAGAAGAATTAAATCAAAAATAATATGTTTTTAAATAACGATCCCATGAGATATATAACTGGAGCTGTGCTACTTTCATTAAGTTCGGGGGTACTTGCTGGAGCTAAAGGAAAAGAAGAACCTGCCAAGCGTCCGAATATCTTATTCGTGATAAACGATGACCAAAGTTATGCACATACCAGTTTTGCCGGTAGCCGGTTTGTAAATACACCGGGATTCGACAGAGTGGCTTCTAATGGAATCTACTTCACAAATTGTTATGGCGGCTCTCCGGGGAGTGCACCTTCCAGAAGTAGTTTGGTAACAGGGCGCCATCACTGGCAAAACAAGCAATCCGGGCAGCATGCTTCTTCCTGGATGAAAGAGCATGTTCCGTTTGTCGACCTTCTGGAAGCAAGCGGATATTACACCGGTTTCACAGGAAAAGGTGTAGACCCTTTCCAATATGCACGGAATGATCAGGATACATTATGGAGAAAAGGAAACGCTGCCGGACATCCATTTAATAAACATAAATATGAAAAAAACACTTCTTCGGATTTGCGTACGGCCAAAGGAATTGGATTGACAGACTATTATAAGAATTTCCGTTCCTTCATGCAGCAACGTAAAGACGGACAGCCTTTTTATTTTTGGTATGGAGCTACCGAGCCTCATCGCGTCTATGAAAAAGGTTCATGGAAACGCAATGGAAAAAGTCTCGCCCAGGTAGATGTCCCCGGTTTTCTTCCCGATTCGGAAGAAGTGAGAGGGGATATGCTGGACTATGCCGTAGAAATAGAATGGGCTGATTCGCATTTGTCTAAAATGCTGGAATATCTGGATTCAATAGGTGAACTCAATAATACAATTGTTATAGTAACGGCAGATAATGGCATGCCTTTTCCCCGGGCAAAAGCCAATTGTTTTGAATATGGGGTACATGTTCCTTTCGCAGTTAGTTATCCGAAAGGTTTTCCGGGAAAACGTCGGGTAGATGATCCGATCAGCTTTGTGGATATTGCCCCTACCATTTTGGAAATGGCGGGAGTGAAACCGGATGGAATGCTTCCTATCTCAGGGCGGAGCTTTATGAATATACTTAAATCGAAAAAAGAAGGAATAGTAGATCAGTCGAAAAAGTATGTGTATATGGGCCGTGAGAGGCATTCTTCTTCCCGTTGGCAGAATTTAGGATATCCGCAGCGTGCTGTCCGCAACCAGGATTATCTATTAATCTGGAACCTTAGACCGGAACGTTGGCCTGCCGGAGCTCCTCAGATGCTAAATAAGAAAACGGGCGAACTATGCCCCATGTACGGAATCGGTGAAGATGGCACCTTCCATCCCGATTGGGCATTTACTGATGTGGATGATGCACCTTCTAAGACGTTTATGATAGAGAATTATAAGGACCCCGTTATTCGTCCTTATTTCGATCTGGCATTTAATAAACGTCCTGAGTTTGAGTTGTATCATATTGGCAATGATCCGTTCTGCCTCGATAACCTGATTGGTAAGAAGGATTATGCTGAAATTGAAAAAGAACTGAAACAAGCTTTATTGAAGGAGCTGAAACGATCGGAAGATCCCCGTATAGTGGGACCTGACAAAGAAATATTTGAATCCTACATCCGGTACAGTCCGATAAGGGAATTTCCTAAACCGGACTGGGCAGAATGATTTGATTGCTGGAGGGATGTCCTCGTTTTGATACCCCTCATTTCTTTATTTTCCCAAAGAGGATGTGTTTTTAACAGATCTTCTTTGGGAATTTTAATCCAACACTTTTTTAGGTCTATGTCGGTTGCCTTATATAAGACGAAAAATTGCGTAATTTGTGTAATTTGCGTTCTGTCTTTATTCCCCACTTGCTTTTTTTCCGTACTTTCGTGCATTCATCCAATAAAATTAAAGAAGAACGATATGAAAATACGTGTAGGCTTTGGCTTCGATGTACATCAGTTGGTGGTAGGGCGTGAACTTTGGTTAGGCGGTATCCGCCTGGAACATGAGAAAGGATTACTCGGACATTCGGATGCCGACGTGCTGATCCATACCATTTGTGATGCCTTGCTGGGAGCCGCCAATATGCGTGATATCGGTTATCATTTTCCCGATACCGCAGGAGAGTTCAAGGACATAGACAGCAAAATATTACTGAAGAAAACCGTAGAACTGATTGCAACCAAAGGCTATTCCGTGGGCAACATTGATGCAACCATCTGTGCGGAACGCCCCAAACTGAAATCCCATATTCCCGCCATGCAGCAGACGCTTGCCAAAGTAATGGGGATAGATGAAGACGACATCTCCATCAAAGCTACTACTACGGAAAAGCTTGGCTTTACCGGTCGCGAAGAAGGTATCTCTGCTTATGCAACAGTCCTGATTACCAAAGTATAATTGATTCTGACCTGATAACTACCTAAAACTAATCACTAACATGAGGAGAATCTCTTTAACCCTTAGTCTGGCTTTTCTGACAGTTCTGTTCTGCCAGGCACAGGTTACCCCTTTAAAGTTTAACAAGAACGGAGAGTTTAAAATCGTCCAGTTTACCGACATCCATTTTCAGTATCACAATCCAGCTTCAGCCATTGCCTTGAAGCGTATCAACGAAGTGCTGGATGCCGAACGTCCCGATTTGATTGTTTTTACCGGAGATGTAGTTTATGCACCGCCTGCTGATACAGCCATGCGAGCCGTACTTGATTGTGCTTCCTCCCGTAAGATACCTTTTGTCGTGACTTTCGGTAACCATGACAACGAACAAGGCAAAACGCGTGCCGAATTATACGATATTATCCGTTCCATGCCTTACAATATCCAGCCCGACCGCGGTAGCGTTGAGTCTCCCGATTACGTCCTCACCGTGAAATCTTCGGATGGCAAGAAAGATGCTTCTGTGCTCTATTGCCTCGACTCTCATTCGTATTCCAAGTTGCCCGATGTGAAAGGGTACGACTGGCTCACGTTCGATCAGGTAAACTGGTATCGTCAGCAAAGTGCTGCCTTTACCGCTAAGAATGATGGGAAACCTTTGCCTGCTTTGGCATTTTTCCACATCCCCTTGCCCGAATATAATGAAGCGGCTTCCGATGAGAATGCTATTCTCTATGGTACGCGTATGGAAAAAGCTTGTGCCCCTGCTATTAATACCGGTATGTTTGCTGCCATGAAAGAGGCGGGCGATGTGATGGGTACTTTTGTCGGTCATGACCATGATAATGATTATTCGGTCATGTGGAAAGGCATCGTACTGGCCTATGGACGCTTCACTGGCGGTAATACGGAGTATAATCACCTTTCAAACGGTGCCCGTGTGATTGTATTGAAGGAGGGCGAACGCACCTTTACTTCCTGGATACGCCTGAAAGGTGGTGAGTTAAAAGATAAAACAGTCTATCCCGATAGCTATGTGAAAGACGACTGGCGTAAACGTCCGTTGGTTACGGAATAATACTGCAAGGAAAGTATATATTCAAATAGTTGAGGCTGAATCAAAAATCCTAGTTTGATTCAGCCTTTATATGTTATGATAATCTTATAAAGAATGATGTCATTTTGTGAAAGAGGATTACTTTACTTTTACAATAATCTGTGTGAATGATCGCGGAGCAAATGAATATGTTATTTTCTCACCGGAAGTTTTTATTTCTTCTTTCTTTATATCAACGTTCTGTTCGTTTACAGAGTTTGTAATATTTGTGTTTGCTCCTGATACAATATTGGCTGTCGCTTTTTTATCGAAAGAGCCGGTTTGAGAAAGGATATCAGCTGTAATAGCTTTGTCTTTATTACGGTTAACGACGTTGATCACTACTTCGTTCCGTGAAGGTTCGTAAGTGGATGAAACATCCAGATAAGGAACTTCTTTATATTTATCAGTAGAATACGCTGGACTTTTTATGTATATGTCCAGTGCTTTTCCACGGCAGTTATTGGCAAAAAGATAGAGTGGGTAATAAGTGGTTTGCTTCCATAATTTATCATTGTTAACACGCATCGGAGCAATGACATTTACTAATTGTGCCATATTGGCCATCTTGACAATGTCACAAGTACGTAAGAATATATTGAGGTATTGAGCTACAATAAGAGCGTCCTGTAAATCATATATTTCCGATAGGGTATTGTCAGTACCTCCGAATGTCCGAGTCCATGCATTCCATTCGTCGAAAGCTATAAAAACATCTTTGGAAGAACGATTCTTCATTTTCGCTTCCTTTATCTGTTGTTCTACAATACGGATGTAGTTCTCTACTTCAATAGTATTTGTCAGATATGTGTAGTAATCTGAAGTGTTGTGCGAATAATGATGAAGAGAGATGTAATCGATGTAGTTATACATTTCGTCCAGTATTGTCCGGTTCCATTTATTCCAGTCGGCATCGTAATTGCTTGAACCGCTGGCTATGAGCTTGATGTCTTTATCAATCCAGCGCATTAATTTTGCTGTTTCTATTGCTATTTTAGAATAATCTTCGGGTGATTTGTGTCCCATTTGCCACGGACCGTCTACTTCATTGCCTAACCCCCAATACGTTACTTTATGCGGTTTTTCAAATCCATTTTTACAGCGAAGGTCTGAGTAGTATGTTCCTTTCTCCACATTGCAGTATTCCACCCAATTTCGTGCTTCATCCAATGAACCGGTTCCCAGATTGATACAGAAATAAGGTTCCACTTTTGCTTTGCGGGCAAATTGAATGAATTCATCTGTTCCTATCATATTACTTTCTTTACCTCCCCAAGCCAGGTCAATCCGAGTAGGGCGTTTGCTACGCTCTCCAATACCATCTTCCCAATGGTAACCTGAAACGAAATTCCCTCCGGGCCATCGTAAGATGGAAACTTTTAACTCTTTTGTCTGTTCGATGACATCTTTGCGAAAGCCATCTTCATCTGCTTGAATAGACTTCGGATCATAAATACCTCCATATATACCTTGTCCCAGATGTTCCGAAAAATTTCCGTATAGATGAGGATTAATCTGGTCAATTATGCGATCTGTGTCTATTTTTATAATTGCTCTTTCTTGAGCAATCGTATCATTGGGAAATAGAAATAAGAGAGAAGCAAATAATAAATTATAATTTTTCATAATGGTTGAATTAATAGATTTATAATAATACGGGAGTGTTGTTAACCGTTGCAAACATACATATAACACTCAAAAGTAATCATTCAAAAAATACTAGAAATCATTCAAACGCCTCAAATAACAGATTATTGATACTTAATGACGGCTTATTTTTACTTGTATTTGAATGAGGGGGATATCTTTGCATTACGATGTTGTTAACCCTCGTTAATGTTTTTATTGAACCTGTTTTATTAATCTTTAAAACTAATAAGATGATGAACGATTTCTTTAATAACAAGCTTAGCTTGTTAAAATTTATTCTCATGTTAATAGCCTTTGGAAGTTTCTTCGTATCAGAAGGCTATGCAACGACAAAGTCTGTTGCTATTACTCAACAAGAGAAAACTGTAAAAGGGAAAGTTACCGATGACAATGATGAACCTTTAATAGGGGTATCAGTACGGGTTGCCGGTACGAGTGCAGGTACTGTTACTGACTCTGATGGAATGTTTCAGTTGAATGTTGCTGGTTCCGATGTTTTGGAGTTTTCTTATGTAGGCTATAAAACTGTAAAAGTTACAGTTGGAAATAAACCATTTCTTTCTGTCATATTGAAAGAAGATCAGGAAATTCTGGATGAGATTGTTGTGGTGGGATATGGGACTAAACGTAAAGGGAGTATTGCTGCGGCAGTTACTACTATTGGTACAGAAGATATCGCCCGTACTACTTCTTCGACTGTTTCTGGAGCATTGGTTGGTAAAATAGCCGGTATCACTACCCGTCAGAAGTCGGGACAGCCGGGTAGCGGTACTTCTATTCAGATCAGAAATATGGGTACTCCTCTCTTTGTGATAGATGGTATTATAAAAGATGAGGCGCAGTTCAACAATCTGGATGTAAATGATATTGAGAACATTTCTATATTGAAAGACGGGGCTGCTGCCATCTATGGAGTAAAAGCGGCCAATGGAGTCGTACTGGTTACTACAAAAAATGGCTCTAAGAATCAAAAGGCTGCTGTAACTTTGGACTTCAATTACAGTTGGCAATCATGGACTTCTTATCCCAGAATGTTGAATGCGTATGAATGGCAATATGCTAATTATATGAAGGAGGCTAATCTGGGTACCCTGTCAGTTTCTCCGGATGTGGCTAGAGCTGAATTGGAAAAATGGCGTACGGGATATTATAATCCTGAAACCGGTGAAGACTATCGTGGATTTGATTGGAGAGATAACTATGTTAGTAATGCAGCACCGCAATCTTACATACATGCAAACCTGAGTGGCGGTGGAAATAAGACAACCTATTATTTATCAATCAGCAATATTGACCAGGATGCAGTTTTCAAGGACTATAATTTTCAGCGTACTAATATTCAGTCTAATTTCAATATTGATATCAGTGAAAAACTGAAGTTAGGTTTCCGGTTGAACGGACGTTTGGAGAATCGTACTAATCCAGCTCTTCCGGGTAGTGATGATTATGCAAATGCCCGTCAGGCGGTTTTTAATCTTCCGCCCATTTACCGTCCTTATGCAAATGATAATCCCAACTATTTGAATAATGTACCCGGTGCTTCTGGTCTTAACCTGGCTGCACTAACTATTGATAATGCAGGTAAATCAGATAACAATACTACCGTGGTACAGATTGATTGGGATATGGAGTGGAAAACACCCATTAAGGGGTTGACGGGAAAAGGCATTTTCTCCTATTGGACCTCTCAGAATAAGGTGAATAATCTGGAGAAAGGTTGGAAAGAGTATACTTATGACAGGGCTGCGGATGAGTATATTGTGGCCTATGATAAGTCAGCAGCTAATGAAACTTGGATGGAAAGATTTGATACGACTATCAAAGAATTTTCCGGGCAGTTTCTGCTAAACTATGACAATATGTTTGGTAAACATCATGTAACTGGTGTAGGTGGTTTTGAGTTTACCAAACGGGATTATCATTCGCTAAATGTACAGCAACATCCGGTTGAGAATGAGTTTATAGATCTTATTTCAACTAATGATAACAACTTGGTAAGCGAGAATAAAGCTATAACTTCTACAGCTAGCTGGGTATTCCGTGCAGGTTATGATTATGAAAACCGTTATATTCTTGATTTATCGGCCCGTTATGATGGTTCATGGAAATTCCCGAAAGGCAACCGATGGGGCTTTTTCCCCTCAGTTAGTGCGGCATGGCGTATTTCGGAAGAGAACTTTTTTAAGAATTCATCCGTAAGTAGTTGGTTCTCGAACCTGAAGTTGAGAGCGTCGTATGGTATGATGGGAGATGATAATCTGGGCGGTTTATATCCTGACTTTGCATACCTTTCCGGGTATACTTATTACAAAGGTCAGTCACTTATGCCTGATGACCCGTTCAGTTCTGTGAAAAGTAAAAAAGTAATAGGCTCGGTACCTAAGGGAATTCCTGTAACCACCATTTCATGGATGAAAATTAAATTGATGAATGTCGGTATTGACTTTGGTTTCTTTGATAATCGACTTACAGGAGAGTTTGACCTCTTTAAACGTATGCGTGATGGTATTCCGGGCACACCGAGTGATATTATGTTTCCGTTGGAGACAGGTTTGAGTGCTTTGCCTGAGAATATGAATTCTGATATGACGGTAGGATTCGATGCATTTGTGAAATGGAATGATAAAGTTGGAGATTTAAAGTATAGTGTTGGGGCTAATATAACATTTGCCCGACAGAAAAATGGTAAACGCCATGGAGAAATATTCGGTAATGCATGGGATAAATATCGTTGGGCACAATCCAATCGCTGGTCCAATGTAGTGCTCAATACAGATCAGGGTAATGCCGGAGGTGTATGGATGTGGGAAGTAATCGGTCGTTTTGAAACACAGGAACAGATTGATAGTTATCCGGTTGATCAGGACGGTCAAAACAATGCTACTGTTCGTCCAGGTGACGTAATACTTCGTGACGTCAATGGTGATGGAATTATCAATGATTTTGACGAACGTCCTCAAGCCTATGCATCGGCTGACTGGCCCTGGGATTCAAGTACATCCAATAAGAATCCGTTGATTTCAATGGGCATTAATTTAGGATTTGAATGGAAGGGGGTTGATGTGGCTGCTGACTTTGCCGGTGGTTTTAAAAATACATTTGTTGCTGACTGGGATTTGAAGTGGGGTGTAACGCGCAGCGTGAATGGATATTACTATAACAATATTGACGTATGGAGGCATGAAGATATTTTTGATCCGAAGTCTCCTTGGATTCCAGGGAAATTCCCGGCCTTGCGTGGACAGGAAAGTCATTCGGGACGTTGGTGGAACAGTTTCTATACGAGAGAAGTTAATTACCTGCGTCTCCGTAATCTTGTAGTTGGCTATTCTTTACCCAAAAACTGGATAAGAAAGGTAGGTATGGAACAATGCCGCATATATTTCCAAGGAACCAATCTTTTCTGTCTGAGTTCGTTGCATGATTATGGTTTTGATCCTGAAATTTCAACAGTGAATGGTCAGGACTATCCGCAACATAAGGTATTGACATTAGGTGTTAACGTTAAATTTTAAAAGAAGAGCATAAATATGAAAACAAAAATATTAGTATATGCATGTGTCGCTTTGTTGAGCTTTACCTCGTGTGAAGACTGGTTGAGTCAGAACGATCCCAAAGAATTATCCGAGGATCAAGCATATTCATCTGTTGCCAGTATCAGTAGTATTGCTGCAAATTTATACGGGCGCATCAAGTTGGACCAGAACTTCGCTTCGGATAATGAATCTTATGATATATGCAGGTGGGATGAAGCTACCAGTAATAGTTATTATTGGCAATTTTCGAGTAATGTTGGTCGTACCTACCGTAATTACTATGATTATAATCTGATACGGGACATCAATATGCATATCAGGAATTTGTCAGAGAAAACCTCGCATTTGCCTGAAAATCAACGCGCTTATTTTCTCGGTGAAGCACGTTTTCTAAGAGCATTTACTTACTTCAATATGGTGAAAAATCTGGGAGGCGTACCTTTAATTACAGAAGTGTACGATTATAGTACTACTCCGATAGAATATGCTAAACCCCGTGATACAGAGGCAGCCGTATATGAGTTTGTTGCGACAGAAATGGATGAAGTGAAAGAGGCGCTTGATATTGCTCCGCAGGGAAGTAGCTTACTTACACGTGCCACTAAGGCTTCTGCATTGGCACTCAAGTCACGTGCAATGTTATATGCAGGTACTTTAGCCTATAATGAGGATAAAAGTAAAACAATGGGATTGACCTTGACAAGCGGAGCAGTCGGAATCTCTAAGAATAAAGCAACAGAATATCTGCAAAGTTGTATTGACGCCTATCTGGAGCTAAAGGAAATAGGGCGGTATTCTTTGCTAAAGGGTACTGGAAGCAGTCTGGGTGAGAACTTTAATAATGTGTTTGTATCCAAGACGAATAATCCGGAACTTATTCTCATTCGTGATTATGATGGAAGTACTGATTTCCCAAACAATTTTACAGTGTGGAATATTCCTCGTTCTCAACGTTCAACTGCTAATTTTGGTGGCCATGTGAACCCGACGTTAAACTTGGTCGAGAGTTTTGAAACTATAAATTCCGGTTTATCACAGCTGAATGCTTATGTGGGTAATGAGATTATCGAATCAATGGGAAATGAAACTTCCGCTTATAACTATATTCTTTATGATTCTCCGATGGGTATTTTCGAAGGACGTGATCCGCGTTTGTGGGGAACCGTAATTCTGCCTGGTGCGGATTTCAGGGGAAAAGAGATTCAATTACAGGCAGGGCTGGCTGTGAAAACAGCTTCCGGTTATGATTTGAAAATGCTGGATTTAATCGAGAATGTATACGATCCGGACAAAAACTTTTATAATGGGCAGCAACTGACCAGCATTGACGGTCCTATCCGTAATAGTTATTATACCAGCCATACAGGTTTCTTGTTGCGTAAATATATAGATCCGGTTACTGGTTCCGAAGCATCAGGAAAGAGCGCAGTACCGTATATCATTTTCCGATATGGAGAGATTCTGCTTAATGCGGCTGAGGCTGCTTATTATCTTAATCAACTTGGTGTTGCTAATTATAAAGGCAGCAATACATTACAGTTGTCTTCTGATTGTCTGAATGAAGTAAGAGAACGTGCCGGAGGTACTGCTTTCCGTATTGAAAGTTCAGATTTGACACTTGCACTTTTGCAGAATGAGCGTAAGATAGAGTTGGCATTTGAGGATCATCGTTTTTATGATCTGAAGAGGTGGCGTATTGCTGATCAGATATGGTCGGGTGACTGGAATACTTCGACAGCCCGGATGACTGGCTTGTGGCCTTATAAAGTGTATGCTCCAGGACAGCCGGAAGATGGAAAGTGGCTTTTCCGAAGGGTGTATATTGAGCATCGTGGTAATGATAATGAGAAGGGATTACCTATCCGGTTCGGACAAGATATGTATTATGCAGAATATCCGATGACAGAAGGTAATCCGTATATTGAGAAGAATCCGAAACACTAAAACCTATTAATAGTAAATTGATTATGAAGAAGATTATTATATTATTATTGGCTACGATATTGTTTACTGCTTGTGAGTATGATAATTATGATGCGCCGAGCGTAACTTTCTCTGGGCAATTACTCTATAATGATAAACCATTTCTATGTGATGGTAATGATGCGCGTGATATATTTCTCTTTTTCCAGGAAGGGTTTGGCAAGGTAGACTGGGGAACGAAAATGCACACTTTGGCTGATGGTTCATACCAGCAATTGCTACATTCCGGAGAATATAAACTAACTTTAGGGAATGTAAAGTATCCGTTTGAAATAAATGAGTTTCCAGCTGGGACAGTAGGATATGATTCTATTTATTATGATCTGAAAAAGGATGTACGTCAGGATTTTCACATCACACCTTATTATGAGATATCTGATTTGGATGCAAAATTGGAAGGCATTAACATTGTTGCCAAGTTTAAGGTAAAGAAAGTTTCCGGAACGAGTAAGCCTGCTCCACGTATAGTGAAAGCTCGTATTTATTTAGGTATTAACCACTTTGTAAACAGTAAAAGTCCGGTTGTTGCCGAACAGGAAGTGGATGCTAATTTTAGCGGTGACGGAGAACTGACGGTGTCTATAGATGCGATAAAATATCGTACCGGCTATAAAGAGAATTACAGAGACAATGCTTTTTATCGTGTGGCACTTGAGTTGGAGAACATTCCTGATTATTATCTTTTCTCAGAAACGAAAGAAATTACTGGGATTCCGGAAGAGTTTGATGATATTACGAATCAATATCTAAAGAATTATAAACAGCCGTTTAATGTTGTTTCCTATTTTCCGGATTCTCGCCGTGGCATCCTTTCAGACTGGTTAACATCTAACGCAGCCGTACAGTATACAATGTATGACGGTTGGAGTGACCGCTTGTTTATGTGTGCTGAGAACTGGGGGAATCCTACTGCCTTACAGGGGGCTGTTTATCAGACATTCACTTTGCCTGCAGGAAAATACCTGTTTATAGCTACCCGTGGTTTCAATTGGTGGGATATTGAAAATGAAGGTGGAAAAGACCGTGCTTTCTTTGTTGTAGCAAAAGGTAAAGGAATTGAATGGAAAAGTCCGAGTATTATAGCCCAGAGTGATTGTGGAGATCCTGCAAGTCGTGTTTCCATGCCACTTAATATAACTTTGGAACAAGAAACGGAAGTTAGTATGGGATATGTAGTCAATTTCCCGGGTGGAGAAACGAATGCATTATCATTTACAGCATTTACTATCTATGCAATTTAGAATATGAACAATAAAATAATGAAAATTATAGCAGTTGTTTTTTGCCTGATGCTGAATGCAGGATGTTCAGATAATGATGATTTAACAGAGGAGCCTCCAGGCCCGGTTCATAATGAAAATATTAGTATAGGTTCCGGTAATCCGGAACTTATGCTCGCCTGGAAAGAGAATACGGGTTATACAGTAACAATAGCAGGATGGGGGCAGAAATATATACCTGTCGATGAAGCGATTGTGTGTTTAGAGGTATTCCCAGTAGGTGTACAGTCGTCTAAATGGTACAGGGCAGCGTATCAGGAAGCAGAAAAACAAAATGATCGATTGGTTTGTAAAGCCAGGATAATCACGGACTCCGGTTCTGATTTTGAAGTGACAGATGTATATACGGTGGCGGAGAATGAAGATAAATTACGCTTGTCGAGAGTAGTAGATGTCATGAAAGCTTCCGGTAAGGATCATGCGTTTAACTCTTACTTTATGGTACGGAATGAAGTACAACAAGCTATTACCGGATGCGAATATTTCATACCTTCTCTCATATATAAAGATGAATCTAATTTAAGTGAATCCTCCATAGGCGTAGATTTTACTCATGATTGGATACTGGCTCGTGAGGAACGTATGGGATTACCTCTGGCCATGTTCAGAAATAAAAGTTCGGAGGTATCTGTTGCTTTGGCAGACTATAATCTAAATCCGGTTACTTTTAAGGAAGAGGTGGGAATGGATCATCTGGTAAATGCGGATATGCATTTCGGCTCATTGGGTTTTTATTTGGCAAGCCAAAGTCCTGCATTAGTATATTGCTTTCCTGGTTCTGAAGGTGAGCATACTTATGCAGACGGAGGTGGAAGTCGTGAAAGACGTTGGGCGCGTCGGAGTCATCCTGTACGGGTTGGTGTAGAGCATGCCTATATGCTGGAATTGCAATTTAAGAAAGAAGTAGCTTTCCCAAAAGCGCTTGAGGAACACTGGAAAGCGACGTTCAATCTGTACAATCCTGAAGTATTGGAGGTGGATAACGAAGATGTAATGAATTACGGCTTGGAGGTTTTAGATCGTTATTGGCTGAAAGATAATGATGCCCCCGGTTTTCCTTTCTCCGTACATCTTCCAAGTGGGGAAGTGAATGAGATTTCTTATTCTATGGGATTTGTGGGGATGCAGATTCCTTGCGCATATTATCTTTACCGGAAAGGCTTGGAAACCAATAATCCCATCTATACGGATAAAGGAGAGCAGATACTTGATTTCTGGGCGGAGAACAGTTCGGCACCTAATGGGATGCCACGGATATGGTGGGATATATCTCCTTGGAATTTCTTTCGTAATCATAATGACTTACGTAATATGCAAGGTGGATTGGAGGCTATGATTTTAGCATGGTCGCATGCTGAAAAACATTTTCCCGGAAGTAAAACTAATTGGTTGGATTATTGCCGGCGGTCAGCTGACTGGATGGTGAGCCGACAACATGCTGATGGTAGCTGGGACAAAGCTTTTGACAATGGCGGGACTTCTATAGATTCGGGTAAACTACTTACTTCCAATCTGATTCGTTTTCTTACTTACATGTATATAGTTACTAAGGAAGAATGCTATAAGACAGCTGCTGTTAAAGCCGGAGAATTTTGCTATCGCGAGATTCATGAACCCTATAAATATGTGGGAAGTGTAATTGATAATCCGTATGTAAAAGACCGTGAGTCCGGGCAAAAGATTATTGAGGCTTTCCTTTGTTTGTACGATTTAACCAAAGATAAAAAATGGCTTGAAGGAGCATCCCAAGCGGCTTATTACACTGTAACCTATATGTATGCCTGGAATATTCCGGCGGCTGGAGGAAATAACCTCATGGCTTGGGATAGCAAAAAGACTACTGTTGGAATTACAATCATTTCCACCGGACATTCCGGAGCAGATTGTGGACTTTCATATAATTCTTTTGAATACCTGAGACTCTATGTTTTGATAGGCGATGAGTATTTCCTGCATATTGCCCGGCTATTGGAGAAAAATACGAAACAGACTATGGATTATGATGGTACGTTGGGGTATGCTTATCGAGGATTGCAGACGGAAGCCTTAAGATTGGTCACCCGTTGGGGAGATGGAGTAAATTTGTGGCTACCCTGGGTTACTGCATCTGCTTTAGATCCATTGTTCAAGATACGGGATGCTTATGGAGATATGGATATAGAACGTATAGGAACAGAATCTTTATCTACATTGAGACGGAAAGATGCGGTATATGCTGCACATCAGGGAATAATATATTAATTCAGGAGCTTATGGAAAAAGATAGAAGAATAAGAAAGGTTGTATTCCGGATACTGATGATATCAGGATTTTGTCTATTGGGCATATCCTGCCATTATCATGCCATGATCGGGAAAAGTGATTTGAAAACTATTTCTCAGGAATGTATAGAAGAAAGTGGTACAGAGAAAATCATTAAAAATGGTGATTATTCCCTTATACTAAGAGAAGGGGATGAAGGTTTTGCTGTATTTTTACAGAATGGTAAAGGGATAGTGGGAAGCCAAGAACTGCCTGCATGGATCACTGTCCGGGGAAGTGATACTTTACCAACGGGGGAATATATCGAAACTGATTATAAGCAACCTTATTATCAGGTCATAAGAAAGAAATATGGCTTTTGTGCTACAGCCAGTGTCAACACGGAAAAAGGGTCTGTATTTATTGTAGAAGATAAGTATACTTTATTAAAGGATGGGGTATTTGGGATATATAGAGATGTGAAGGTGAAAGAAGCGCGGGTAGAGGATGTCGGATTTGCCAGTACAATTTCATTTCAAACCGGGATTCGTTCGTCTGATAACAATGATTTCGAGTATTTTATTCCTTCTGTTTTATATAGAAATACCTCTGAAGTAAGAGAGGATGCGGTTGCTGCTGACCTGAATACTGACCGGATGTATGTAAAAGAAACGCGTACGGGACTGCCGCTGGCTATGCTTCGGGAAAAGATAACAGGAACTACTTTAACCCTCATGCATTATAATCCTAGGATAGATGTCGGACAAAATCCTGGTGGTGGAACATTCTATGAGGTGAATGATGCGTTACAATATGGTTCAATAGGTTACTCTATATATCCTTTATTGTCGGTGGATTTTCATTATCCGTGTGCAGAAGGGCCCAGAACGTATGAAGTTGCCGGAAGAAAAAGGGATGCAAAGACTATATGGTCCAAAAGATACCATTCGGTGAAAGAGGGCAATATACATAGCTATTCTGTAGCCTTGATTCCTGATAAAAAGGATAATTATAATGAAGCTATGATGTATGCGTTTGGTATGGGCTATAAAACGGAAGAGCCGACAATCGTGGATATGAATATGGATGAAATCTACCGGCAGAATATAGAACTTTTTAAAGCTGAATATCGGATGTTGGGAAAGGGAAACATAAAAGCGGCAGGTTTACCATGGTCACTTGATTTACCTGATGGTACAAACACTGAAGGGATATCTTTTCAAATGGGTTTTGTGGGACAACAAATAGCCGTTGGATATCACATGTATCGTTATGGTCTGGATCATCATGATTCAGAGACTAAGGGGAAAGGTAAATCAATGGTTGATTTCTGGATTTCTGATGCCATCATGAAAACTTATTTCCCCACTGTATGGTGGGATCCTGCTGATAATGCCACAGCCGGACAAAGGCGGGAATATCCAAGTTTTCTTCGATGTTTTGTAGATGGTATGGAAGGACTACTGGATGCCTATCGTATTTCTGTGGCTCACAATGAACCTCAGGAAGCGTGGAATCAAGCTCTTAAAAGGGTTGCTTCTAATTTGGTGAAGAAACAAAATGAAGACGGTTCTTTTTATAGAGCATATAAGACGAATGGTGATGTTGAGACGGGAGGGGATAGGAATACTCATGGGACTTCTAAATTGAATACTCCGGTGGCTATTAGATTCCTGGTGAAGATGTTTGAACATACCGGAGAGACTAAATATAAAGAAGCTGCAATCAAAGCTGCTGATTTCTCTTACAATGAACTGTATTTGAAATTAGGGAAATATGTAGGTGGAACTCCAGACAATCCTAATACTGTTGATAAAGAGGCAGCCATATTTGCTCTCTACGGATTCAATGCTATACATGAACTGACAGGGGATCTGAAATATCTGAAAGCGGCAGAACATGCTGCAAACTGTGCTATGAGCTGGACGTATTGTTATGATTTTGCCATTCCTAACCGAGATGCAATGGATGCCAAAAAGAATCCTTTTGTTAAAGGAGGTATTACAGGGTTTTCTATTATTGCTACGGGACATTCGGGTGCTGATAATTTTATAGCTTATATGTTTTATGAAATGTATAAATTGTATATCAAAACCGGAAATGAACTCTATTTACATATGGCAAAACTCTTACAGAATAATACGAAACTGAATACAGACTTTGACGGTAGAATGAATTATAAATATCGTGCATTTATGCCAGAAGCAACTAATGTTGCTGATTTAGCTTTCAGGTCTGTATCCTTGTGGCTCCCATGGGCAAGCATTGCGAACATTGAGCCGATTGTTAATCTGGAAGAAGCTTTCGGAAAAAAAGATCTATCTCAGATTGATATGAGTTTACCTGAACTTCGCAGTAGATTGACAATCTATGGAGTAGGTGGAAAACCTCTCCATAGATAGAATGGCTTTGGTCTGATATATGATCGGAAAAGAACCATCTATTGTTGAGGGAGTAGTCTGTTTTGTGTATATTTGTAGATCACTTTCAATGAATCATATTGTATAGTTATGCTCATAAAGAAAAAAGAAATAGCGTTATTACTAATTTTTCTCTCTTTGGTAGTAACTAACCTTTTTGCCGAAAACTATTATTTTAAGCGATATGACAAAGAGAACGGGCTTTCTCAGCAAACTGTTTTCTGTGCAGTTCAAGATCGTAGAGGTTTCCTGTGGTTTGGTACGAAAGTTGGTCTGAATAGGTTCGATGGTACAAAGTTTAAGAACTATGTGGCCGATCCGGAACAGCCCAATTCTCTTCCCAATAATACAGTTCTTGCTCTGGCGGAAGCACCGGATGGTTCTCTCTGGTTAGGAACTTCAGATGGTTTATGTATTTACAATCCGGAGAAGGATACTTTTGCTCCGTTTGTCAGTGCTGACTTGACAATTGAAGGTTTAATAGATAATTTAGTTTTTGACAAGCAGGGAAACCTTTGGGTTATAAATTCCAAGGGCATATATTGCTTGGATGTAAAAAATGGAAATCATAAGTTTTTTGCTGCATCTGATTTCTTTGTGCCTACAGGGATAACAGTGACTCAGTCCGGTAGTGTGTGGGTATTAGGTCTGGATGGTAATATCTATTTGTTTAACCCTCAACGCATGGAGTTTTCGTCTTATCCTATATTGACAAAAGAAGAGAAAACAAAACATATTCTACTTTATCGGATTCTGGAATGTAGTAATGGAGACTTGGTTGTGACTACAGATCGTATTGGGGCCAGGCGTTTTTCCCCTAACAATGGTGAAGTTAAAGTCTTGTTTAGCAATGATTCTCAGAATAATCCTATTTATATCCATACGGCTATTCAACGGAATAAAGATGAATTCTGGTTTGGTACAGAGTCAGGCATTCATATCTATCAATTGGATTTGGGATTTATTGATCATTTACAGAAGTCGTATAATGATGCTTATTCGCTTTCTGATAATGCTGTTCATATGTTGTTGAAAGATCGTGAAGAAGGTATTTGGGTAGGGACTTTTTTTGGTGGTGTGAATTACTTGTCGAGTAATAATACATTGTTTGATAAGTATCTGCCGAAAGATGAAAAAGGAAGTATAAAGGCAAATGTTATTCGTGAAATTCATCCGGATGTGGAAGGAAATTTATGGGTAGGAACTGAAGATGGAGGGTTATGCTATTTTGATACCAAGACAAAAGTATTCAGGGCATTGACTAATCTGAAATGGGACGGACGTCCCATTTCCAAAAATATACAATGCTTGCTGGTTGATAAGAATATGATATGGATTGGAACTTTTGATAGTGGTATCTACCTGTTTGATTTGAAGTCGCAAAATATAATCAATCATTTCTGTAGTGAGAATACTGGTTCCGGATTATTGGTTAATGGGATCGTTTGTTTCAGGAAGACTTCTTTTAATGAAATATTGGTTGGTACAATGGGAGGGTTATACCGCTATGTAGAGTCAAAGAATAGATTTGAAATTGTTCCGCAACTGGACTGGGGACTTGTACATTCCATTTATGAGGATTTAGATCATACTTTATGGGTTGTTACAATGGGGAGAGGATTGTTTACATTTAAATATAATGGGATACATGAGAAGATAACAGTTAAGACAATGCCATTCATAAGTAACTATATCACTACTATCTTCGAAGATTCTCGGAAGCGTTTATGGATTGGTACTGAAGGAAACGGGCTTTTTCTTTATGACAGGACAGATGGGACATTTACTCAGACTTTATCTAAACTGGATTATTCCGGACAAATTATTTATCAGATTATAGAGGATGCCACAGGAATGTTATGGGTGACTACTTCGAATGGCTTATTGCATTATGATCCTGAGCTGAAAGCTTTAAGCAGGTTTACAACGTCGAATGGATTGCCGATAGATCAATTTAATTATAATTCCGGCTATCAGGATCGAATAGGCAATATTTATTTTGGCTCATTGAAAGGAATGATAGCTTTCTCGCCAGAGAATTTTATAAAGGTATCAGAACCATTAAAAGTATTCTTTACAGGTTTTCAGTTATTTAATAAAGAGATAGAGACCTATCAACCGGATTCTCCTTTGAAACAATCGATTATTTTTACAGTTAAAATAACATTGCGTTATGATCAGTCTACTTTTAGTATTGATTTTGCTATACCTACTTATTCTATTTCTCAGGATGTATGGTATAGATATAAGCTTGAAGGGTTAGATCATGAATGGATTGTTAGTCAAGGACCTAAGAAATTGTATTATACAAAGTTACCACCGGGGAAATACACCCTTCGTGTACAAGCTTCAAGAGAAAGCGGAACATGGACTGGCGAAGCTTCTTCATTGGCTATCATTGTAAAACCTCCATTCTGGAGTATGCCGTTTGCATATTTCTTGTATGTTCTTATTATCTTTACTACATTTACTTGGTTTTTCATCAGATATAGAAGAAAACTCAAAGAGAAAGAACGACATCAGATAGAAATGTTACAGAACGAGAAGTATAAGGAAATTCTTCAGGCTAAGATTAGTTTCTTTACAAATATTACTCATGAAATAAGAACTCCTTTGACATTAATAATGGGGTCACTGAACCGTATAATAAAGTCGGGAGAAAAGAAACTTGCTGAGAATGAAAATATAGCTGTTATGAGTAAGAATACTCAGCGTTTGCTCGATCTGGTAAATCAGCTACTTGATTTCAGAAAGATAGAGTCTTCTACCTTCTTGATGAGTTTTGTAAAACTGGATATCAAACAACTACTTGAAGAGACTTATAGCCGTTTTACTCCGATAGCTCAAACCAGATGTATTGATTTTCATTTTTCCATGCCTGATGAGGGATGTGAAATAATAGCTGATAAAGAGGCTTTGATAAAGATATTAAGTAATATGTTGAACAATGCGATTAAATTCTGTGACCATATTGTTGAGGTATCTTTAGTGAGTATACAGAAAGAAGACAATTCTATTGTTCGGATTAGGGTGAATAATGATGGAGAAAGAATCCCAAAAGATGTGACAACAGACATTTTTAAACCTTTTTTCCAGTATTTCGGAGAAGATGCAAGAGTACCGGCAAAAGGTTCCGGATTAGGGTTGCCTTTAGCTAAATCACTGGCCGAGATGCATAATGGCGCTTTTTATCTTGATAATTCCATTACTGAGATGAATTCCTTTGTGCTTGATTTACCCTTGGAACAGCATGATGTTGCAGAGCCGGGACATTCTCCTTTTTATAAGGAAACCTCTTCTGTAGAAGGAAATAAAGACTATATGCATAAGAGTATGTATAATGTACTGGTGGTTGATGATGAAGTGGAATTGCGTCAGTTTGTTTGTGAAGAATTAACCCCACAATATAATGTGTTGGTTGCCGATAATGGAAAACAAGCATTGGAAATATTGGAAAGTCATGTAGTATCGCTGATTATTAGTGATTTGATGATGCCGGTAATGGATGGAATTGAATTGTGTAAGTCTGTCAAAACAAATATAAAATATTGTCATATTCCTATTATTGTATTAACAGCTAAAGTTTCTTTACAGGCCCATATTGATGTACTGGAATCGAAAGCTGATGCCTATATAGAGAAGCCGTTCTCTACAGAGCATTTACTGGCTCAGGTTTCAAATCTTTTAGCTAACAGAGAGCTTATCCGTTCTACATTTGTCCGCTCACCTCATGCACATCTCATAAGTGTCGCGTCTAACAGTATAGATGAGAAATTTATTGGCAAGATGAATGATTATGTGATGAATAATTTGTCTGATTCCTGTTTGTCGGTTGAAAGTCTGGCTGAATATATGAATATGAGTGTATCTACACTTTATAGAAAAGTGAAAGCTATCACTTCTTTGGCACCTAATGACTTTATCCGTTTATGCCGATTAAAGAAGGCTGCTGAAATGTTGGCTAAAGGTGATCTTCGGATCAATGAAGTTGCTGAGAGTTTAGGATTTTCTACCACTTCATATTTTACCTCATGTTTCATGAAGCAATTTGGAATTACTCCCAGTGAGTTTATTAAGTTGAATAAGAATAAATGAAATATCCCCATGTTTTGGACATGGGGATATAATCCTTTCTGTTGTTAATCAGTTTGCTCAGCAGAAGTAATCTGTTTTCCGTTCACCTCAACGTTTTCGAGTGTTAAGTTCACTACATTGTCCATCTGTATGGCTTTCGGTGCTTTCTTCACCTTTATATTCCGCAGGGTAATGTTGTATAGTTTGGCTTCCGGTAATCCATTTGCCATAAGTGCTACGCTATCTACACAGTTACAAGTCACATCTTCTATACAGATATTACGGAAGAGTGTCGGATGATTTCCACCGCGGTATCCGTGGTAGTTCGTACGGAAATTAATCACTCCCCACAGGCAGACATTCGCTTCTATCCGGCGCATATTCAGATTCTCGAAGTATCCGCCACGGTCCAAATTTGATTTGAAGTAAATTCCGTTGCGGCAACTGTCTATCTTGCAATCCTCGATAAAAATATTCCGTACTCCGCCGGACATTTCACTACCGATGGTAATAGCCCATCGGGCGAAGTGGCAATTCCGGATAATTACGTTCTCCGTAGCCTGTCCGATGCGCCAACCGTCCTGGTCGCGCCCAGATTTGATGGCGATACCATCATCCCCCACGTTGAAGTCCATGTTTTCAATCAGTACGTTGGTGCTTGATTCCGGGTCGCAGCCATCGTTATTGTAGTTGTTGCTGTCTATATATACATTGCGTACGGTGACATTATCGCAGAATACAGGATGAATGATCCAGAAGGGAGAATCGTAGATTTGCACATCTTCCACCAGTACATTTTTGCAGCCGTAGAACTGTATCATGCAGGGGCGCAGGTAATGCCCTTCTCCAAATACACGTTCGTATACCGGAATGGAGTCGCTGCCCATTTGACGCAGACGATTCACAGCAGGCCCTTGCAATGCATGCCAGCCGTTGAATGTTATAGCCCCGTTTCCATCAATCGTACCTTTACCGGTCAGGGCAATGTTGGTACATTGATATGCATAGATGAAAGGGGAGTAGTTGAAACATTCTGTTCCTTCCCATTTGGTCAATACCATGGGGAGATAGTCGGAAGCTACGGTGGAGAATTCCAGGCGTGCACCTTCGGCTACGTGTAGATTCACGTTACTTTTCAGAAGGATGGAACCTTTGCTGAAATAGTTTCCGGCAGGAATGAGTACAGTGCCACCACCGTTTTGATTGCATTGGTTGACGGCTTCCAGTATGGCAGGACGGCTGTCGAAAGTCGTATCACTCTTTGCTCCATAGGCAGTTACGTCATATATGCTGTCCGGAAACGTAGGGGGAACAATCTTTTTCAGGATTTCGGGAACCCTTGCCCATTCACCGGATTCTTTGCGGGGAGTAGCGGTATTGTTGCATGCTGTCCAGAGGATAGGGAACAGACAGACCCAAAAAATAATTTTCTTCATGGTATTTATATAAATAATGTGTGCGGCAAAAATACTTGTTTCTTACCTAATTAGTATGATTTTCATGTAAGAATTTAGTTTAATATCCAATTTCTTAGGGTTATAGAAGTCAGAATCTTAAATTTGCAATCTTCAATTTGATGACATGCTTGCGAAGTTACAAGGTAATGAGTCTTTATTTTTTATGAGATAGTTACTGCTGTATTGTATTAATTATTACTTTTGTATAATTGGTAACCTCAAAAAGTCAAATTATGAAAAACAAGTTGTTCATATTCTACGTGTTTATTTTCTTGTGCTTTCCGATAGCTTTCGCACAAAAAGCTACTACTGTAATTGAGCCTGATTTAAAGTATGGTAGACCCTCCAAGGAAGAGTTGGCATTGACTGCATATGTCCCTGATACCACTGCAACTGCAGTTTATTTATTTCATAAGGGTAAGAGTGGCTTTACTTACGATGATGGTTTTCGGTTGTTTACGGAACATTGGGTGCGTATTAAGATATTGAAACCGCAGGGAGTATCACATGCAGATGTGGCTATTCCTTACTATGCACCTTCTGACAGAGATAAAGAGAAAGATGGTATTTTGAACTTGGACGGATGCTCTTATAATCTGGAAAATAGGAAAATGACTAAGACTCGCCTGAAGCGGGAGCTGGTTTCTAATGAACGGGTGAATACCTATTACAAAGTCTTAAAGTTTTCGTTGCCTACTGTCAAGGTTGGAACGGTTATAGAGTATCATTATAAAGTGGTTTCTGATTATTCTGTGCACATAGAAAACTGGATGATGCAGGAAGAACTTCCTGTAGTATACAACCAATATGAAATAACCATTCCTCATGTATTTGTATACAATGTTGAGTTCAGAGGCCGTCAATATATAGATGTCTTGGAAGAGAAAAGTTCGATGCAGGCTAAGCAACATACGACAAGTGGTGTAGCAAGAGTTGCCCATGACTTTTCTATTTCGGCACGGAAACTAACATTCACCTCCCGGAATTTGCCTGCTATCCGTCAGGATGAATCTTTCTGTTGGTGCCCGGAGGACTATAAAATACAGGTCAGTTTCGATCTGCAAGGCACTAATTATCCGGGTGAAGACTATAAGCCTTATAGCCAGAACTGGGAAGATGTGGACAAGCAACTGACCAGGGAAGAGAGTAAGAGTTTCGGTGCGAACTTGTTGTGGCGGAATCCATATATTGAAGAGATTCGGGAACTTAGCCGTTCAGGCAATTTGGATTTTAACAAAAAAGTAATAGGAACATTCCAATTGCTAAAGCAGAAGTTTTCATGGAATGGAGAATATAAATTGTATAGCGAAAATCTGGATAAAGTACTTAAGACCGGAACCGGTAGTAACGCTGATTTAAATTTTATATTTATCGGCATGCTCAAAAGCTTTGGTATCAAAGCTTATCCTGTTGTCATGAGTCGACGCTCTGTAGGAATGTTGCCGGTCAGTTTTCCTTCCCTTCAGAAGTTGAACACTTTTGTGGTTGCTATTTATGATGAGGTTAGAGGTAAATATGTTTATTTGGATGGCTCGATGGATGTACCGGCTCTTAATGTGCTGCCCGTTGAATTGTCTGTAACTAAAGCACGTATACTTTCTGCAGATATACCTGAAAATAAGAAGTGGGTGAATTTGCAGGAGATACCTACCAACCAGATTTTTATGAAGATTAGTGCGAATGCTCAGGGAAATCAGATAACGGGGCGCCGGACTACTATTCTGAAGGGATATGATGCTTTGGAATATAGGAAAGAGTATCAGACCAAAGACTCTCTTGTAAATAAGCAGGAATTGGTTAAAGAAAAGCTGGCTATCAGCAATCTGAAACGAACAGAGATGGAAGATGACTTTGTAACCATACAGGAAGATTTTGATTTTATACTTGAAGCAGAGAAGTCGGAGGACCACATCTATATCAATCCGATGCTATTCCCGCAGTTGACCAAGAATCCTTTTATACAGTCGGAGCGAATTCTTCCGGTTGAGTTTCCCTATCTGTATCGGTTGAATCTCTCTTGTGCACTGACGCTTCCCGAAGGATATGAAGTGGAAGAAATACCTCACTCGCAAGTAGTGAAGACTGAAGATGGTAAACTGCAATGCAAATATATGATTCAAAGAAACGGAAACAATGTCATTGTGAACTATTCATTCAGTTTGAATTCCTCTGTTATGCCTTCCGAGTATTATAGCCAGTTGCAGGAAATATGGAATAAGGCCGTTGAGATGAATCAGGCTCTCATTGTACTAAAAAAACTATAACAGTGTACAAATGCAGATGATAAATCTTGCAAGGATTGTGATATAGTCATTGTTTTATGTGGCAAATAAATGATAATTTCATTAGTTTTGCTGCAAGAAAAAGAAATTTATATGGATAAGATAAAAACTGGATTGGCCGCTTTCGGAATGTCGGGGCAGGTGTTTCATGCTCCTTTTATTTCCACCAATCCCCATTTTGAGTTGACTGCGATTACGGAACGCAGCAAGGAATTGTCGAAGGTGAAATATCCACAATCCCGTATTGTGCGTAGTTTTGAAGAATTAATAGGGATGGAGGAGCTGGAACTGGTTGTTGTAAATACTCCGGATAGTTCCCATTATGAATATGCCCGTCGTGCTCTCGAAGGCGGAAAGCATGTTATTGTGGAAAAGCCTTTCACTACTACCGTAGAAGAAGGGGAAGAACTTGTGGCTCTTGCTGCGGAAAAAGGGTTAACCCTGAGCGTTTACCAGAATCGCCGTTGGGATTGCGACTTCCTGACCGTGAAAGAAATATTGGACAAAGGTCTGTTAGGTCGTTTGGTAGAATTTGAATCCACCTTTCCCCGTTACCGGAATTTCATCAAACCCAATACCTGGAAAGAAACCGGGGAGAGTGGCGGAGGCCTGACTTATAATCTGGGTGCCCACGTCATAGATCAGGCTGTGCAGTTGTTCGGTATGCCCGAAGCTGTATTTGCCGATATTGCAACTTTGCGTACTGGTGGTAAAGTGGATGATTACTTCATTATCCACTTACTGAAACCTGCCCATGCGCCGGAAGTGAAGATTACACTGAAAGCCAGTTATCTGATGTGTGAGAATGAACCTCGCTTTGTGCTTCATGGCACGGAAGGTTCGTATGTGAAGTACGGTCTTGATCCTCAGGAAGCAGATCTAACTAAAGGCATACTGCCGGATACTCCGCATTGGGGAGAGGAAGATAAATCCCAGTGGGGAATACTTCATACGGAAAAGAATGGGGATGTGGTGCGTGAATCCTATCCAACCCTTCCTGGTAACTATGCTGCTTTCTATGAGAATATTTATCAGCATGTCCGTAAAGGAGAGGTCTTGCAAAGTGATGCCCGCGGAGTTCTTGGTGTTATCCGGCTGATTGAAGCGGCTTGGGAAAGTAGTCGGACAGGAAGTGTTATCAGATTATAACCTGACTTATGGATAAAAAAGCGATTGTTCTTTCCGTTGCCGGTTCCGACAGTTCCGGTGGTGCAGGCATACAGGCGGATATAAAGACTATCTCCGCATTGGGCGGATATGCTGCTACTGCAATCACTGCAATCACTGTGCAGAATACATTAGGTGTGCAAGCTGTGCATCCTGTGCCGGCAGAACTGGTAGGTAAGCAGATGCAGGCCGTGATGGAAGATTTACGGCCGGATGCCATTAAGATAGGTATGACCGGAAATGTGGAGATTATTAGTGAAATAGCACGGTTGTTACATCAATATTCACCCCAGCAGGTGGTTCTCGATCCGGTAATGGTTTCTACCAGTGGGCACAATCTGATGACGGATGAGGCAGTGGAAGCTATTTGCACGCTATTGCTTCCGGAAGTGTCTCTTGTTACTCCTAATTTACACGAAACAGAAGTTCTGCTACAGCAACCTGTTCATACGGTTGATGAAATGGAGGGTGCTGCATGCTGCTTGTTTGAAAAGTATCACTGTGCTTTTCTTATTAAAGGAGGTCATTTGAAGGGTAATGAAATGTGTGATGTGCTTTATGATGGAAATCAGCTGAATATCTTTGGCAGCAATCGCATCCGTTCCGGCAATCTGCATGGTACAGGGTGTACACTTTCATCTGCAATTGCTACATTCCTGGCACAAGGAGCATCTTTGTATGAAGCTGTGGAGCAAGCCAAGGAATACATTTCTTGTGCTATCGAAGCCGGAAAAGATTTGCATATAGGGCAGGGGAATGGTCCTTTATGGCATTTCCCGTCTTTGATAAGTCCTGTAAATAACAAATAAAGACATGAAACTCATTATCATTACATCTCCGGACTTTCTTCCGGGTGAGGCGCGTATCCTCACTGAACTTTTTAAGGCAGGACTGGATTTATTGCATTTACGTAAGCCGGAGGCTGAAATCTATGAAGTGGAAAGTCTTCTACAGGAAATCCCGATGGAATATAGAAACCGGATTGTTATTCATGACTTCTTCCTTCTGAAAGAGAAGTATTCTTTAGGAGGGATTCACCTGAATTCCCGTCATCCGGAAGCACCTGAAAATTACCATGGACTATTAAGTCGTGCCTGTCATAGCTTGGAAGAGGTGGAAACCACAACACCTCGGTTTGATTATGTACTCATGAGCCCCGTTTACGACAGTATTTCCAAACAAGGATATCGTTCGGGCTATTCAACAGAGGCACTGAGACAAGCGCAAGAAAAAGGCATTATCAATGAAAAAGTGATTGCTCTGGGTGGGATCAGTGAAGCAAACCTTGCAGAAATCAAATCTTTAGGTTTCGGTGGTGCTGCTTTATTGGGCGATATTTGGAATCGTTATCATGCATGGGAAGACACCGAACAACTGCTTACCCATTTCAGAAAACTGAAACATTGTGCAGAATAATCTTTTTCTTTCCATGAAAATGGTAGCCGGTTTCTTATTTGAAGTATAATTTAATGAGGCAAGGGTTATCATCCTCCTGCCGGGACATCAATTTCTGATATTCTTCCGGAGCCAATACGGATTGATACGCTTCGAATTCTTCATTGAAAGAAAACTGCATGATATATTCATCTTCAAAAGCTTCCGGCCTGATCAGTATCCCCTCTTGGGTGTCCTTGAATAAGAAACTCTTTCCATCGCTCTTCCGGTAAAAAAGATTCTTTAAAGTCAGATTCGGAAACCAACCGTATGATAATCCGGCATAAAAGAATTTTTCATTCTGATATTGTGATCTTAGTAAATAAGGTATCGCATTCTCTTTCAGATATAGGGTTAGAAGCCGTCCTTCTTCTGCCTGATTGCCATCGGTAAAAGTAAATTTATAGCTGGAGATATCGATGTTGTCTTCGCCAAAATTCCATTTATAAGCTAATAGCAGGCTATCTTCCGTAATTTCATAGACCTCATTATTGTGAAAAGCAGGAGCAAAGTAGCTTTTCTTATGATAAGTATAGAAACAGCCTGGTGCTACGGAATTCAGAATGCGTGGTCCTTTCCATAAACTGTTCACCTCTTCTCCGGTATCTGCTTTCACAATGGTGATACACGGTTCGTCGCTGCCATTGGGAATTGTCCATGTTATGATTTTGTCTCCCATCGCTACCATAGACTGGTAATTACTTTTATCCGGTAATCGTATCTGCTTAATGAATTGCCCTTCCAGATCATAAACATATAAACTACCGAAAGGTGAAAGCAACTTTACCTGTTTCCGGCTTTCATCCACAATCATGTCATAAACTTCCCGATACTCTCCGGGACCTTGTCCTTTTTTGCCGATAGTGTGCAGGAAGTGCCCTTCGTCATCGAATACAAATACCTGGAAACTTTTCCAGTCGAGGATATAGTTTCTGTTGTTACCGGTAGTGACTTTTACAGGGGCTCTCAGCAGACAACTATCTGTAGTTTCCAGGGGAATTACCTGAATACTGTCAAAAATTTCATGTATGGATAGTGTCGAGGGCTGCAGATCTGCCTGTAAAATATTATTTTGAGTATTACTACCCGTATTATTATTCCTGCATGAGGCTAGTAATATACTTACTGCTAAAAAGAAGAAATATTTCATGATGTGTCAGTAATAAATTTGCTAAATATTTATCAAAGTGTTCGTAGGAAACAAAATTATATAATTTTGTTGTTCATTGATAATTTCTGCCGGAGAAAATAACACCTGATAAGAAAAATAGATTTAGCAAGGTCACAAAAGGATAAAACAATATACGGGCGAAAGATTTTCGTCTCTATCAATTGTATGTGACGTCGTAGAAACGGATAATCGCTCGCCCGGTATATATGGAAAAATAGTCTATGAAAGATTTATTTCTTCAACTTTGCAATAATCTCTTCAGCAACCTTTTTACCTGACATCAACATGCCACCGAAGATAGGGCCCATGCGTGGAGTTCCCGAAACGGCAGAAGCTGCCATACCGCAAACGTACAGTCCCGGATAAATTTCTTTTGTACCGTTTACTACTTCTTCTTCTCCTGCAATTACGTCCAGTGAACGTTCACCAATCACACCACCTGTTTCGGTAGCCAGGCGGCTGCCATTTTTGCGTGCCACGGTAGCGGCGATTTCGCTGTCGTGTCCTGTTCCGTCCACTACTATTTTGGCAAGGATGTTCAGTGGGTCTACGTGCATGCCTTCGCGCAATACGGGAGTCCAGTTTACGACTACTCCATTTACTGTGTTATTTTTGAAAATGACATCTTCTACAGAATAGCAGTTGAATACGGTGGCTCCTGTATGTACGGCATGGTAAAGCAATGCGGAAGTACTTTCCACAGAGTCCATTACATAGAGCCCGTCTTCATACTTCTCGTGATTGATATTGAATTCTTTTATAATATCAATAGCTTCTTCCTGAATTACAATCTGGTTGAACATCATAGCGCCACCCCACATGCCACCGCCGGGGGCAAGTTTACGGTCAAACTGTGCTACTTTCAATCCGGCCTTTGCCAGATAGTAAGCAGCTACGATACCCGACGGACCACCACCTACAATGGCGACATCCAGATCAAGGTTTCTTTCTAATTTCTCAAAATAGGTACTAATGATACCTTTGGATACTTTTGTTTCAATCATGTTCTTATAAGTTTAAAAAGTTATGGAGGAGCTACTGCCTACTAGTTACAAGCTACGAGTATCACCGTATATTGGTACAGCGACTCGTATCTTGTAGCTTGTATCTAGTAGCTGGTTTCGCAATCCCTCAGCCCTTGGCTGATTCGCATGGCGCAGAAGTTAGGTCCGCACATCGTGCAGTACTTCCCGTTCAGATGGTTTGCTTCCTTGTAATATTGCAAGGCACGTTCCGGGTCCAAACTCAGATTAAACTGGTCTTTCCAGCGGAACTCGTAGCGGGCTTTACTCAGGGCATCGTCCCGGATCTCCGCACCCGGATGGCCTTTGGCAAGATCCGCAGCATGTGCAGCTATTTTATAAGTGACCACTCCTATACGGACATCTTCTTTTTGAGGCAGAGCGAGATGTTCTTTCGGGGTTACATAGCAAAGCATTGCTGTTCCGTACCAACCGATTTGTGCTGCGCCGATGGCACTTGTGATATGGTCGTATCCCGGTGCAATATCCGTTACCAGCGGACCGAGGGTATAAAATGGTGCTCCGTGGCATTTTTCTATCTGCCGGTCCATATTCTCTCTGATCTTATGCATCGGCACATGACCGGGACCTTCGATAAATGCCTGTACATTCTTCGCCCAGGCACGCTCTACGAGTTCGCCCATTGTGTCCAACTCAGCAAACTGGGCCCGGTCATTGGCATCACGAATCGCTCCGGGACGTAAACCGTCTCCTAAAGAGAGTGCCACATCATATTGTGCACATATATCACATATATCATCAAAATGCTCATACAGGAAACTTTCCTTTTGATGTACTTTGCACCATTGTGAAATGATACTGCCACCACGACTCACCATTCCGCAAAGGCGTTCGTTAGCATAATGGATATTCTTCAGGCGTATGCCGCAATGAATTGTAAAATAATCCACTCCTTGTTCACACTGCTCGAGCAGTGTATCCCGGAATAACTCCCAAGTAAGGTTTTCCGCTTTTCCGCGTACTTTTTCCATAGCCTGATACATAGGGACTGTACCTACCGGAACGGGACAATTACGGATGATCCATTCGCGGGTTTCGTGGATGTTCTCTCCTGTAGATAAATCCATCAATGTGTCTCCACCCCATTTGCAACTCCAAACGGCTTTTTCTACCTCTTCTTCAATGGTAGAGGAAGTAGCCGAATTTCCAATATTGGTATTGATCTTTACAAGAAACTTTGAACCGATGATCATAGGTTCTGCCTCAGGATGGTTGATATTAGCAGGCAATGCTGCACGCCCTGCTGCAATCTCTTCCCTTACAAACTCAGGTGTGATGTAAGTATCTATACCCAGTTCTTTGCAGTTCATGTTTTCACGGATAGCTACATATTCCATTTCCGGGGTAACAATACCCTGTTTAGCATAATACATTTGGGTAATCTTTTTTCCTTCCTTTGCACGATAGGGCAAGGTGATATGGTCGAAACGTAAGGGATCGAGACTTTTATCCGCCAGGCGCATCTTTCCATATTCGGAACTGATTTCCGGTAGTCGTTCAACTTCCCGTTCCTGTATCCACGGTTCGCGGAGGCGTGGCAGACCTTTCTTTAAGTCTACTTTCAGGTTTGGATCACTGTATGCACCACTTGTGTCATAGATGTAGACGGGGGTATTCTCCGTCATGACTTTCTTCCCGTTTTCCACTACTACGGTAGGGGTGAGGTTCACTTTTCGCATCCCCACCTTCAGGTAAGGATAGAGTTGCCCCTGCATATAGACTTTCTCGGATTCGGGATAAGTAATTTTTGTTTTATCTTCCATGGTTCACTAATTGATTGCTATTGGGTCAGTCGTATAATTGTCTCCATTTCAAGTACAGGATTCTCAGCTTTCAGAATACCGCCGCTCAGTGCTATCCCGCTCAGTCCTAATGCTTTCAGGGATGGAATGTCTTCGCGTGTGATTCCACCGATAGCAACAATAGGGATGGTTAGACCTTCCTCCTGCATTTGTACGAGTATGGAGCGGTAGCCGTCCAGTCCCAAGATAGGTGATAACTTTTGCTTGGTAGTTGTGAAACGGAAAGGGCCGCAACCTATGTAGTCGGCACCATCGGCAACGTGTTGCCTGATGTCCGCGAATGTGTTGGCAGTTCCACCGATAATAAACCCTTTGCCCAGCATTTTCCTTGCTTCTTTTATCGGCATATCCAGTTTTCCTAAGTGGACACCGTCCGCACCAATTTCTTTCACCAGATCTACACGATCATCAATGATGAAGGTAGCCCCGTATTGGCGGCAGAGTTCCTGCACGTGCATGGCTGTGTTTTTCAGTTCTTCTTCGGAAACGTCTTTCATCCGAAGTTGTACCCAGCGGCAACCTCCTTCGAGAGCTATACGTGCGGAGTCCGGATAAGAAATAGATGCCGTAAAATGCGTAATGAATTGTACGTCAAACATTCAAACTCTGAATTTAGAAATTATACTTGCAGAAAGGGGCAGTAGTATAAACGAATAGTAAGAAGATAAGAAGAAAAATTCCCTTCGACGGTACTAACCGTATCAGGTTCATTGGGTATAATCTCAGCTATATTTATAGCACCCCCTTTTCTACCGGTAAAGTAAGGACGAATGTTCTTAACAGGAAAGAGACCGGCCTATCTTTTATGATTATTTAAACTTAACATAATTCAGTCGTGTATATTGCTTGTTTCCCGAAGCAAAGGTACATGAGATACGCGCTGAGACGATAAATACCGTCTCACCGGGTTGGAAAGCATGCTCTGTACCGGGTACTTGTCCCGATTCACGGCTTGCCGTACGGGAGCTTATCCGGAAAGTAACCAGATTACCGATAGAATCTTCCAGCGTCAGTATTTGTCGGACATAAAAATAGGGAGTTGTTCCTTTGACCATTGTTTTGTAAGGATCGTCTTCCAACCGTACACGCAGTACTTTCAGTGTTAGATTCTCTACTTTATCTCCTTCCTTGCCCAGGAAGCGGCTGGTAGAATATTTCTGCCTTGCCTGCCGTTTCTGAATATCCAGATGAACGGAATGGTATATCCGGGCTATTTCTACGAAACGTTCCTGTTTAGGAATGCGGGGCGTGAATTTATAGGCAATCCAACTTACATAACTCGGGCCGATGCGGAAAATCTCGTGCAGAAAATGTCCGCGATACTTCCCGAAAGCAATGATATCGTCTCCCTTGCTTTGCATACGTTTAGCATTATACTCCACCAATAGCATGCAGCGGGGAGAGTAATAACATAGACTGCTTGCTACCCGCAGACTTTCATGGATATTTGTAGAAAGGTCTTGAATGTAAAAAATAGACTGGCGTTCGGGTAGTGGAGAATAAACCCATAATGAGTAACGGGGATAGCCAGGATGGGGCAACACCACCAGATAAGCACCTGCATCTTTGTAAGATGTTCTTCCCCGGTTGTATTCGTTTAGTTTCTGATACAACAGCCCTTGTTCTGCTTCGGGTATTCCCGGAATAATCGGATTTGCCATAAGCATTGAGTTATTTATTCAAATATAAGATTTTTCGGGCGAATAATCAAACTCTGTATGGAAAAGTTTAGGTTTCTTTTGTATCTGCACCGTACCTGGATTGTATCAGAGCCATACTTGCTCCGTACTATC
>NZ_MSHA01000070.1:0-41049 GCF_001940965.1 Bacteroides sp. Phil13 | reverse complement strand
GATAGTACGGAGCAAGTATGGCTCAAGTGCATTCCGGATACACTACAGATGCATCGGAAGTACATTCGAAATATTCGTTATTCTAACGATAATCTTATAAATTTGTCGCATATTTGTATGCAGAGATCAAAAATTGAGACTATGAGTAATCTTCAAATTTTATTGTATGTATTTATCCTTTCTTTGGTTGCATGTCATCCGGAGGGGACTAATGTGAAACAAGGATTGGACAAAGCCGCTCAATTAATAGAGCAAGATCCGGATACGGCATCCATTATTCTTGAAACGATTCAAATGAACCAGATGAATGAGGAGCAACTTGCAGAATATAATTTGCTTTGTACTCAGTTCAATGAAGATAAGAATATACCTCATTCTTCTGATAATCAGATTCGTCAGGCGGTATCTTATTATGAGCAATATGGAAATGAACTTCAAAAGTCGAGAGCCTATTATTATCTGGCATGCGTAGAGAGTGATTTGAATCAGGAGAAAGACGCCGAAGTTCATTTCAAGGAAGCAATAAAATTAGCAGCACAAGCAGAAGAATATGAGCAAATGACTAAGATTTGCAAGAGATGCAGCCTGTATTATCAGAAATATGAAAACTTTGACGAAGCACTGGAGATGGAAAGAAAAGCATACGCCAGCCAGTTGATGTTGATTGACAGCAAAGATAACTCTACTGTCATTTTATCTTCTGCTTTAGGTTTATTGGGTGTTATGTCTCTCTTGCTTGGGTTACTTTGGAAGAAACATCTGACAGTACATTCGCAACTGGATACCTTTAAGGAAGAAATGCAGATGAAAGAGGTCGAAGCTGACAAACTGGTGATGCAATGTAATTATCTTGAAGAAAAATATCAATCCCTCCAACAATATATTTATGAGAGCTCTCCGGTTGTCTCAAAAGTCCGTCAGTTGAAGGAGCGAACGGCTTTATCTTCTAAAGTATCTTTTTTCTCTGAGAAAGACTGGACCGAACTTTTGCGGCTTCAGGAGAGTGTTTACGGACTTGTATCCAAATTGAGAGGGATAAGTCCGAAACTTACGGAAGAGGATTTAAGGGTATGTGCCTTTTTACGCGAAGGCGTTCAGCCCGCTTGTTTTGCTGATTTAATGAAACTGACTGTTGAGACTCTGACCCGGAGAATCTCCAGGATAAAAACGGAGAAACTGATGTTGGCAAACTCTAAAGAATCGTTGGAAGATATTGTAAAATCATTGTAAGTCTGAATTTGTCTGTAATTGGTAACGTGATGTTGTTGGTTATCAGTTGACTATGCTGCCGGGATGTCCGTGCTCGTCCGGTAAATTTCTTCTCTTTTACGGGGCTGTTCTATAACTTTGCAAACAAAAAAGTTACAGAACAATGAGCAACTTATTATTTAAAAAGTGGAATGATTTTAGTGGGTGGATTGTCTTTGTGATAGCAGCTTTTGTATATGGAATGACAATTGAACCTACTGTCAGTTTTTGGGACTGTCCCGAATTTATTTCGTGTGCTGAAAAGTTACAAGTGGGGCATCCGCCGGGTGCACCTTTCTATATGCTTGTTGGAAACTTGTTTACTCAGTTTGCTTCCGACCCGTCACAAGTGTCCTGGATGGTTAATTTTCTGAATGCGTTGCTGAGTGCCGGTTGTATCTTATTTCTTTTTTGGAGTATCACCCGGTTAGTAAGGTTCCTGATAATAAATGATGGGCAGAGTTTATCAACGGCGGATGTTATCATCATTCTGGGGGCAGGGTTTGTTGGAGCCTTGGCATATACATTCAGTGACACATTCTGGTTCAGTGCGGTAGAAGGTGAAGTCTATGCCTTCTCTTCTTTTCTTACGGCACTGGTGTTTTGGATGATTCTTCGCTGGCAAGATGAGTCGGATTCGGTATATGGCGACCGTTGGCTTATCCTGATAGCTTATATCATAGGGCTGTCAATCGGAGTGCATTTGCTTAATTTGCTCTGTATCCCGGCTATTGTGTTGGTTTTCTATTATCAGAAATATCGGACGATATCGCTTAAAGGAGTAGCTGCGGCAATTGCTATATCCGGTCTTCTCATTATATTTATTCTTTTTGTTTATATTCCGGGCATGGCTGACATGGGAGGCTGGTTCGAATTGCTTTTTGTCAATGTATTCGGGCTTCCTTTCCACACAGGGCTGATAAGCTTTTTAGCTTTAACATTTTTCGTACTGGCCGGAGCCATTTATCGTTTCCGAAAACGTATGTTGCATACTTCTTTATGGTGCTTGCTTATGCTCACCGTAGGCTATACCACCTATGCGGTGATACTGATTCGTGCCAACGCCAATACTCCGCTTAATGAGAATGCGCCGGACAATATTTTTACGCTCAAAAGTTATCTGAACCGAGAGCAGTATGAAAGTGCTCCCCTGCTTTATGGAAAAACCTACGCTTCCGAACCGGAATATGTGCCCGAGGGTGACTATTACAGAGTAAAAACCACAAAGGGGAGTGCTGTATATCGCCCGGATAAAGAAGAAGGCAAATATAAAATAATCCGGCATAAAGAAGACGTGTGCTATACTCAGAATATGCTGTTTCCTCGGATGTGGAGTGAGCGCATGGCTTCTTCTTACAAAAATTGGACAGGAGGAAACGAGGTTGCTCCCACACAAAAAGAAAACCTGACTTATTTCATTACCTATCAGCTCAACTATATGTATTGGCGCTATTTCTTGTGGAACTTTGTAGGACGGCAGAACGATGTGCAAGGAAGTGGCGAACCGGAACATGGGAACTGGATAACAGGAATTTCCTGGTTGGATAATTTAAGGTTGGGAGACCAGAGTTTGTTGCCGGAATCCCTGCGCCAGAACAAAGGGCACAATGTGTTTTACGGATTGCCGCTATTATTAGGACTGTTCGGCATCTATTGGCAATGGAATCGCAGCAAGAAAGGCAAACAGCAGTTTAGTGTACTGTTTTTCCTCTTCTTTATGACAGGACTGGCTATTGTGCTTTATCTGAATCAAACACCCGGTCAGCCGCGCGAACGGGACTATGCATACGCCGGTTCATTCTATGCTTTTGCTATCTGGATAGGGATAGGGGCTGCCGGATTGTGTGATGCGCTTCGCCGGAAAACGACTTCTACACTGCAAGTTGGTGTATTAATGACAATCTGTTTATTGATTCCGGTGCAAATGGCCACTCAGACGTGGGATGACCATGACCGGAGTGCCCGTTTCACTTGTCGCGACTTTGGGGCTAACTATCTGATGACTCTTCCCGATGCGGGAAATCCGATTATCTTTTGTAACGGGGATAATGATACTTTCCCATTATGGTATAATCAGGATACGGAGGAAGTGCGCAGGGATGCACGTGTCTGTAACCTGAGTTACGCGCAGGCCGACTGGTATATTTATCAGCAGCAATGTCCGTTGTATGATGCTCCCGGACTACCTATAAGTTGGAATAAGAATCAGTATCAGGAAGGTAAAAACGAATATGTGGCCGTACGCCCGGAACTGAAAAAACAAATAGAGGAATTGTACCGGAAACATCCGGAGGAAGCACGTGACAACTTTGGAGAAGACCCGTTTGAAGTAAAAAATATCTTGAAATATTGGATATTCTCAGAGAGACAGGAATTTAATGTAATTCCTACGGATACGATAAATATCCACATTGATAAGGATGCACTGCTCCGTTCGGGAATCATGCTTCCTGAAGCAATCCGGCATTTGAAAGGGGAAGAACTGAAAGATGCGATACCGGACAAACTTTATATTCCTTTAAAAGATATACGTATGCTGGACAAAGTGGATTTACTGATGCTGGAGATACTGGCGAACTGTAATTGGGAACGTCCGCTTTACCTTGCAATTTCCGTAGGGAGTGTCAGTAAACTGAAGTTTGACAATTACTTTGTGCAGGAAGGATTAGCATTCCGCTTTACACCTTTTGACTATAAGAAGTGGGGAGATGCCGATGAAAACAGGCCTTATGCAGTAGATGTGGAAAGACTTTATGATAATGTAATGAACAGATATAAATATGGCGGGCTGAATACTCCGGGACTCTATCTGGATGAAACAACCCTGCGTACGTGTTGGTATCATCGCAGGCTTTTCGCACAACTGGCCAAAGAACTGATAATACGAGGAGACAATGCGCGTGCAAAGAAAGTACTTGCTTATGCGGAACAGGCTGTTCCGGGATATAATGTTCCCGAAACATATGAAAGCGGTTCTTATAACATGGCAACAGCCTATGCCGCATTGGGTGAAAAGATGAAAGCGATAACCATGACAGAGCATTTGATAGCCGAAGCGGAAGATTATATCAACTGGGCTTTTTCATTAAAGGGGAACCGTATGGAAATGGCCCGCAATGATTGTATCTATAAATTCTGGCAATGGAACCAATGTAATGAACTCCTGAAGAAGGTAGATGAAGAGAGATATAAAGAAAGCAACAGACGGTTTGAAGATAAATATGCACTATTTACTCTAAACATGGGTTATAAGAACTAAAACTAAAGAAGGACATGGGAACAAAAATAATGAAGCAGAAGGATACAGAAACGGTATTTGGCAGGAGAAATTATGTAATTCTGCTAATTGGCTCGGTAATGATAATAGTGGGATATCTGTTCATGAGCGGCGAGGGGAGTACCCCCGCCGCCTACAACCCTGATATATTCAGTGGATTGCGTATAAGGGTAGCTCCCATCGTATGTCTGACAGGGTATTTGATTAATATATTCGGTATTCTGTATCGGCCTAGGCGGAGCTGATTGTTTGAAAGATTTGCGTGCATTAGAACCGAACCATCAGTTCTAATACAATCTTATCCTGCTCTGATTCTTTGGCAATGCTGTTTTTGGCATAAAAGTATTTTTCAAAGTTCAGGCGAAGGTCCGTACGGAATGCTTTGCTGAGGCTGAAAGTGACACCACCCGTCACGCGGTGCCGTTTATAGTCAGTAGTGACTAAAGCGCCTGTTTCCTTATCGACAGCTTTGCCGTCGCTCTGGCTGGTCATCATATCATAGCGTACCAGGAAAGACATTTTGTTGAAAACCTTTCGTAGAGGTAAGTCGTAGTTGATGAAGCTGTTCACGGCATGCACATTGTCGTAAGCATTGCCAGCATACGTCTTGTACAGGTATTCCCCTTCAATATGGAAACGGCCGGATTGGTAGAAAGCACCGATGTCGTAAGAGTTAATCCGTACATCCTGCGGCTGAATGCTCTGTATGCTTAAAGCCAGATTAAGTTTTTGGGCAAACAGGAATTGCGCTTTGGCGGAGTAATTCGCTTCTTTGTGCCACTCCTTCTGGTTGGTCAGTCCCGAACCATTATAAAGCCCGCCCTCTAATGTAACAGGTATTTCAGTTCCGAGTTTATATCCCAATGTAACGCCAACGTCACGTACGTTACCGACTTGTTTCGCAATGAATGAACGGTTGGCAAAATATTGCTGGTGCGGAGAACGGTGGGCGTCAATGGTGAACGGCACGCGCATTTGTCCTGCAGTTACTGCCAGGTCTTTTACCGGGAAGAGGCGGGCGTAGGCATCCAGCATCTTGATTTGTCCTTCATCGGAAAGGTCGATTTCTGCTTTATAAGCCACTATCGGTAATACATTGCCGGTAATACTAATACGCGCATTGCGCACTTCGAAGCGGCTGGCAGCCATTTCTGTCTGATACTCGAACTTGGTGCGGATAGTACCATGTATTTCCGGAAGATAATCTTTTGTTTCCAGCTCTTCTTTATCAATCTTCTTTCCGTCTTCGTTGCGGTATGGAGTTTGAGCTTTCACAGCCAGTGGCAACAAAATGATGAGCAACATCAATGCGCTTTTCTTCATAATTCTTAGTTGTAGTCGATTAATTTATGGCGGCAAAGTTCAGACATACGTGTTATGTTTTTATGTCATGTGTATTTCGTTTTAGTTACAATTCTCTTTTTCTTTTTCATTTTAGTGGTGGTGTCAACCATAAAAAGACGTTTTCCTTCACTTTTTATTAGAGGAGGTAACATAAGCGAAAAAACTTGTAACACAGATATGGGGATTCTCTCTAAAAAAAGCATTCTTTTGCAACCGTTTCCAATAGCAAACATTAAATAATGTATATATGATATCATAGTATACGGATATACAATGAAAAACCTTTTAAATAATTATCAGATGAAACATTTATTCAAATTTTCCCTTTGCGCGTTGGCATTTGCCATGAGTGCAAATAACGGGTTCGCACAAAGCGGCGAAACAGGACTGAAGGATGCTTATAAAGATTACTTCTCTATTGGCGTGGCTGTTAATATGCGTAACATAGCAAATCCCGAACAGATTGCCATCATCAAAAAAGACTTTAACAGTATTACGGCGGAAAACGACATGAAGCCGCAACCCACCGAGCCTGCCTACGGACAGTTCAACTGGGAGAATGCCGACAAAATCGCCAACTTTTGCCGTAGCAACGGTATTAAACTTCGCGGGCACTGCTTGATGTGGCATGCCCAGATAGGAGAATGGATGTATAAGGATGAAAAAGGCAATTTTGTGTCGAAAGAGAAATTGTTCCAAAATATGAAGCACCATATCACAGCCATCGTGGAACGTTATAAAGACGTGATATATGCGTGGGACGTGGTGAACGAAGCTATCTCCGATGGTGGCTGGCAGGGTGGCCGGCGAGGCATGAGAGAGCAACCAAGTCCATATCGCAATTCCCCCCTTTATCAGATTGCCGGTGACGAGTTTATTAAGAAAGCCTTTATTTATGCCCGTGAGGCCGACCCTAATGTACTCCTTTTCTACAATGACTATAATGCTGCCGATCCTGGAAAGCGCGACCGCATCTATAATATGGTGAAATCCATGAAGGAAGAAGGTGTGCCCATTGATGGTATCGGCATGCAAGGACATTACAATGTCTACGGTCCGAGCATGGAAGATGTAGATGCTGCCTTGACAAAATACTCTACGATAGTGAAACATATTCATATTACCGAGTTGGATATTCGTGCCAATCAGGAAATGGGAGGACAGCTCAACTTCAGCCGTGACGGCGGCAATATCAGTCAGGTGGTGAAAACGCTTCAGGAAGATCAGTATGCTCGCCTGTTTAAAGTGCTTCGCAAGCATAAGGATGTGGTAGACAATGTTACTTTCTGGAATCTTTCCGATCGCGACTCATGGCTCGGCGCACGCAATTATCCGTTGCCTTACGATGAAAACTATAAGCCGAAACGTGTCTATAGCATCATTAAGGATTTTGATCCGGCACGCGATAATGTTGTGGTGAAAGAAGATTTCCGTCCTTCTGTGCTTAATCAGCCCGGACAGCAGTATCCTATGGTTAATTCGCAGGGATATGCCCGCTTCCGTGTAGTTGCTCCTGATGCCAAATCAGTCATTGTCAGCCTTGGACTGGGAGGTCGTGGCGGCACAGTTCTCCGCAAGGATAAAGAAGGTGTATGGGTGGGTACTACAGATGGCCCTATGGACGAGGGATTCCATTATTACCACCTCACTATCGACGGTGGCGTGTTTAATGACCCGGGCGCCAAGAATTATTACGGTTCTTGCCGATGGGAAAGCGGCATTGAGATTCCGGCTCATGACGAAGATTTCTATGCCATGAAACAAGTGCCTCACGGCAATGTTCAGCAGGTTTATTTCTATTCCAAGAGTACGGACACTCACCGTCGTGCATTTGTTTATACACCGCCCACTTATGGCAAGGATAAGAAGAAGTATCCGGTTCTTTATTTACAGCACGGATGGGGAGAAGATGAAACGGCATGGTCCAATCAGGGACATGCGAATCTGATTATGGACAACCTGATTGCCGAAGGCAAGATTGAACCGTTCATCATCGTAATGACGTATGGTATGACGAATGAAGTGAAATTTGGGCATATCAAAGAGTTCACGGCTAAGGAGTTTGAAACGGTACTGGTGGACGAACTGATACCTTATATTGATAGTAACTTCCGTACACAGGCCGACAAGAAGCACCGTGCTATGGCAGGACTTTCTATGGGTGGCTTTGAGACGAAACTGATTACTCTGCGACGTCCGGAAGTATTCAATTACTATGGACTGTTGAGCGGTGGCACTTATGCACCGGACGACATCAAGGATAAAAAGCAGGTGGAATCCATCTTCATCAGTTGCGGAAGCAAGGAGAATCCGGATGGTGTGACTAAGGCTGTGAACGACCTCAAGGCTGCCGGTTTCAAGGCTACGTCGTTCGTTTCTCCCGATACGGCGCATGAATTCCTGACTTGGCGTAGAAGTTTGTATCACATGGCACAGTTGCTTTTCAAATAAGGATATGCCTTAAAAGATAAAAATAAAGTCCCTCAAAAGTTATTGTCCAACTTTTGAGGGACATTTTGTTTTTCTTCTCCCCGAAATCATCTATTTTTGTAAGCTAATTGAATGAACATCCTAAAATGAACAGACCTGAGAAGCGAGTATTGGTAGGCATGAGCGGCGGTATAGACAGTACCGCCACTTGTCTGATGTTGAAAGAACAGGGGTATGAGATAGTCGGACTAACTATGTGGGTGTGGGGAGATGAACCGGTGGAGGCGCGACAACTTGCCGACAGTATGGGTATCGAACACCATGTGGCTGATGAGCGTGAGGCTTTTCGCAAAGTAATTGTGCAGAACTTTATTGATGAATATTGCCAGGGGCGGACACCCAATCCGTGCGTGATGTGTAACCCTACATTTAAATTCCGTATACTCACTGAATGGGCGGACAAACTGGATTGCGCATTTATCTCTACCGGGCATTATAGCCGTCTGGAAGAAAAGAACGGGAATATATATATAGTGGCCGGAGATGACGATAAGAAAGACCAGTCTTATTTTCTCTGGCGACTGGGGCAGGATGTGCTGAAACGTTGCCTTTTTCCGCTGGGCACTTATACTAAGTTGCAAGTACGGAAGTATTTGCGCGAGAAAGGCTATCAGTTGAAGGCGGAAGAAGGGGAGAGCATGGAGGTATGTTTCATCAAGGGTGATTACCGGGACTTCCTGCGCGAACATTCTCCTGAAATAGACCGTGAAATCGGTCCCGGATGGTTTGTTAATTCCGAAGGGGTGAAGTTGGGCGAGCATAAAGGTTTTCCTTATTATACCATCGGACAGCGGAAAGGCCTGGAAATAGCTTTGGGCAAACCGGCTTATGTGTTGAAGATAAATCCGCAGAAGAATACAGTGATGCTGGGTGATGCCGAACAACTACAGACCGAATATATGCTGACCGAACAGGATAACATTATCGATGAACAGGAATTCTTCTCGGCTCTTGACTTGACAGTACGTGTCCGTTATCGTAGCAAACCGATTCCCTGCACGGTGAAAAGGTTGGAAGACGGGCGGCTGTTTGTACATTTCTTGTCCGAAGCATCAGCTATTGCACCCGGGCAGTCAGCTGTATTCTATATTGGAAGGCGGGTAGTGGGGGGCTCGTTTATTGCTTCCCAGCGGGGCATTGGCTTGGTTATTGCAGAAAATAAATAAGTAATGGATAGTAATAGAATGAGAAAATTATTTCTTTTTGGGGCTTTCATCCTGTTTATGACAGGTGTGTCCGCACAGCAAGATTCATTGAAGTATCGCATCAGCTTAAAAGACAAGGCTGCTACAGAGTATTCATTAAAACGTCCTGAGAAGTTCCTGTCGGAAAAGGCTATTGAGCGACGTAAAAAGCAGAATCTTCCGATTGATTCTACTGATCTTCCGGTGTGCCGCAAATATATAGATGAAATCCGCAAGCAGGGAGTGAATATTGTGGTGGTTGGAAAATGGGATAATTTTGTAACAGTATCTTGTAACGATACTACTTTAATAGACCGCATTGCAGCATTACCTTTTGTACGTTCTACGGAAAAGGTATGGTTTTCTCCCGGTGCTGATAAACCGACAATGTCAACGGAACGGGATTCTGTAATCAATCAACCGATCCTGCATCCGGATAGTATCTATGGGCATGCCATCACTCAGATTCAACTGAGCAATGGAGATAAACTGCATGAAGCAGGTTTCAAAGGTCAGGGAATGACGATTGCAGTTATTGATGCCGGTTTCCATAATGTAGATAAGATTACTGCTATGCAGAATATTCATATTTTGGGTACAAAAGATTTTGTGAATCCCCAAGCGGATATTTTTGCGGAGAGCAGTCATGGCTTGAGCGTTCTGTCTTGCATTGGAATGAATCAGCCTGAGATTATGATAGGGACAGCACCCGAAGCTTCCTTCTGGTTGCTTCGTAGTGAAGACGAATATTCGGAACATCTGGTAGAGCAGGATTATTGGTCGGCTGCCGTAGAATTTGCCGATAGTGTGGGAGTGGATGTGATTAATACCTCTTTGGGGTATTATACGTTTGATGACAAATCAAAGAATTATAAATACCGTGATTTGGATGGACGGCATGCTTTGATGTCTCGTCAGGCTTCACGCATTGCTGATAAGGGAATGGTGCTGGTATGTAGTGCTGGTAATTCCGGCATGGGTTCTTGGAAGAAAATTACCCCTCCGGGAGATGCGAAAAATGTATTGACAGTAGGAGCTGTCGATAAGAAAGGAACATTGGCCCCTTTCTCATCTATTGGTAATACTGCAGACCATCGTGTGAAGCCTGATGTAGTTGCAGTAGGGTCAGGATCAGACGTCATCCGTCCGGATGGTAATCAGGGACGGGCTAATGGTACTTCTTTCTCTTCGCCTATTATGTGTGGTATGGTGACTTGTTTGTGGCAGGCTTGTCCGAAGTTGACAGCAAAAGAAGTGATTGAATTGGTACGTCGGTCCGGTGACCGTGCGGATTTTCCCGATAATATCTATGGATATGGGGTACCTGATATGTGGAAAGCATACAATGAGTATAAGTTGAAGAATAAATAATAGATTACATACTGCTATTGGTGATGTGTGACCTGTAATACGTAAATGAACAGAATGGAAGCATTGTCTTTGTATGATTTAAACGCTTTGGTGCGTCGGAGCCTTGAACAATGCCTGCCCGATGAATATTGGGTGCAGGCAGAGCTGAGCGATGTGCGTACGAACAGTACCGGACATTGTTACCTGGAGTTTATTCAGAAAGATCCCCGTAGCAATAATCTGATAGCAAAGGCGCGTGGAACCGTTTGGGCAAATGTATATCGTCTGCTGAAACCTTATTTTGAAGAGTCCACAGGACAGGCATTTGCTTCTGGTATCAAGGTTCTGGTGCAGGTAACTGTCAGTTTTCATGAACTTTATGGCTACAGTCTTACCGTGCAGGATATTGATCCTACTTATACCTTGGGTGATATGGCACGCCGGCGCCGGGAGATATTAAAACAACTTGAGGAGGAAGGGGTGTTGACCTTGAATAAGGAACTGGAAATGCCGGTTTTACCCCAACGTATTGCAGTGGTTTCATCACCTACGGCCGCAGGTTACGGGGACTTTTGCCATCAGTTAAAGAATAATTCCCGTGGCTTCTTCTTTCATACGGAATTATTTCCGGCATTGATGCAAGGCGACCGTGTGGAAGAATCTGTATTATCTGCTCTGGATGCTATTCTGAATCGTCAGGAAGATTTTGATGCTGTGGTTATTATCCGTGGCGGTGGGGCTACTTCTGATTTGTCCGGTTTCGATACCTATCTGCTTGCTGCTGCCTGCGCTCAGTTTCCGTTACCCATTATCACTGGTATAGGACATGAGAGAGATGATACGGTACTTGATTCTGTGGCTCATACCCGTGTGAAGACTCCGACTGCTGCTGCGGAGTACCTTATAAATTGTATGGAACTTGCTGCAGATGAACTGGAAGTGCTTATCAGTCAACTGCATGAAAGTGTGCGCTCCCGTCTGACAGAAGAACATCGTAAATTGATTTCATACAGAAACCGTATTCCTTCTGCTGTTGTCCGGCGTGTGTCCGATGCCAAACTTACACTACTGACTACCCGCAAAGATATTTCGCTGGCTGTTCAGACTTCACTTTCGCGTCAGCGGCATCGTCTGGAGTTGTTGCAACAACGTCTTGTTGATGCTTCTCCCGAGAAGATGCTGGCACGTGGCTACAGTATCACGTTGAAAGATGGGAAAGTAGTGAAAGATGCTGCTTTGTTAAATGAAGAAGACGAAATAATCACTCGTTTCTACCGGGGTGAAGTAACCTCGGTCATAAGTCGTAAATCATAAACTTAAATCATAAATTTCTTTATGCCTACTCCGAAGAAAAAAGAAACTTACTCCCAGGCAATAGAACGTCTGGAGAAGATTGTCCGTCAGATAGACAATAATGAGTTGGAAATCGATGCGCTTGCTGAAAAAATAAAGGAAGCGAATGAAATTATTGCGTTTTGTAGTGACAAATTGACCAAAGCCGACAAGGAAATAGAAAAATTACTGTCGGAGAAGCGAGAAAGTGAAGAATAAAGATTAAATTTGTTGCAAAATGTACGTAATGAGATTACTAATACTTTGAGATATGAAAGAAATAGATTGGTCTAATCTGTCATTCGGATACATGAAGACAGATTACAATGTGAGAATTAATTTCCGGGAAGGTGAGTGGGGAAAACTCGAAATCAGTAGTAGTGAACTGATCAATATGCATATGGCAGCTACCTGTCTGCATTATGGTCAGGAGGCATTCGAAGGATTGAAAGCATTCCGTGGTAAAGATGGTAAAGTTCGTATTTTCCGTTTGGAAGAGAATGCCGCTCGCTTGCAGTCTACCTGTCGTGGTATTATGATGGCAGAATTGCCCACAGAACGTTTCAAAGAAGCTGTACTCGCAGTAGTGAAGATGAATGAGCGTTTTATTCCGCCTTACGAAAGCGGTGCTTCTCTTTATATTCGTCCGTTACTGATCGGAACAGGTGCACAAGTGGGGGTTCGTCCGTCCAGTGAATATATGTTCCTGATCTTTGTTACTCCGGTAGGTCCATACTTTAAAGGTGGTTTTGCTGCTACTCCTTACGTGATTACTCGTAAGTACGATCGCGCGGCTCCTCTCGGAACAGGTATCTATAAGGTAGGTGGTAACTATGCAGCTAGTTTGCGTGCCAGCCAAGAGGCTCATGCAGCGGGTTATTCTGCAGAATTCTACCTGGATGCCAAAGAAAAGAAATACATTGATGAATGTGGTGCAGCCAACTTCTTCGGTATCAAGGATAATACTTATATAACTCCTTTATCTACTTCCATCCTGCCTTCTATCACAAATAAGAGCTTGATGCAGTTGGCTGAAGATATGGGCATGAAGGTTGAACGCCGTCCGATTGCAGAAGAAGAACTTTCTACTTTCGAGGAAGCTGGTGCTTGTGGTACTGCTGCGGTAATAAGCCCGATTGAACGTATTGACGATCCGGAGAATAATCATTCTTATGTTATTGCCAAAGACGGCAAACCGGGACCTGTATGCATGAAGTTATACAATAAGTTGCGTGGTATCCAATATGGTGACGAACCTGATACGCATGGCTGGGTAACCATTGTAGAATAACGCATGAGTAAAGGTAAGTTAGCGAAGTTTGCCGATATGGCAAGTTATCCGCATGTGTTCGAATACCCCTATTCGGCAGTAGATGACGTGCCTTTTGAGATGAGAGGAAAATGGAATGAGTCGTTCTTTAAGAATGACCATCCCATTGTTTTGGAATTGGGTTGCGGACGCGGTGAATATACAGTAGGACTGGGACGGCTATTTCCAGATAAGAACTTTATCGGAGTAGACATCAAAGGTGCCCGTATGTGGTCTGGTGCTACGGAGTCGATGCAGGCTGGCATGAAGAATGTCGCTTTCCTGCGTACGAACATCGAAATCATCGATCGTTTCTTTTCAGAAAATGAAGTGAGTGAAATCTGGTTGACCTTCTCTGATCCACAGATGAAGAAGGCCACAAAGCGTTTAACTTCCACTTATTTCATGGAGCGCTACCGTAGATTCCTGAAACCGGATGGTATCATTCATCTCAAGACAGATAGTAACTTTATGTTCACTTATACCCGTTATATGATTGAGGAGAATAGCCTTCCAGTGGATGTGATGACAGAAGATCTGTATCACTCCGGCATGGCTGATGAAATCCTTAGCATTAAAACTTATTACGAACAACAATGGTTGGATCGTGGGTTGAACATCAAGTATATCAAGTTTCATTTGCCGAAAGAAGGTGAACTGCATGAACCCGATGTAGAAATAGAGTTAGATGAATATCGCAGTTATAACCGCAGTAAGCGGAGCGGACTGCAAACTTCAAAATAATACATAGTGATGAAGTGTTAGGGTGATAAAGTGCTGAACTGATAGTCACTTTATCACCTTACCGCTTTATCACTCTATCACAACTTTAGATTATGACACTTTATCCTAAACTGATTTTAGATGCACTGGCAACAGTGCGGTATCCCGGCACCGGAAAGAACCTTGTAGAAGCGGAAATGGTTGCTGATAATCTGCGTATTGAAGGCATGAAAGTCAGTTTCTCATTGATATTTGAGAAGCCGACCGATCCTTTTATGAAGTCTGTAATAAAAGCTGCTGAAACAGCTATTCATACCTATGTATCCAATGAGGTAGAGGTTGTTATTGCTACGGAGAGTAAGCAGGCGGCACGTCCTGAACCGGGTAAGTTATTGCCTCAGGTAAAGAATATTATCGGAATTTCTTCTGGTAAAGGTGGGGTAGGTAAATCAACGGTATCTGCCAATCTTGCAGTAGCTTTGGCAAAGTTGGGCTATAAAGTAGGTTTGCTGGATGCTGATATTTTCGGTCCGTCTATGCCGAAGATGTTTCAGGTAGAAGATGCACGTCCTTACGCAGAAAATGTAGAAGGACGTGACCTGATTGTACCGGTTGAGAAATATGGTATAAAGCTACTTTCCATAGGTTTTTTTGTTGATCCTGACCAGGCAACTCTGTGGCGTGGTGGTATGGCGAGCAATGCTTTGAAGCAACTGATAGGTGATGCGAATTGGGGCGACCTTGATTATTTCCTTATCGACCTGCCTCCCGGTACAAGCGATATTCACTTGACAGTGGTTCAGACGCTCGCCTTGACGGGGGCTATCGTAGTCAGTACTCCGCAAGCCGTTGCATTGGCCGATGCTCGTAAAGGTATCAATATGTTTGTCAATGAAAAGGTAAATGTTCCTATTCTCGGTCTGGTAGAGAATATGGCTTGGTTTACGCCTGCCGAACTACCGGAAAATAAATATTATATTTTCGGTAAGGAAGGCGCTAAGAAGCTGGCAGAGGAAATGAATGTACCTTTATTGGGGCAAATTCCTATTGTACAAAGCATCTGCGAAAGTGGCGACAAAGGTACACCGGTAGCGCTTGATGAGAATACTGTGACAGGACGTGCTTTCCTGCAATTAGCGGCAAGTGTGGTTCGCCAGGTAGATAAGCGGAATGTGGAAATGGCACCGACGGAAGTGGTGAAGATGCAGAAATAAGAAGTATCCCTTATATTTATAAAAGAAACAGTAGACTGAGTATGGATAGCTCAATCTACTGTTTTTTATTGGGATATGTTTCTATAATAATTCCGTTATGGCATCCATAATTTCTTTGTTTGTTCTTTCATTGCCATATCCCCTGATAACTTTTCTGATAATGTGGTGTTCATCCAGTATGAAGAAGAAGGGGGCTGCATTCCCTGTTTGATAGTCTTTGATTACCTGGTCGTTTGCATTCAGAATGGTGTAATTAAGTTTTTTATTATTTGCATAAACTTGAATGGAGTGTTCCTTCCGGCTCCAGCCTTCTATTGCTATAAGGTCGAAATCTTCATTATTGAATTTGCCTTTCAATTCTTTCAGGAAGGGAACGGCAGCCTGACAGGCACCACAACCTATTCCGGTAAAGTTGATTAGCAACACTTTGCTTTTTTGGTTGGCAAGTGATATTGGATTGCCATTGGAGTCGTTTAAAGTCCATTCCGGTGCCTGCTTGCCTGTAAGTTCGGGTGCTGAGGCGGCTTTTTTATTACCGTATCCGTATGGCTCAACAGTATACCCCTTTGGGTAATAATCAGATACATTGAAATCATTAATGGACAACCTGTTGAATTCTACGGATGTAATAGTCGTAACTGATATATCATGTGACATTTCTCTCCGTGCTTTATAAGGTAGATTGTCCGATTTACGTATCCATAGCTCATAGATTGAAGTCGGTTCTACATAAAACGGTGGCTTCTGCATGTGATAGGCTTTTCCGAAAAATTCCACTTGTGTGTCTTCTTCAATAACCAATCTGAAAAAGTAATCGTTACCTTTATCTTGCAAGTCAACGGTTATATTGTCCTTTGTTTGCAGAGCGTATTTGATTATGTTTTTAGTGAAGTTGTAAAAAGGTGGTCCCACTAATCTGAAAGGTAGTGGTCGGGCGGTGAAGTCGTCTTCTACAATTGCCTTGTCGTCGTCGTACACTAATACTTTTTTGTTTCCATCATAACAAAAGACCATTTTGCCCATATCTTTCGTTTCGAAAGAAGCATAACTTGCTCCAATGGTACTATCATTCGGATTATTGTATTCGTTGGTATAATCAGAATGAGTGAATACCGGAACTGTATCACCAGGTTGCCAGGATTCATTAAAACTCGTGTAGCTTGCCGACTCTACCTTTTCGAGGTTATTGAGTACTTTCTGTAAGTATTCCTTTTGGTCTTCCTGTGCATTGACTGTGTTGATTATAAATAAGAAGGATAATAGAACAAGTAACTTTTTCATGGTGCAAGAATTTTATGATTATCTGCATCCTCCCTTTGATGCCGGAATAAGTGATCAGGGGGGGGACTTGCGGATAATCTATTGTGTAAGAGAGAATTTTTCTCAAATTATGATTGCCTTATTGCAGCTTGAAATCAATAGGGAATGTGTATTTCACATTGACAGCCTTTCCTCTCTGCATACCTGGTTGCCATTTAGGCATGTTTGAAGTTACGCGGATTGCTTCTGCATCCAGTGAAGGATCTACACTTTTTGTTATTTTCGGATTTGTAACGTTGCCATTTGAATCGATGATAACTTGTACAATTACTTGTCCTTGTGCTCCTGCTTTTTGTGCCGCTACCGGATATTTAATGTTTTTGGACAGATACCGCATCAGTCCTCCCATACCACCAGCAAATGAAGGCATTTGTTCCACGACTTCAAAAACCACATCTTCTTCTGCTGGTGATTTTTCCTGGCTTGCATAACCTACTACAACTATTGACTCATCAATTTTCGGCACGGGCTTGAACTCTTCCTTTTTTTCATCATTTAAGCGGAACATAACAGGAACGGTATATTTCACCCGGACAGGTTTTCCTCCCTGTGTACCGGGTTTCCATTTAGGCATTGCACTGATAACGCGCACTGCTTCACCGTCCAATTCAGGGTCTACTCCACGGATAATTCCTATGTTGGAAAGACTTCCGTCTGCGTTTACAACAAAATGTACAGTAACGCGTCCTTGTGTGCCATTCTTCTGTGCATTCACCGGATATCTGATGTTTTTCGATAGGAATTGCATCATTCCTGACATTCCGCCATCAGGATATTCCGGCATTGTTTCCACTACTTCATATACTGGATAGTCCGGATCATCAACAGGCGGATTTTGCCATTCCCTATCCATGACAATCTTCATGTTGGAGTTGTTTTCTTTGTTGACAGTGGCGGGTACCCCCATCATTTTTCCATCTTTTTTCCAAATTACTATCATTTTAGCATTCTTGAATGCTTTGAAAGAAAAATTACCGTTCTTTCCCGTGACATACGATTGACCTTGTGGTAATTTGTAGTCGCCATCAACGAAAAACTCAGCGCCTTCCACCGCTTTTCCGTCTTTATCCACTACTACCCCTTTGTAAGTCACAAGCTTGTCTTTATCCTGTTGCGGTGCCGGTGTTTCCAGCGGTGCCGTTTCAGTAGCAACTTCCATATCCGGCGCCGTTGGATCTGACGTCAGATTATCTTCCACAGCCTCTATGACATCTCTGGCAACTTCCTTCGTGGTGCGTGCCACGGCTTCGATGTTGCTGATAATCATAAGTAAGGCTGCCAAGGGGAGGAACATAAGATACTTAGTTCTCCCTATTTCTCGGGTTCTCTTTTTGTTCATCATTTTGATGCGTTTTTTTAGAGGTAATACATTAAAACTGTTATAGATAGTTGCTGCAGCCTTATGGTGTGATAATCCTAACAGGTGATACTGATAGGCTTTGGAATCATGCCCGGTTTCCAGTACACGGTTGTCCGCCAGATATTCCAGATTGGTGCGGATTTCCCGTTTCATGAGCCAGGCAAAAGGATTGAACCAGCAAAATGTACATACAATCTCACTGACAAGTACGTCAATGGAATGCCATTGGTTGGCATGAGTCTGTTCGTGGGTTAATATTTCGCTTAGTTCATCTTCTGTATGTGAAGTCGGATGAATAAAAATCCAGTGAAAGAAGGAAAAAGGTCCGCTTGCTTGCTTAAGCAAGTGTACGTTGGTATTTCCAATCTTCGTTTTCCGGCTACGGAAAGCTAGCCGAATAATGCCTGCCAGTTGTATAAGAAAACGGGCAGCTAGTAGGGCTACTCCTCCCCAATAAACAAAACCAGCCGTTTGGAGCAGGATTGCTTTCCAGTCGAAGGTTGTCTTTTCCGGCGTCAGGGTAAACTCCGGCAAAACGATGTCAGCGTATAAATCTGCCATGGCAACCATAGGTTCCTGTGCCGTAATCCAAGTTTGTATATTTAGTAATGGATAGACGGCAGATACGGCAAAGAAACAGAGCAAAGCAACCCTGCGCCACGTGAAGAACGTGTCTTTATAGAAGAATAGCCGGTAAAACGCATAAAATAGCGCAATGGCTACGTTGATTTTTAGAAAATAGGCCAACATCTTTTGAAGTATGATTTATAGTTTATGATTTATGTGTTTCTTGAATCATGAAATATTTCCCTTATTCCGGATGTTATAAATCAAAAATCAAGAATCATAAATCTTCACTCTTTTCCTTTCTCAATCATATTGATGATATCTTTCAGGTCATTGGTCGAAATCTTTTGCTCTTTGGCAAAGAAAGAAACCATTTCCTTATACGAATTTTCAAAGTAATTACGTACGAAGCCACTCATGAAAGTACGTTTGTATTCGCTTTCACGGATAGCGGGTGTATATTGGTACGTATTTCCTACGCGTGCGGCTGTAACATACTGTTTACGTTCCAGGTTCTTGACGATGGAAGCTACCGTAGTGTAGGGAGGTGCCGGTTGGGAATATTTGGCAACAATGTCTTTTACGAAGCAACTGCCCAGTTCCCAGATGTAGATCATTGCTTCTTCTTCTTGTATCGTTAATTTTTCCATGGAATAAAAGTTTTTGGATGAATTCAATACAAAGCTACGAGAATTTCGTAATAAAGCAATGAACAGTGAGTTAATTAATCTAAATACCATCTTCTGAATAATATGGATGACATTATTCGGCAGTTGTGGCTATAGTATAATATGGGTATTTTTCTGCTGTGATATGTTTTTATAGCTTCTATATGGAAAAAAGAGGAGAATATTGGCTTTATTTTTGAAGGGATTGGCTATCTTTGAGCATCAAACAAATTTGGATTTGAGATAGACTGTGGTATATCGTACAGATTGATTCATTTTAAATTAAATAGAACATGAAGGTTTTGAAATCATTGTTGTTGGGTATGTGTGTCGCATTATGTGCATGCACGTCTCAAACTTCTACTGTGCAAACCAATGACAAGGGTACTCAGTGGGAATGGAAGAATGGCACTATTATTGTGAAAACTCCTGAGCGTCCGGCTGGGCAGCAGAGTGTGATTGGGCTGACCGCCCCGAAGATGGAAGTCGTTAGAGTAGGATTCGTAGGATTGGGTATGCGTGGCCCCGGTGCTGTAGAGCGTTTTACCCATATTCCCGGTACGCAGATCGTAGCTCTTTGTGATTATGAACAATCACGTGCTGAGGGCTGCCAGAAGTATTTGCAGAAAGCATCTTTGCCTAAGGCAGCTGTTTATTCGGGAGAGAAGGGATACGAAGAACTTTGCAAGCGCGATGACATAGACCTGGTTTATATTGCTACCGACTGGTTGCATCACTTCCCTGTAGCAATGTTCGCTATGGAGAACGGCAAACATGTAGCTATAGAAGTTCCTTCGGCAATGAATCTTCAGGAATGTTGGGACTTGATCAATATGAGTGAAAAGACCCGTAAACATTGTATGATACTGGAAAACTGTTGCTATGACTGGTTTGAAATGAATACGCTGAACATGGCACAGCAAGGAGTATTTGGTGAAGTGATTCGCGGACAAGGTGCTTACATCCATGAATTGAGCCCGTTCTGGGACCATTATTGGAAGAACGGTGAGAATGATAAACTGGGATGGCGTTTGGATTACAACAAGAAACATCGTGGTGATGTGTATGCTACTCACGGTCTTGGTCCTGTGGCGCAAGCGTTTGATATTCATCGTGGCGACCGTATGGTAACGTTGGTAGCTATGGATACCAAGTCGGTTGTAGGTAAGGATCTGGTAGAAAAAAGAACCGGAGAGAAATGTGATGATTTCCGTAACGGTGACCATACAACTACACTGATTCGTACGGCAAACGGAAAAGTTATCGAGATTCAGCATAATGTGATGACACCGCAACCTTATAACCGTTTGTATCAGCTTACCGGAACCAAGGGCTTCGCCAATAAGTATCCGATTCAGGGGTATGCTCTTGATGCTAAGCAGTTGAGCGCTTCGGGAGTAGAACCGCAAGTTGATAATCTGAATACCCATAGCTTTTTACCTAAAGAGGAAATGAAGGCGCTTGTAGAAAAGTTCCAGCATCCGATATTAAAGAAGTATGGTGAAATGGCTAAGGAAGTAGGAGGCCATGGAGGCATGGATTTCATTATGGATAGCCGTTTGGTATATTGCTTGCAGAACGGTTTACCTTTGGATCTGGATGTATACGACTTGGCAGAATGGTGCTGTCTGGCAGAACTGGGTGAGCTTTCTATGGATAACAATTGTGCTGCTGTGGAATTCCCTGATTTTACCCGTGGCGAATGGAATGTTATAAAAGGCTATAAGTTTGCTTATGCAAGTCCCGAAGAAGAAAAAGAGACTATGGATAAAGCTAAAGCCTTTACAAGTAAGTTGAAAGATAAAGGAGCCGAAGATTGGAAGTAGGAATCGGGTGAGAAATAAAATGAATGGCACTGTTCATCATTGAATGTAAATGATGGGCAGTGCCATTCGTTTTAACCAGCTTCGTACCGTCCGGTATTTCTTTCTTATTGATCAGCTACTTTCAGGAGCTCTTCTTTCATCGTTTTAACGCCGGGGAAACCTACTTGTCTGTATTTTATATTTCCTTCGCGATCAATAATGAGGTAGGTGGGAACACCTGAAACATTGAAACTCTTGCCTAAGAAATTCCATTGGGCGGCTGTCACACGGTAATGTTCACCATGAATATCAGGAATCATATTTTCCCATGTCTTCAACGGAGATGTCTCACCGGTGATATACAAATACACAATATCCTTATCTTTTAATTCTTCCTTCATTGGAATCATTTCTTTATTAGCCATGCGGCATGGACCGCACCAGGTAGCCCAGAAATCAACCAGTAAGACTCTTCCACTGAATTTACTGATGATAGAGGCAAAGAGGTCTTCATCGCTGACTTCGCCGGCTTCATTTACTGTGAATCCCGTCTTTTTCTTGTTGGCTTCAATTTTTGCCAGGAGTTCGGCATTGGCAACAGTCAGCATTTCACGATAAGCGGAAGGGAAAGTGTTGATTGTGCTAATTTGCTCTTCAGTCAGCGGAGTGAAATTCTTGATGCTTTGATAAAGAGGGATGACCCGGACGATGTCAAAGAAGATACCGTTGTCTGTTCCCCAAGTTTTGGCAAGGTCATCACTTTTCTGATAATAACCGATTACGATGTTTGAGTAATTGCTGGACAGGATGGCTTGCAGATCGTTCAGTATTGCAAAGTTAGCATCTGGAATATAGTCAGCCGGTATTTTCTGTGCCCGTTCCATAAAGTATTTTTGAGCTTCTTCGCGTGTTATCTGATTGGTCTGTATGGCAGCTGATGTCAGTGTATTTGCAGCTAAACGCAATAACCCAATTGTGGATAACTTGTTGTTGATGGTGAGCACTTGACGTGTTGCCAGACTGCATGGGAGTTTATCTATTTCCGTTTGCACTTCAGCAGACAACTCCAGCACTTTTGATTTGTAAGTGTCTATATCCATACCGGCAAATGCCTTCATATCCTTATATACTTTATCTTGTACATTGGTGTCGGGCATATCTTGGTTCAATTCTTGTGCAACGGTTGCTAAGGGGCCGTTAATGTATATAATCTCTCCGTAAGGTTTCTCCTCGCTATGGAATTTGGATCGGCGGCGGGAGATTTCACGCAAATTGATATATGCTTCAGTCGTTTTTCCCGGTTCCATAAATAGTTGGAGGGGTGAGCTGCCGGATATATATATAGAAACGGGTGTAGTACTTGCCAAGGATATTTCTTTGCTGAAACTACCATCTGGTTGGATTTCTACCAGTGCTTCCGATATATCGCCTTTGGCACTTTCCCATGATACCAGAGTCATGGTCTTGGACATGCCGGGACGGAAATCCAGTAACTTACCTTTCAAAGTAGCTTTCCCATATTCTATGACAGGGTTTGGCAAGGCAGTTTCTTTGTCTGTTTTATGGATAACAGCCTCTTTCGGCAGTACTAACTTTGGCAGATTATTGCCTTTCAACTGGATTCCCCAAATACTGAATCCATTTTCAACGTCGGCACCTTCTGTGAAGTCGATGGATGTAACGGAGGCGGGGAGGGGAGGAAATACCAGTTGAAACTCAGCTTCACCGGATTCCGGCATCCAGAACTCTGCATCCGGTGTGATGCCTATGCCCGAACGTAGTTGGTAAGTTTTTCCGTTATTATCTTGCAAGTAACTTCCCGAAGCAATCTTTATCCAGTTTTTAGGTCGGTATTTGGCAAAAATGTGCAGGACTGTAGCCGTGTCACTGATTTCGACCTGGCTGACTTCAATAGAAGTGGTGTTACTTACGACGAACGGAGGTTGTTCAATCACTTTGTTTTTAGCTTGAATGGTGCAGCACATGCATAGTAGCAGACTGCTGAGGAGAAAATTGAGCTTTTTCATACTATATAGTTTTTACCAAAGTTACGAATCTTTCGTAACCGTAGAACATCTTGCTTGTTAATTGATGTAAAACGAATGAAAAATGTAGTTTTTCAGTGTAACTTTGGGTCATCTTAATATCTATTAAATCATGAGAACCAAAGCTTTAATTTTCGGATTGCTGCTGGCAGCTTCTACTCATGCCCAGCTTCTTTATCACGATGCTTCCGCTTTCCCTCTGTTAGGCAAAGCTACGGATGCTACTCTTACCCGTTACGAACGCCTTCCGGTTTCTCTGGAATCTGTTTCCCGTAAACCGCTCTGGGATTTAGGACGCAATAGTGCCGGACTTGCTTTGCGCTTCCGTTCCAACTCTACATGCATTGGGGCAAAGTGGGAAGTGAGGGATAACAGAAGTATGAACCACATGACCCCTACCGGAATCAAAGGATTGGATCTGTATTGTCTGCAAGATGGTAAGTGGGTCTTTGCCGGTAGCGGGCGACCTCAAGGAAAGGTAAATGAGGCTACTATCGTGAAGAATATGGATCCTGAAGAACGGGAATATCTTTTATATCTTTCTTTGTATGACGGGGTCACCTCATTGGCAATCGGTGTGGATAGTCTTTCGACGCTTGACCAGCCTACTGTTGATTTGCCGGTACGTGAGAAGCCCGTTGTTTTTTATGGAACCAGTATTTTGCAGGGTGGTTGTGCTTCTCGTCCCGGAATGGCCCATACGAATATTCTGGAACGTTGGCTCAATCGTGAATGTATCAATTTAGGTTTTAGCGGTAATGCTTTGCTCGATCTGGAGATTGCGGAACTTATAGCTACGGTCGATGCTTCCATGTTTGTGCTTGATTTCCTTCCCAATGCCACAGTGGAACAGATGAAGGAACGGGCGGAGAAATTTTACTCTATCGTCCGTAGCAAACATCCCGAGACTCCCATCCTTTTTGTAGAAGATCCTATTTTCACTCATTCCCGTTTTGATAAAAGGGTTGCACGGGAAGTGAAAGCTAAAAATGAAACTATTGCGGCTATTTTCCAATCAATGAAGAAAAAGGGTGAGAAGAATATCTATCTTCTTTCTTCAAAGGATATCATCGGGCACGATGGTGAGGCTACTGTTGATGGTATTCATTTTACAGATCTGGGCTTTATGCGCTATGCGGAAGTATTATATCCGTTAATCAAAAAACATATTCGGTAACTTTTTCTATTTTATTATTCTATGAAACATGGTAGGTCTTGGCTATCGGCTTTATTGATTTCTTTTTCTATTTTGTCATTTGCTCAAAAAGAGCCGGTGGATTATGTCAATACGATTATTGGTGCTTCAACTTCGGCAGAGGCCGGAAAGTCGGGGCATGGGTTGGGAAAAACCTTTCCGGGAAGTTGTACTCCTTTCGGACTTGTACAGTTGAGTCCGGATACTAAAACCGGTGGTGATAACGGCCCCGGATATTCGTGGCATCATTCTACTATTGAAGGATTCAGCTTTACGCATTTAAGCGGTATTGGCTGGTATGGTGATTTCGGAAACTTTCTGGTAATGCCTACCACCGGACCATTACGGACATTCAAGGGAACCGAAAATAAACCGGAGGAAGGTTACCGTTCCAGATATTCCCATGATACGGAGATTACACAGGCCGGATACTATTCGGTATACTTGCAAGATTATCAGGTGAAGGTGGAGCTGACATCCGCTCCTCGTTCGGGGATTCTGCGTTTCACATATCCGGAGTCGGAGAAGTCACGTATCCAGATCGATCTGGCCCGTAGAATTGGTGGCACATCTGATGAACAGTATGTGGAAAAAGTAGATGAATATACGATTCGGGGATGGATGAAATGTACGCCTGCTTGTGGAGGTTGGGGAAACGGCTCGGGTAAATCTGATTATACCGTTTACTTCTATTGCTGTTTTGATCGCCCATTGACGGAATACGGTGTTTGGAGTGCTTCTATTCCTGAGGGTGTTAGCAGAAAGAATGATGCCAATGATAATCCGGCCTATTTCAACTATATTAAGGATGCCCGGATAATACCTGCTATCGGGAAAGCACAGGGAAAGCACTTGGGCTTTTATACAGAGTTTCCTACCCGGAAAGACGAACAGGTGCAACTGAAGTGTGGTATATCGTTTGTCAGCATGGAAGGTGCCCAGCGCAATCTGGAACAGGATATTCCGGACTGGAATTTTGAGCGGGTAAAAGAAAATACACGTAATCTGTGGAATCGGGCACTCTCTTCGGTAAAGGTTGAGGGAAGTGAAAGGGATAAGACTATCTTTTATACCTCTTTGTATCATACAATGATCGATCCACGTTGCTTCTCCGATTGTGACGGCCGATATGTCGGTGCGGATAAGAAGATCTACCAGACGAAGAATTTTACTTATCGTACTGTATTTAGCGGTTGGGATGTATTCCGTAGCCAGTTCCCATTGCAAACATTGATTAATCCCCGATTGGTGAATGACGAGATAAACTCTTTGATCCAGATTGCCCAATTAAGTGGGAAGGAGTATTTCCCGCGTTGGGAAGTAGTGAATGCATATTCCGGCTGTATGTTGGGAAATCCCGCTATCTCGGTGCTGGCGGATGCCTATGAGAAGGGGATTCGGGAGTATGATGTACAGAAAGCCGTTGAGTATGCTGAGAATACACAGAAGCAGTTTGGTAATGGAGAACTGGGATATACTCCCGGCAGTCTTTCCCATACATTGGAGTATGCTTATACGGATTGGTGCTTAGGACAACTCATGGGTTCCTTGGGTAAAAAGAAAGAAGCAGCTGAATATGAAAAACGTGCCAAAGCTTACCGGAATGTGTGGTGTGACAGCGTGCAGTGGTTTCGTGCCCGCGTGAAGGGTGGAGGCTGGTTGCCTTGGCGAGGTCGCACGGCACAGGATCAGGGTACCACGGAAAGTAATCCTTTCCAGCAAGGCTGGTTTGTCCCTCATGACATTGACGGAATGAGAGCTCTGATGGGAGGACAAAAGAAGTTTGATGCGGAACTGGAAGAGTTCTTTGCCAATGTTCCGGAAGATTTTTTATGGAATGATTATTATAATCATCCTAATGAACCTAACCATCATGTACCATTTCTTTTCAACTACTCTTCTTGCCCGTGGCTGACACAGAAGTGGACGAGAAAGATTTGTGATAAAGCTTATGGTGACGATGTTCTGGGATTGTGCGGAAACGAAGATGTAGGGCAGATGTCGGCGTGGTATGTATTGGCGGCTATGGGCATTCATCCGGTTTGTCCGGGAAATCCCCGTTATGAGATTACCAGCCCTGTTTTCGAAAGCGTAGAGATAAACCTGGATACACATTTTTACTCCGGTAAGAATTTCAAAATCATAGCGCATAATAACTCGCCTCAGAACATTTATATTCAGTCGGTATCATTGAACGGTAAGAAATTGAACCGTTTGTGGATAACGCATAATGAGATTGTGAAGGGTGGGGTACTGGAATTCGATATGGGACCCGAATCAACTGCGATGGATGAGTTAGCGTTTTGATTACCAATGCGTTGCATTTACCGATTGTTTACCGCAGGATGTAAAAGCATTTACTGCCGTATGTAACGACCTTTACCCCTTATTGTAACGGCTTTTACCTCGGCATGTAACGGCCTTTACCTCGGTATGTAAACAGAGTTACCGTGTGGGGTAAACAGAGTTACCATGAAAGGTGACACTACAGTATGTTATTTGTTCTTGTATTCTTTGTATTTTTCAATCACATGTTTCCTGCTTTGGATAATCTGCCAGCGATATACCCAGCAAGTAGTCAGGAAGTAGATGCCTGCCTGTATCCATAATGCACGGTATTCAAAGGCTACTTCGTTGAGTGTGGCTCCCATGCTATTGATACGTACATAGCCATTGATGCCGAAAGTGGACGGGAAGATATAAGAGAAGTATCTCCAGAAATCCGGCATGGCGGCTCCCGGCCAGGAAACACCTGAAAGGAACAATAAAGGTACGGATGTGAAGACGAATATCAACATGCAGGTTTCACGGTTGCGTATGGCAATAGAAGCTGTCATGGCAAAGAATATACATGCTGCCAGATAAGGCAACATAAAGAGGGTCAGTACACCCGGTTGAGCTATCTGGATGAGACTGAACAGACGTGGCACTACACAGAGCACATATACGGATACAAGTGCATACACCATAAAGTAACTTAAACCTTTACCTAGTACGATACGTAATGTGCCGTTGTAGTGGCGGTTGATAGGAACCAAATCTTTGAAACGATTCTGTTCGCGGGCTGTTCCGGCAGAAAGTCCGATACCTAGCAGTAAGGTTTGCTGAATAATCAGTATTAATACCGCAGGTATCAGGAAAGCCGCAAAACCGTTTGCAGGGTTGAATAAGGTAATATCTTCATATTTTATCGGATAGGCGGTAATCTCATCCTGGCGGTTGGTGGTATTGCCGGCACGTTGCATTTTGATATCTGCATTCATATCCAGTGACACGCTGGTATTGGTGTTCAGCAAAGATTTATAATAAAGCAATCCGCTCATATCACAATACAGGCTGACCTGCGTCTGCTTTCCCCGTGCGATATCTTCACTGAATTCAGCAGGTATATAGATGATGCCATAAGCCAGACGATCTTTCAGCATCAGTTTGGCTTCTTCCATGTCGGCGCAATAAGATACAATCTTCACTTCCGGACTGGAGTCCACTTTGCGCAGGTATTCGCGGCTTAACGAACTGCGTGAGTTATCCACTACTACAGCAGGTACTTCCCGTATGGTTTCATTGGTATAAATGAAAGCATAAATCAGTGGATACACCAACGGGACAAGCACAAAGAAGATGAGCACACCCTGATCGCGAAAGGTCGTGCGGAATTCCCGTATCCAGATATAGAATAGGTCGTGGATACCTTGTACTACTTTCTGTTTGAACGTCAGATGTTTCATTAGGGCACGTATTTATAATAAATCAACGCTTCTTTGAGCCGGTGTACGACAAAGAAAGGAAGCATCATAAAAATAAGTAACGCCACATAGTTTATCCATGAATAAATCATCGGATAACCGTTCAGGGCCTGATCTACATAGATCAGGAAATAGTGACGCAGCGGGAACAGATTGGCTAATCCTTGCAGAACCGGATGCATTGCCATGGCAGGGAATGATAGTCCGCACATAGAGAATGAAAGCACTCCCCATAAGGATGCAAAACTCAGTCCCAGACGCAGGGTAGGCAATGTACCTATCATCAGTACACCCATCCCTTGCGAAGCCAGTACAAGGCAGAGAGTGGCAAGAAGCATCGGCATGATGCCACTGTTGCAGGGGAAGTGCAGGAAGCCATATAGATATACGTTATACAATATACCCATCAGGAAGAAAATAGCCGTATGCGGCAACAGCTTTCCGGCAAGGGAGATATAGATGGAATTATTTCCCATGCGCAGCCATTCGCGTGCGGTACGGTCTTTTATTTCCACGCCGATGGAGTAAACCGTTATCATAAATATAAGCAGCATCAATACACCCGGTGCAAATGTGTTACACAGATATACGGAGTAATTCAGCCACGGATTGTTCAGCGGATGTGTATCGATGACGATGGGTTGCAGGAATGCCATAGCTTGGTCTTCCGTAGCACCTTTGGCATACAAACTGGTGCGTGCGGCGGCTCCCGATGCCAACTCGCTCATCATCTTCATATCTTTGTAAAGCAGAGAACCGGCGATAAGCAGCGTATTGTTGGTATAGAACGATACAGTAGGCTGCCGTTGAGATTGCGCCTTGGCAGTGGTACCTTTCGGAATGTAGTAGAATCCGTAGATTTCTCCTTTCTGCATGGCGGCACGTGCTTCGTTGATAGTAGGATAATGGGCCACGATGGCGGTCTGTTCAAATGCATCCAGATTTCGCATCAATTGGCGCGAAGTGGATGTCATATCCTGATCCACCACCCCTACAGGCATATTGACCGGTAAGCCCGAATCCATCAGTGTCGTGAAGAACACGTAGCAGAACAACGGCGCTATCACCATGCAGAACAGGTACAGCGGACGGGAAACGAGCCGTCGGCTTTCCCGTTTCATGACGTTCCACAAAGCTATATATTTCTTATCTCGTGCCATTCCTTATACTTATCACTAATCACTAACCGTTAATCACTTCTTCAGTATCACCGACATTCCGGGACGTAAGCCTTCCACTTTCTCCTGTGGTAAAGCTTTTACCTCAAAAGTCTTCAGATCAAATTGCCCGGTTGTTTTCGTAGCCTTCCAGGCTGCATAAGTACCAAGATCCTTCATGTAGTTCACTTTCAGGCGGATATTTTTATCCAATGCCGGAACGAAAGCTTCGAATTCAGTTCCCATTGTCAGACCTTGCAGCAAATCTTCCCGAACATTAAAAGTTACCCACATATCATCCAGTATGGCTATGTTCATGATCGGTGCACCGGTTCCTACCAATTCACCTACTTTGGGGAAGATTTCCGAAACTTCTCCGGCTGTCTGGGCTATAAGATAAGTTTCTTTGATATAAGATTCTACTTCTGCAACGGCTCCTTTGGCACGGTCTACCAAGGCGGCAGCTGCTGCTTTATCTTCTCGTTCCGCACCGTTTTTTGCCATGTCGTATTGAGCTTTGGCGGCTTTTTCTGTAGCGACGGCAGCGTCCCGCTGTGCAGTAACCTCATCCAGCTTTTGGGCTGACATCACGCCCTGATCAGCAAGATTCTTCACACGTTTGTAAGATTTCTCGGCTATTTCAAGTCCTGCTTTGGCTTTTTGCCACATCTCAAAGGCAGCTTGTACCTGTTCATGACGGGCGCCTTTCAGTGCTTTCTCATTCTGTGCCTGAGCAGCAGCTTCTGCGGCCCGAGCCTGTTCCAGCTTAGCTAACACATCCGGAGCTTCCAGTATGGCGAGGGTATCCCCGGCTTGTACACTTTGTCCTTCCTTTACGCGGAATTCCAGAATTCGTCCCGGTACTTTGCTTGATACCCGATACTCTGTGACTTCAGCTTGACCTTGTACAATTTCCGGTCCTTTGCGCAACATGAAGAAACCCACTACGGCTACAATGGCAATGACGCCTGTCAGCGTTAAGAACGCTAGTAGCATGTTACTGTTTTGTGATTTGGTATCCATCTTATGATTTATGATTTCAGATTTATGATTTATGAGCTTTCACCCTTTTAATTTTTAATATTTAATTGTCCCAATGCTTTCTTCAGATAGATGTCAGTCAGTTTTACGTCAATCTGTGCATCTATCTTTTCGGATTGGGCAGAAAGCCAGGCTGTGTGTGCTTCGAGTACGTTGCTGGCAGCTATCACGCCTTCTTCAAATCCGAGTGTAGCATAACGGAGGTTTTCATCCGCTTTTTCCAGATTCTTTTCTGCCATAATCAGTTTCTTTGCAGCTTCATTCACTTTGAAAACCGACTGGTTGACTTGAAGCTCAATCTTTTCTTTGGCGTCATCCAACTGATATTGGGCGATACGGGCTTCTGCTTTGGCTGCTTTTACCTTATACATACCTTCTCCCCAATGCCAGATGGGTACTTGTAATACTACACCGACATTCCACATACCTTTGAATTTCTTTTCAAATCCGTTGAAAACAGAAGGATTGGTCATCATGTAGCTGCCCATCAAAGCTAATGATGGCAAGTATTCTGAACGGGTGACATTTACTTTCTGTTTGTAGATTTCCGTGGCAAGTTCCAGGCTGCGTACTTCCGGTCGTGTAGCATAAACCGTATTGAGATCAATGCCGTTGGCAGCTACCGGATCGGGCTTGAGGTCATCTTCCTTTTCATCTTTCAGGATGATGGGAGAGGAGAGGTCCAGACCACATAGTTGGCATAGTAACATTCTGGAAAGACTCAGCCCATCTTCCACTTTGGTGAGTGTCATTTCCGCTTCGTTTACTTTTACTTTTACCGACAGACCATCTGCTTTAGTTGCAACACCTTCGGCAATCATTTTATCCACATCGCTTTCCAGTTTCTGCAATAATTTGAGGTAACCTTCTGCCAACTTCTTTTTGCTGGCGAGCGATACGACTTGCCAATAAGCCTGGTCGGTACTGAGGATTACGTCTTGCAGGCCACTATCATGCTGTTGGCGTGCCAATTCTTCGGCATATCTGGTAATCTTGTTGTAGGCGCGAATTTTTCCACCCATGTACAATGGTTGTGTCAACGTTAGAGCACCGGCGTACATGTTGCGGGTATCTGTACGGAATGCATCAACGAGGGAGTTTCCGAGACCATTGAGAGGAGAAGCAATGTCTACGTTGCCCAATGCCTGGATCAGTGCCATGAACTGCGGATTCTGTGTTAACTCAGGGTGCTGCGTCAGTATACCTTGTATACCATTTTGCATAGCACCGCTTACTTGAGTTCCCATTGAACCTAATGCACCTTTCTGGGCATCACTCAACAGTGAAATTTCTTTTTGGGTACGCATATATCCACCGGTGGCGGAAATGTCGGGGAGGTAATTGGTAAATGCTGCCTTTCGCTGATAATGCGCAGAGTTTATTTTCTCCTGGCTTATCAGTAGTTCTTTGTTATTGGCAATTGCCAATGAACGGCAACTATCGAGGCTTAAAACCTCTTGTGCGCAGACTGAGAAGGTCAGACATACCAACCAAGTGAAACAGAAGAACTTTCTCATCGTGTCTATACATTATTAAGGTGATTAAAACGTTGTTTTGTGATGCAACAATAATTGCATAAACAACGATGCAAATGTATAGGCTTTCAGTGAGACCTCAAAATAATTTAAACTTTTTTAGTCCAATGTAAAGGATTGCGAGCCGATAAGTGTTCCGTCAGCGAAGAGATCTACACGGTAAGTACCTGCATATAAGTATTCTTCCACGTTCCAATATACGGTTATATTTTGTTCTTCACCGTTGTATTCAATGTACTTCTTGATGGAATAACCCAGTTCGCGGTTCTCGTATGGGAAAGTGTTTGCGGGATTTTTGATCAATACATCATTGTCCGGTTTGGTGATACGTACGTAGATAATACGTTCTCCTGTCTCGGCAGTTATGTTCTTGACGATTGTGAATCCTATTTTGAATTTTACTACATCTTTCACCTTCTTGGCTGTTTTGTCCCGTTTGTTGACAGCCTGTATGTTGATATTGGTAGCGTCTAACTGGGCGGCAAGGGTGACTTTTTTATTCAGATTCTTTTTCTCTTCCGCCAGATTGCTGATTTGGCGGGAAGCATCGTTATATTTCTGCGTCACTTGTGCAATCACCTCTTTCTGATGAGCAGTGAGGCGGTTCAGTGAATCTATCTGGTTGATATATCCTATCATAACCTTACGTAGAGTGGCAAGTTCCTTTTTCAGTCGGCGTATTTCTGCGGCATTACTGCTTTTTACGGTACGCAGTTCTTCCAGTAAACGTTGGGTTTTTAATTGTTCCTGTTCCAACAGTACAGACAAGGAGTCATTGGAAACTGTCAGTTTCAACTCATCGTACTGTTGTGCAAAGCGCGTATATTCATTTTCCAGGTCTTCCTTTTCCAGTTGGAACTCCTGTACCAGTTCTTTATTGGTTTGCTTCTCAGAGAGTAATAACACGGTAACTCCTACTAATAATACTACTAACAGAGTTCCTATAGCGATTAAATATTTATTTTTCATTTTATTTTCTATTTAATTTCTGTTCCACATTTTATTCCATTGTACCTGAGCAGAATGAACGGCGAGCATGAGAGGATACCAACGTGCTTCGGCCGGTGCCAAGGCTCCGAATTCACGGCATCGTTGAGTGGCGCGGGTGAAAGTGTACCATTTTCCACTCCAGTATCCTTTAGGGCGTTGCTTGCGATTTTGGTTATGTTGCCCAAAATTACCTCCTTGCCATATATCATTGAGTAACCATTCACCGGTTTCTATATCTTTTTGAGTATAAGGGATAGGCAAATCTTCCATGGGAAGTCCCAGATAGTTTACGGCAACAACCCCGAATATTTTGGCTGCTTTGCTTAATCCCCATTTTTGCAGTAAATCAGCAATTTCTTTAAGATCGATATTGTCTTTTTGCGTATGGAGTATGTTGGCCCAATCGCATACCTGACGGAGTCCGATTCCCTCATTGAGGAAATGTAGTGCAGAGTGTGTCAGCACGTAGGCTACATCGAAAGATAGGGGAGGGAGAGTTACCTGGTAACCTTCTATTTCTAGATTCCGACAAGCAGTTGTACCATGCCACCGGGCTATTTCCTGTTGGAAACTCTTGTCGGAGGAAGGAGAACTGAGCCGGGAGAGTACGCGGTGGTTTTCTATGTCTACACCATGCCAGTGTATACATGTATGTTTATGATTCTCTTCGTGTTCTCCAGTAGATTCTGTCCTTAACAGCTTGTTGGCCTTTTCATAATTCTTGGGACCTATATATAAATCAATGTCTCCGCATTGTCTGTGCAATGGATTCCGGTAATTCTGTGCCACTCCTTGTCCTTTCAGCAAAACGGGCTCTATCTGATTGGCACGATAGAGCGTGTATATCTTGGCGATTTCTTGATTTAGAATGTGATTGTTTTCTTCTATTTGCAGTAATGCATTGCACCACTTTAAATAAAGTTCACGCTTCGGACGCAGTTCTTGCGGCAGAGTTTGCATACCATCGAATGTGATGCCTAGTAGGGCTTGCACTTTGGCTGATTGGTACAGCTGTGCCCAATCTGTTTGTATATTAAATAGAGTGGTATCTACAGGTGTACCCCATAGACCTGATTGCACCAGTGCAAAAAACTGTTTTTGTATCGGAGTCATATTCTTCTGCTGAATTCACTGTTTTCTTTTCCGGGGCAAAGATAATGCAAACCAAGGGCATAAAAAATGAACTTGTTCATTTTTTATGCTGTACACTACTTATTTTTACCTTTCCGGAGGTGAAAACTAAGACTGGTAACAGCCATCGTCGTAAAAAACGTAACCGATACCACCATTTTGCCTTCTTCAGCCAGCGTGTATCCCGGCAATCCTGCACTGTTCCGTCAGGGCGGTAGATGGTTCTTAATATTCCGATAATATCTTCCCGTTTCACTCGTTCAATGCGCGCTAGATTTCCATCTCCCAGCATCATATACTCATTTCCTTTCTTACCTATATATCTATGGATTAAATATTTTCCATTCCATTGGTAAAAAGGACAACACCAGGCAGGCAGTTCTTCTTCAAAAGAGAAGGGAACTACTTCCACCAGGTCTATTCCTCCTCTGATGAAAGGGTACATACTGTGTCCGCCAATAAGTAACTTTACTGTCTGTCCTTGTTTTAATGCCTTGGCGGCTTCGTTAAAGAAGTTGTTGGATACCACTATTTTTCGCATGTCCCAAAGATTGTTTCATAAGATAGACGGGCCGCATCTGCATCTGGCAAGCAAGCCAAATGATATACAGGTATATTGGTGAGTATAGCATTCAGTACTTCACAAATGGAATCATATAAAGATTCATCATAAGAAAAGGCTGGTGGACACGAAGGGTGTAATGAAGCATAGGCCTCTGCCACAGCCAGTCTTCTAATCTTATTGAACGGTGCTTGTGACAAACGGACACAGGCAGCAAGAGGATAACATTCTTTTTTATAACAAGGTGTTTTTCCGCTCCAAGGGCTACCCCATACCCATGGCTGTCCGTCTGTAATGCGGACAATGGGGCTGTCATCATTCAGTAGTGTGGCTTCTTCTATATTTTCACGCCATAAGCGTGTATGTGTACTTTTTCCTGTACCGCTTTCGCCCAGAAAGAGTACCGCTTTGCCCCGACATACAATTGTACTGGTGTGGATGGCGACCGTTTGATAAGGCACGGTCATCACGCCATAAGCCATCCAGCAGGCAAAACGTAGTAAACGCGGATCAAGGTTACCCTTTAGGTGGGCTGTATGTCCATTATTGTCTACCCATAGTTCCAGTGTTTCTCCCTCTGGAGGAGTAGATTCGAATATATACCCGTTGGTACAGGTTCCAAACCGATTTATGGTTCCGTTAATATCGATGCTGTAAAGAATCTCTTTCCAAGCTGGTATTTCACTGTCTACTAGAACGAAACGGAAAGTATCTTCATCTTTATTATTTACTTTGAATACTTCGAAGCCCGACATTCTGTCCATGGCATGCATTAATGTTTCGTTTTCTACCTTGATGCGATGTCCGGCAATTAAATAATCTTGTTCCATTTTCTTTATTTTTCTTTAGTATATGTATTTCCGCTGTCCAGATCAAATATCCGGTCACAAAAGGCGAGTGAACTTTCACGGTGGGCTATGATGACTATGGTAAGTTCATGGCGTTGATGAGAAAGTTCTTGCAAGGCATGGTTGATTTCTTGTTCCGTTCGATGGTCTAGTGCTGAAGTTGCTTCATCGAAGAATAGTATTTCCGCTTGTTTATATAGTGCACGGGCTATTCCTATCCGTTGTTTCTGTCCGCCGGACAACCGACTGCCAAATTCGCCTAAAGGCGTATCTAATCCTTGCGGTAGATGTTCTGCCCATTCTTTGAGCTGTGCCTGTTCTAAGGCGTTCATCACTTTTTTGTAATCCACCTGCACCTGTCCCAGGGCTATATTGGTGGCAAGAGTACCCTCTGTTATAAAAATCTCTTGTGGTACATAACCTGCCACTTTATACCATTCTTCCCGATTGTTAACTGTTAACCGTTTTCCGTCTATACGAATTTCCCCACTAATAGGTTCCAGGAATCCAAGCATCAGATTAAATAAAGTGGATTTGCCTGATCCGCTCGTACCTCGTATGCCTACGCATTCACCACGTTTGATATTCAAATTCAGGTCTCTAAAAAGTATATGGCCATCCGGAAAAGCAAAGCTTACACCACACAATTCAATACCTTGTCTGAAGGTGAAGGGAGATTCCGTTTCCATCTCTTTTTGCGGTATATCAGCAATTCCTTCGGCTACTATTTCTAGTGTGTACGAGGCGTTCTGGAGTGTCCCCCAATTATTCAAAATGCTTCGTATGGCAGGTAGTAGCCGGAAGGCTGCAACAGCAAATACGCCGCTCATCAGTCCGAGGTCTTCACGTCCTGCACCTATCAATAATGCTAATCCGCAGACTATAGCTATTTCCGATAAAAATAGCGGGAAAAGTTGGCATATTTCCATTCGCAAGCGATTTCGTGTTATAGATTCTATGCCTTGGTCGAAGAAGGAAATTGTGGTATGGAAAGCATGTGCTACTTCTAGTTCTGCAAAGCCACGAAAGGCTTCCACTACTGTTCGTAACTGCTTTCGGCGTGCTTCCAGTTCCTCTGTGCCGTAACGACGTAGATGTTTTCGTACTAATCCTACATATCCTCCGGCCAATGGCAGGAATGCGGCACAGAGTAAGAGTCCTGCAATTGGTTCCCATATTACAAGTGCCGATATCATCAGTAGCACAAGCACCAAATCACTCACTATGCGAAAGACGGGTGCCAATACGCACAAACTGAATGTGTAACATACATAATTCACTTCGTGCCCCAGTTGCAGGCTACTCGTGCCTTTCAGGAAAAGTAATCCCCGGCGATAGTAATTCACAAACATTCTCCGGCTAAAATCTCGATATATATCTAGTAGAAAACGGCTTTGCATACGTGCCAGTAATATAACCAGCCCATTCTTTAGCATTACAAATAATAAAATTATACAGCATAGTGTCAGCATTTTCTCACGGCTACCATCGGGTTCCAGTATAGCTAGTAATACAGGGATCAGTGCAGCTACGCCTGCAAAATCGAGCAAAGCACGTAGCAGTACCATAAACATGACTGCTACACTACGTTTTTGCTGGCGTTCCGATAATAGTTTATATATCTTTTTGATCATAGTTGTAACAGGGCATAGTTTTGAAATAAATCCAACCACATCCCATAGCTAGTGATAGCAAGAAGATTGCTGATAGAATTTTTATTTTCGAGGGAGAAACTGGACTAAGTGGAACAGTGGCAGGTTCAATGATAGCAAACACAGGGCGTTTCTTATATACCCTGATTTTGGCAAATTGCAATTGCTGTAATGTTTCGGTGTATTCTTTATAGGCAATATCTTTGGCTATTTGTAAATTGTATAACTCTTTTTGGTAAAGTTTGAGTGATAAGGATTGGTTGGCATCTGCGAAATGGGCATAAGTTTCTTGTGCTTCATAATATCTTTTGCGTGCTTGTTGATAGAGGTTTTCTGCATGCTCCAGATTTATACATTCTTTTTTAGTACGGTAATCTGAGACAAATTTTTGTAATTTAGCCATTACGCTATCCGCTACTGTTGCAGAAACAAGAGGATCCTGCATACGTATATGTAAAGTAACTGTTCTTTTTTTCTTATCTACATCCACATTGATTCTACTATTGATTGCGGCAGCTATAGCAATTTCGCGTTTGGAGAGATGGAAAATGTCTATGGTTTCGCCATGTTGGTGACTAGTAGGTTGTAGGTTGCTGGTATCGTTTGTCTCTTTTTCGCTAAAAATGGTGATTGGGAAGCTAATGATTTGTAATATGCCAACACGGATAGTATTCCACCAAGGTGAACGTTGGTGTGTGGACATATATTCGGATAGCGTTAATGTACCTAGTTCTTTATTGTTGGATAGTGTTATGGGTATGTCAAATAGTGATAGAAGGAAAGGGGTAGAACTAACAACCTCTGGATATAGGCTTGGAATGATAGCATCTTGTATCTTTTTGCCTCCGATACTCACTTCCGATGAGAAGCCTTCGTCTGTATCTATTTTTCCTGATGTACTTTCGGGTACAGTGTAAATGCTCGTTTCATATTCCTTGGGGATACTGATAAAGATTAGTATTCCGATGAGAAGTCCTACCATACTTGTTTTTAATAAAAACATTCTGGCATCCCATAATTTAAAAAGTAAGAGTATATAGTCCGTTTGGGTGGGATCGAGCATTTCTCTTTTCATAAATAATAATCAGAAAATTAGGCTGGGTGATTAAAAAAGGTGAGGCATAAGCCTCACCTTTTTGATAAGTAGCATTATTTAAGAGTAGTTCGATGAACTTATCTTGGTTAAGGATTATTCTTTAGTAATGCTTAAGAAAGTAATATCTGTAGCATTCAACTTTAGAGTATTGTTGTTGAATGTTTTTACACTTTGAGCTGGGCTAATGAACAATTTCACTACCTGGGTATTGCTACCAAATGTAGCATTTGAGCTTACACCTGAAGCAATTGTGAAGGCCTTCTTGAATTTGATTTCTTTTAACTGACTACCACCTGTGCAGCCTTTGAAAATGTCATTATCGAATGAAGTTGCTTCCATGAAATGTACGTACTCCAATGCTGTACAATTTTCGAATACTCCGAGAGGAACTGTTGTAGCACCTACATACATAATCTTCTTGCCATCTTCTGCTGCATCTGCTACACCATAAAGAGTCGTACATCCCTTGAAGGCTTCTTCACCGATTGTAGTTGCAAGAGTTAAATTCATTTCTTTCAATGCTGCACAGTTCATGAATGCTTGGCTTCCTACAGAAGTTGGTAAAACTTGTTGTCCATCTTTCAGAACTTTTTCCAGCGTAGAACATCCACTAAATGCATCAGCTGGAATAACAGTATTCTTGATATTGATTTCTGTTAATGCAACGCAATCCTTGAATGCAGCAGCACCATCTTCACGGAATTCGATAGCACCATTGATAGTTGTTAAAGCAGAGCAACCATTGAATGAGCTGGCACCTACTAACAGACCATCTTTAACAGTAACCGTTGTTAACAGGTTGTAATCACTAAGACTCAAACCTTTAGCCGGGAAAGCAGCACTCATTTGATCAACGCCAGACATATTCAAAGTTACGAGGCTTGCTTTCTTCAAAATCTGAGGATTGATAGTTTCGTCAGCAAATTTGTATGCTGGCATGATTACGTTAACTAAGTTAGTACTTGCATCAAATGCGTCTTTTGCAATTGTAGTTGCTTTCGGAAGATTGATGGTTTCCAAAGCTGTTAAGTTCTTGAATGTATTGGCAGGAATTGTTGCATTCTCTGTTAATTTGATTGAAGTTGCTGCTGTAAATCCTTTCAATGTAGCCAATTCCTCAGTAGTTAATTCAACTTTGGAAATGATGTTTGTAAACTGATTAAGATCATATTCCTGTTCTGTGCCGTCATTCCATTTTACTTTATTCTTACTAGCATTAAAGATTTGAGAGAACGCTCCTTTGTTGACAATCAAAGTGCGGGCACCAACAGTGTTTGTTACCAAATAAGGGAATGAATTGATGTCCAGAGTAGTAGGATCACCACCAATAAATTTGTTATTCATTGTAGATGGCCAGTTTGCATCGGTCTCAACTGTCTTAGGAAGATCAATATGCTCAAAAGAAAACTTCATTAACATCGTTTCTTTAACTCCAGCATCCTTGAAGGCTTTACGATCAATCTTATTGATAGCCATGTATGCAATATTGCCATCCTTAAATTCAAGACCTGTACCACTTTGCAGTTGCAGTTTTATTTCTTGAGCAGCATCGTTAATATCACTTGCCATATCAGTAATATCACCACCATCTGCTTTCACTAGTTTAGATTCTTCCGGCTTTTCGCTATTATAGAGGTAGTGAGCATTAGAACCATAATCTATGTAAGAAGGTGCAATATCTTCTGGGTCAGTGCTACTACCATTATTGTCTGCATCATATCCTTTTGCAGTCAATGTGATAGATTTAAGTTTACCAAAAATATTAGCATATTCTTCATCAATTCCACTAGTTCTGAATACTACGGCAGTAAACGGACGGATGAAATTCAAATCAATTTTCTCACCTACAGCATCGTAAGAGTTTTCTTTAACAGCTGTGGTATGAGAAATCATCATGATTTTCTTTGTAACATCTTGCCCATCAAGAGTTAATTGGTCTTGATCGTTCAATGTTGGTAGATTTGAGAATTCATATTTATCATTTGCTGCTAAAGTTACAGTGGCAGGATAAGTGGCTATGAACTGTGATTTAAACTGTTCGTTAGTAGGATCATTCCAGTTTTTTTCTCCTGGCTCCCATTGGAAATCCAAGATGTTATCATCTTGATAAGCAGTAAATACACCATTAGCTTTGGATTGTGTAGCTTTGTATTTAACAACTTTAGTCTTATCCCAAGCTGTAGTCTCATTAGCGTTAGTAGCACCTGTGGTATTTGTACTCCAAATACTAATTTGATCTTTTTCTGCATACCAGAAGAAGTTATGTATGCCTGAAACGTCATCATATGCCAAATCTCCTCTTGTAGTCGGTGTTTCTACTAATGCACCTTCAAAAGAGATTCCTTTGGTAGCTTCTTTTTGTCCGGAGATTGAATCTATTTCGTTCTCTGCACAACTTGCAGCTAAGGCTAGTATGCCTGCGCAAAATAAAATTTTTTTCATCTGCATTCTTTTTAAATGTTTTTTTTATTTAGATTGTTTTGTTTATAATGCTTAGATGCACGAAACAACAAGGATAAGTATTATTACTGTCTGGAACAGGGTATATCATTGTTTGAATCGTGCGTATAGAAGCCATTATAAAAATTGTTTCATTGAAGTAGTATTACCTAAAATGGATCTTCGCCACCACCAGGCACATCGCCGCTTGGTCCAAAACCTGCTTCTACTTCCACTTCCAGGACTTCCACTTCTGGAGCCTCATACTTCATTTCCTTTTCTACTTTCATACTTACAAATAATTTAATTGTTAATAATATCAATATGTTATTCTCATCATTCTATAACCGGATTTATTCTTGCAGAACTTTACTATTCCTACTTTATAAATAAGCATAGCAAACCGCCTTTTCAGCCTGCA
>NZ_MSHA01000069.1:181-11715 GCF_001940965.1 Bacteroides sp. Phil13 | reverse complement strand
AACCAACTGAACTAACGCACCATAATTTCATTTTTAATTGCTATCTCTCTCGATTGCGGTTGCAAAGGTAGGCATTTCTTTGAAACCTGCAATAGCTTGGAAGAAATATTTTTCATCTTTTTTAAACTAAGCTTGATTATAAGATATTTATATTACCTTTGTCTGACGAGAAAAAAATCGAATAACAAATCAAAATGAACCAAAAGCGAGAAAAATCATGAGAAATACTCCTATTGAACGTAAGTTGATAGACGAAACCATCGAAGCATTTCAAATTGCCGACTTTGGAAAGGCTACTATCCGCGAAGTAAAAGCAATTGCTGCCAAAGCAGAAGTTGAGTCAGGTATAGAATTCATAAAAATGGAAATGGGTGTACCAGGTCTGCCTCCTTCGACAGTAGGTGTAAAAGCTGAAATTGAAGCATTACAAAGAGGAATTGCCAGTCTCTACCCCGACATCAACGGATTACCTGCCCTGAAAGAAGAAGCTTCACGTTTTATCAAAGCTTTCATTAATGTAGATTTAAAGCCCGAAGGGTGTGTACCAGTTACCGGTTCTATGCAAGGCACTTTCGCCTCATTCCTCACTTGCAGTCAATGTGATGAAAAGAAAGATACGATATTGTTTATCGACCCGGGATTTCCTGTGCAAAAACAACAGTTGGTGGTCATGGGACAAAAGTTTGAAACCTTTGATGTATATGACTTCCGTGGTGACAAACTAAAAGAAAAGCTGGAAAGCTATCTTGAGAAAGGCAATATTTCTGCTATTGTTTACTCAAACCCTAACAATCCCAGTTGGATATGTTTAAAGGAAGAAGAACTGCATATTATCGGAGAACTTGCCACGAAGTATGATGTAATTGTCCTAGAAGATCTGGCTTACTTTGCAATGGACTTCCGCCAGGATTTGAGCAAACCATTCCAACCACCTTACCAACCATCAGTGGCACATTATACAGACAATTATGTATTGCTTATTTCCGGCTCTAAAGCATTCAGTTATGCCGGACAACGCATTGGAGTAAGCTGCATCTCAAACAAATTGTACCATCGCTCCTACCCTGGACTCACCAAACGATACGGAGGTGGCACATTTGGTACAGTATTCATTCATCGGGTACTTTATGCTCTTTCTTCAGGTACCAGTCACTCTGCACAATACGCACTTGCTGCCATGTTGAAAGCTGCTAACGAAGGGCAATACAACTTCCTTGATGAGGTAAAGATATATGGTGAACGTGCACACAAATTAAAAGAAATTTTCCTTCGTCATGGTTTCCATTTGGTATATGACAATGATTTGGGTAATCCAGTTGCCGATGGTTTCTACTTTACCATTGGCTATCCGGGTATGACCAGTGGGGAACTTGCTAAAGAATTGATGTATTATGGTGTCAGTGCCATATCACTGATTACAACAGGTAGCCACCAGGAAGGTTTACGCGCTTGTACTTCTTTCATTCAGGATCATCAATACGCACAATTAGAAGAACGGATGGCAATCTTTGCAGAAAACCATCCGGTGAAATAAGTAAATAGAAAAAATAAATTTACCAGTTAGTGCCGGTATCCCACCACAAACGGGTACCGGCATTATCATCCCCACCCAAAGCATTGACTAATGCACGATACTGCTCTGGATTCTCCGTTTGTAAGCCTCCGGGAAAATTTAACCGACGTATCATGATTTCTGTATCGACGCAACCGTCCTTACTGTGATTGAAGCGTACGGGGAAAAGACGTGGGTATCCTGTTCTACGCTGTTCCGCCCAAGCTTCACATCCTTCTGGAAACATCGCCAACCACTTTTGAGTCATAATCTTTTCTAATTTTGTATCCCGGTCAGCTGTTTCAATCCACTTTGGAGACACTGTACAACGTGCTTTTATATTATTTTCAGTATCATATGTATCCACAAAGTCAGCAGCCAATTTATCACTATTCAAATAATCTGCCGTTTGCAATATACCATGTTGACGCAAAGATGCAGTAACCCCTCTCTCGTAACAGGTACCGGCATTTTCACTTGTCCAGTCCCGTAAAGCAGCTTCTGCCCGCAAGAACCAAACCTCAGCAGCAGTCATAAGAATAGCATCTGTCTTTTGAGTGGCTTGCAATTTAGATAAACCAAGATAAGAAGTATGAGAGAAACAAGTCCCCTGCCGGATACCACGATATTGTCCCGTATATGTCTTATCCTGACAAGTAGCAAAATAAACAGCTTTCCGGGGATCTTCGTAACCGTTCATAATAGATTCCATGGGAGCACTCATATAAGTTTCATTCCACACCAGATTAAGTTCACCCAGCGGATTGGTATATCCACTCTGAGTTGAGACAGCTACCAGTTCATTTTCCGTTTCCAACACTCCATATTCATTATTAAATGCTTTGAGAAACTCTGAACGTGACTTTTCCTTATCCGCCAATGCAATACGCATAGCAAGTCTCATTCTCAATGAATTGGCAAACTTAATCCACGAAATATATTTACCATCCATCAATATATCAAAACGGGAGAACTCAGCAGCTTCCGGATTCGACTCAACATAATCAGTAAGAACTGTCACAGCCGTATCTAACTCACAAAAGAATTCTTTGTATACAGCTTCCTGTGTATCGGGAGCATATTCTGCATCAGGATCGGCAAAGTGTGTATACACAATAGAACCATAATAATCCGTAACGCGATGCATCACTTCAACTTTCAGAATCTTTGTTATTCCGAAAAAGCCGGAATGCTTGTCACGAGTTGCATTTTCCGACTGGTATATCTGCGGAAAAATATACGAATAAGTATGTCCCCACATAGCACTATTCCAACCATCCTGCAAATTATAGTCCGAATTATGACTTCCTCCATTCAGCGGTTTACCATCATGCATATATCCACTGAACATATCGGCATTCAGATTCTGTGTCAACTGAAAAGGCCAGTTCTTACCTTTTCCATAATCATAATTAAAGTAAATACCTTGCTGGATAATGCCTAAACGAATACCATGTTCATTGTAATCAATCTGCAAATCTTCATCCGTTACTCCGGACAAATCCGTATTGATATCTTTAAAGTCACCTGTACACGAAGCTAATAATAGCAGTCCCCCGAATATCCAACTATATCTTTTCATTCCACTTTTCTCCTCATCCATTAAAATTCACACTTCAATGAAAAGCCCCAACTACGCGTCGTAGGCATTCCATACACATCAATACCTTGATTGTCATTGCCGGTAGACAATACCAAATCAGGATCAAAAGGAGCCTTCTTATAAAAGAAGAACAAATTACGGGCTATAAATGACAGTTGTACTTTCTTCAACACCTTAGATTTCTCCATCCAGGAGGCAGGTAACTGATATGACAACGAAAGTTCTCTCAACCGGATATTTGTAGCGTCATACATATAGTATTCCGTTGTTCCCGCACGTCCACCAACTATCTTATAAAATCCCTTTACATTATCTATCCGATGTCCTTCGAGCATTACATAGCCTTCATCGCGAGCTTGCGCTGTAACTTCCGATACACCATACAAGTCCATATCTGCCTGCGTTTGTGAAAGTACTTTCCCTCCATAACGGCAATCTACCAGGAAATAAAGCGAGATGTCTTTATAAGAAAGTGTATGATTCCATCCCATCTGGAACTTCGGATTAGAGTTACCTACCTTTACCGTGTTCCCATCACCTTCTATTTTAGGTAATCCGGCATTACTTTCTTCCGTCTCATACACAATATTACCTGAAGCATCCCGAACAAAAGCTTTTCCATAAATATCACCGATAGAACCACCTTTCACCAACTTCATGGCATAACTGGAAGAGAAGCTGGTAGGTCCATAAACAAACTCTTTCAATTCTTCATGCAAAGCGACAATCTTATTCTTATTAGTTGCAAAATTAAGAGTGGTACTCCACATGAAATCTTTCGTCAACACTGGTGTTGCATCCAATGCTATTTCCCAGCCACGGTTCAGAATATTACCAGCATTCACATACCGATAAGCATATTTATCACCCGCCAATGTAGGTAATTTAAAGAATTGGTTGCGAGTATTCGTTTTATAAAAAGTAAGATTAAAACCAATGCGACTATTCAAAAAACGCGCCTCAGCACCAGCCTCCCACGAATAATTCATTTCCGGTTCCATCTCTTTAAAAGGAGCTGCATCATTTGCCAAATACTCACCACCGGCAGTTATATGAGACAGAGGATATGTCATGAATGGAGGAATATCATTGCCTACCATACTATAAGCTCCACGTACCTTAGCGTATGACACCCATTCCGGCAATGTAAACAAGCGACTCAAGATCAGCGATGTTCCGATAGAAGGATAAAGATATCCCCGTTTCTCATGTTTGGTATGTGAAAGAGTGGATGCCCAGTCATTACGGGCAGTCAAATCAATATAAGCGCTTTCTTTGTATCCCACCTGGACAGTGGCAAACAAGGATTGTAGCTGGCGACGGGCATCTATCTTCTGATCAAGGGCAGCCGAACCATTCATTATGATATTTGCCAAATTGAAAACATTGGCATAATATAATGAAGCAGTCTTAGAGTCATAACGAGTAGAATTGGTGGTTTTGTCATTGAGACTCGTACCCAGCGCGCCGTTCACAGCGAAGTCACCCCATTGCTTCTTCATCATAAGCATCAGATCACCATAAAACTGGATATCCTGATAGTCCATTTCTATGTAACGTCCGTTCGTACCTGCTAAAGCCGGAGCTGTGGAAGCATAGAATTTCTGACGAAGCTTGTCATTAATACAATCAACATTACCACGAGTCTGTACTGTCAACCAATCATTTACTTTGAAACTTGCCGATAAGGATACTATAGCATGCAAGCGTACTTCTTTACTTTGTATACGATTCACAATCCAATAAGGATTTTGTTCAAAGTCATCATAAGAAGTATGCCAGTTTTGTATATTCAAATTTCTACTCTCATCATATACTTCGAAATTATCCTTGTAATAGGTCAGATCCTCTCCACGAGGAAAGCGATAAAGACCGACTAACGGATTCATATAAAATCCGCCCACCGTCGGTTTATTCTTAGTAACTTGCCGCATCAGGTTTACACTACCATCTAACCTCAGACGATCGTTAAACAAAGTAGAAGTTTCTCTGAAAGTAAGATTATGTTTCGACAAACGGTTTTTATCAATAATTCCTTTACCGGTAGTATTGGCATACGAGAAGTAGTTTTGCAATTTTTCGTTACCATGACTCAAGGATACAGAAGTAATAGAAGCCATTCCCGTAGAAAAGAAATCTTTCAGATTATCATTTTTTGGCAAATTTTGTCGCTCACCCCAACTATCTATAACTTCACTGACTCCATAACGGTTTTGCATCTCAGGCAAAGAAACAGCTTTATCAAACATAAGACTGGTAGAGAATGAAATACTACGCTGTCCCTGTGATTTACCTTTCTTGGTTGTAATCAAAATCACACCATTACCTGCCTGGCTTCCATAGAGTGCAGCAGCAGGAGCGCCCTTCAGGATACTTATACTTTCAATATCTTCTGAATTTAAATTTGAAATGCCATCACCACCATCGCGATTTCCTGCATTAGCTGTCCCTCCTATGGCACTGAAAGCTTGTTCCGAACTTGAATTCAGCATAGGAACACCGTCAATTACATAAAGAGGTTGATTTTCACCAGCCACCGAACGGATTCCACGAATACTTACCTTCGCAGAAGCCCCCAAACCTGATGAGACCTGATTTATTTGTACACCCGCAGCTTTACCTGTCAACGATGTTATCAAATTCGGCATTTTAACCCTCGTCAGTTCTTCATTCTTTATCTGACTCATGGCATAAGAAAGAGAGTGTTCTTTCTTCTCAATACCCAATGCAGTCACAACTATTTTATCCAGTTCCACAGCATCCTCTACCATTGTTATATTCAGGAAAGTCTTTCCACCCACACTTATCTCCTGCGTTTTATATCCCATAAAAGAAAATCGCAACATAGCATTGTCTGCAACAGTCAATTTAAACTTCCCTTCCATATCAGTAACCGTACCGTTTGAAGTACCTATTTCTAACACTGTAGCACCCGCCAAGGGCGCACCATCCTCACCTACAACGCATCCTGTAAGAGTTTTCTGTGCCAAGATTACCATCAAACTACTTTCTACGTCGTTTGCAACAAAAGCATAACAAGAACTACTGTATAAGAAAAAATAACTAAAAAATAAAAAACAGATATAACTATAGATAGTAAGTTTCATAATTTGCAATAAAGAAATAACAATCTGCAAATGTAACCAATTTCTTTTTCAATTAAAACCTGTTATATAACATATAAGTAATATCTATCAGTGAAAAAAGAACAATAATATTTGTTTTTCGAGGATTTGTATGTATATTAGGGGCATGGATACTAATGCGGACATATTTAAAATAGAAACAAACCATGTGGTACCCTCACGTGGAAAAGTGTTGATATCTGAGCCTTTCCTCTATGATGAGATGTTTGGACGTTCCGTTATTTTGTTGGTAGACCACTCCACAGATGGCACAATGGGGTTGGTACTCAACAAACCACTTCCTTTAAGCCTAAATGATGTATTGAAAGAATTTAAGGATATAAGCAATATACCAATCTACAAAGGTGGTCCATTAAGCACTGACACATTGTTTTATCTTCACACTCTGAAAGACGTGGAAGATTCGCTGCAAATAGGAAAAGGAGTTTATCTGAATGGAGACTTCGATGCCATCCGCCGTTATATTTTGCAAGGTAATGATATCGACGGAAAGATACGTTTCTTCCTGGGCTATTCCGGTTGGGAACATGATCAATTATGCCAGGAAATAGAAGAAAACACCTGGTTAATAGGCTCAACAGGCATCTCCTCCCTTATGGATGAAAAAGGAAGTGCAGAGTTATGGAAAAATGTATTGGGACAGCTGGGAGGCAAGTATGAAATATGGTCACGCTTTCCACAAATTCCTACACTAAATTAATCATTCCGGATACGCTGCAATAATGCAACATCCTTGAAATATCCTTCAATACATAGCCAGTCTTTTAATAATCCGCAAGAAACAAAGCCACATGAAGTAAACAGGCGCATACTTGCTTCATTATCTGTAGCGATGTGAACAAATAATTGTCGCATACGCAGAAAATCAAAAGCATATTCGCAAAGCAATGTTAATGCATCCTTTGCATAGCCTGCTCCACGAAACTCTTTCCTGATCACGATACCCACTTCTCCACGCGCGTGCATAGGAGAAAAGTCCGTTATATCAATCGTACCAATTGTTAGACCGTCTTCAAGACGCACAATCATCATACGCAGTTGCTTATCAGCAAACATATCACACTGTGAGTTTTCCATGTATTGCTTCATAACATAGCGCGAATAGGGTACTGTAAAGTTACTGATATCCCACTGTTGAGGATCATTTTCCATCTCACAAATAAGTTCCAGGTCTTCCGGCTCCATAGCACGAAGACGAATACGGTCATTTATAAAATAGGTGTGCTTCATTCAGATGTAACATTTATCAGGAGTCACCAGTACACGGCTCTCCGGGTTATAAATGCCAAGGCTCAATCCCATTTTGCGATGATGGGACAACAAGCGAATAATAGTTGAAAAAGAAAAGGCACGACAATCATATACTACATGTGTGAAACCTTTCAGTGAAATGAATGGACTTCCATGGCCATCTACAGCAGACATTTCATTGGATACAACAAAGTGATGCTTTCCACTTAATCCATTACGCTTTAAAAGTACGCGCAAGCTATGAATGGTTGCTTCTTCACCAAATACGAGAAAACGAGGAAAACGTTCTCCTCTCTGAAAAGAGGTTTTCATCTCTTTTACCGGAAAACTAAACAAACGCTGAACAAAAAGCACAAACAAGCGAACGCACATCTGTAGATGAATACCTGCACGCACCAGCCAACGCCCTATAACACCATAACGTTCTCCATGTTTACAAAAGAAAATATCCATTGCCTCACAAAATACACGCACATGCCGATAAGTATCCTTCGATGTACTTTCTCCCTTATAATGCAATATCGGATAAGGCAAATAATAATTTTGATATCCTGCTTCTTCTATCCGACAAGACAGGTCAATATCCTCACCATACATGAAGAAATTTTCATCCAGTAATCCGGTTTTATCTAATGCTGAACGACGAAGCAACATAAATGCACCCGCCAGCACTTCCACCTGATGAACGCCATCCATATCCAAAGCAGTACAATAATAACCACCCAAACTTTTAGAGTGCGGAAACAATCGTCCCAAACCGGACAATTTACCAAAAGTTGCCGCCAAAGTAGGATATCCACGTTTAGATTCCCTCAAAAAGCGTCCGTCATGCGTTATCATTTTCACACCGGCAGCCCCGGCTTCAGGATGAGCATCCATAAAAAGTATTACCTCTTCCAATGTCTGTTCCGACAATACAGTGTCAGGATTCAGCAGTAGCACATACTCCCCTTTCGACTCACGAATTGCTTGGTTATTGGCACAGGCAAAGCCCAGATTTTCTCTATTATAGATATAGGTAATATTCGGAAAGCGCTCAGTGATATATGCTTCAGAATCGTCCATAGAGGCATTATCCACTACCAGAATCTCAACTGAAAGATTGTCAATAGCCCTGTATAAGGAACAAAGACACTGCTCCAGGTAATACTTAACATTATAATTGACTATGACAACGGAAAGTTTCATGCTTCCTCCTCTTTATTAATATGCAATTCCTTACGCAAGCGTCCTTCACCGGGTAGACAAAACAAGGAAGCCGTTAGAGCAATAAAAGCACAAAGAATTCCTTTATTACTCAACATGAGATAATAAACGGCAAAGCCCGCCAACACCGGTAACATTAAAAGTACGATACGAGTTTTACTCCAGAAAGAATACAAATGCAAGGCTTCGGGCAAACTAACCTTATCGATTTTGCACGTAAGCATCCATGCAAATAATTTTAAGGATACGGGCACACAGATAGCCACCAGCAAAATAACCAATGTTTCAGCAAAATAAGTAGCACGTACATCAGCAGCATACGTGCCTACCCATTCCCCACCTGTTTCACCTACTACAATTAACAGAACCGGCAGCAACCAAAAGCTGACAAATATAACTTTTAAACGAGCCGCCACGTGTTTTATCCGATCTTCCATGCGCTAATAACTTAATAACTAATAATTCAATTTGTTCCGAAAAAAGGAGTTCGATTCACAATACTACGTCCCAATGTCACCTCATCTGCATATTCCAGTTCGTCACCAACAGAAATACCACGAGCTATGACACTCAACTTCACACCCAATTTCTCCAATTTACGGTAAATATAAAAATTGGTTGTATCACCCTCCATTGTAGTACTAAGTGCCAGGATAACTTCCTTTATTCCACCTGCAGATACACGCTGCACAAGACTTTCTATTTGTAAATCGCCTGGCCCCACTCCATCCATCGGTGAAATAACACCACCCAACACATGGTAAAGCCCACGGAATTGCTGCGTAGCTTCCACTGCCATAACATCACGGATATTTTCAACAACGCACACAGTAGAACCATCCCGCTGTGGGTTAGCACAGATACGGCAAGTTTCCGTATCCGATATATTGTGGCAGACTTTACAATATTTCACTTCGTGCTTCAGCGTAACAATGGCGTTACCAAAAGCCTCCACTACCGCCGTATCCTGTCGCAAAAGATGCAACACCAGGCGCATAGCCGTCTTTCGTCCAACTCCGGGCAGCTTGGCAAATTCACTCACCGCCTTCTCTAATAATATCGAGGAAAATTGTCCATTCATATTTAAAAATCAACTATTGGCAACAAAGATAATGCAAATTGGGGGCAGAACTTTCATGCAAGCATGAAAAAGTTCTGCCGAAATACAGCTTATCTTCTCAAAAGATAATCAGAATTCTGCATTCTGAACACGAAATTTTGAAATAAGTGTTACCTTTGCACGCATAAATAAAGAAAAGCTGCCTGTAAGGAGTGTAAATATTTACGTACCACTGTTCATAACAGCTCTTGGAAGGGGCATAACGTTTTTAAGAATATACAAGGTAAGGTTTTAAAACGCCATCATATTTTTAAAACGTTGGGAGGGTTTCAAAAAAGCATTCTCCACACGAAAAAAGAATAAAAAACTTTCTAAATTTGACAATAAAAATGGATATTACAAGCGCCGAGTTCGTCATTAGTAACACAGACGTTAAAAAATGCCCCCCAGGAATACTTCCCGAATATGCCTTTATCGGACGTTCCAACGTTGGAAAATCCAGCCTCATCAATATGTTGACAGGACGTAAAGGACTTGCCATGACTTCTGCCACTCCGGGAAAAACAATGCTTATTAACCACTTCCTTATTAATAAAAGCTGGTATATAGTTGATCTACCCGGTTACGGCTACGCCAGACGCGGACAAAAAGGAAAATCACAGATACAGCGTATCATTGAAGATTATATTCTGGAACGTGAACAAATGACGAACCTCTTTGTGCTTATTGACTCACGTCTCGATCCACAAGTCATCGATATCGAATTCATGGGATGGTTGGGCGAACATGGAATCCCCTTCTCCATCGTCTTTACCAAAGGCGATAAGCTGAAAGGAGGCAGATTGAACAGCAATATCCAGCAGTATCTGAAAAAACTAAAAGAGCAATGGGAAGAACTTCCCCCATATTTTGTAACCTCTTCTGAGAACAGAATGGGCAAAAAAGAGATATTAGATTATATAGAGAGTATTAATAAAGAATTGAATACCAAATAAAGTAATAGTTATATGAAAAAGAGTGTATTTTCAGTGGCATTTATTGTCACTTTGCTTCTGGTGTCTGCCAATAGTCAGGCACAGTCGCTAAAAGATTTATTCAATAAAGAAAACGTAGAAAAGGTAGTTAGTGCCGTTACTGGTAAAAATACCGTTGATATGACAGGAACATGGTCCTATACTGGTTCTGCTATCGAATTTGAATCAGATAATTTATTAATGAAAGCCGGTGGTGCAGTAGCCGCTACTACGGCAGAAGCCAAGCTCGACGAGCAATTAAGTAAAGTAGGCATCAAACCCGGACAAATGAGCTTTACCTTTGCGGCCGACAGTACATTCAACGTCAAATTGGGAGCCAAAACTTTGAAGGGTACCTATACATACGATGCTACCGAAAAACATGTAGCCATGAAGTTCGTTAAACTGATAAACATGAATGCCAAAGTTAATTGCACATCAAGCAATATGGATTTGCTGTTCGAATCTGATAAACTTTTAAAGCTTATTACTTTCCTTTCCAGCAAAAGCAGCAATGCAACACTAAAAACAATCAGCTCTCTGGCAAACAGCTACGATGGCATGATGCTAGGGTTCTCACTCGAAAAGAAAGAATAACAATATACAGAAATTAAAAAGCCCCGTAAACTTACTGTTTACGGGGCTTTTTAATTATTAATTTCTTAGATTATTATGAGAATTGAGCGGAAAACGAGACTCGAAC
>NZ_MSHA01000069.1:0-133 GCF_001940965.1 Bacteroides sp. Phil13 | reverse complement strand
ACCAACTGAGCTATTTCCGCATTAGATGACTCTCTTTTCGCAAAGAGCTAGTGCCCAGAACAGGACTCGAACCTGCATGCCTCTCGACACACGCACCTGAAACGTGCGCGTCTACCAATTCCGCCACCTGGGC
>NZ_MSHA01000068.1:179179-182446 GCF_001940965.1 Bacteroides sp. Phil13 | reverse complement strand
CGCAACTCTTTAACGACCTGATTGTAGTTCGTACCGATGGCACGGAACTGGGCGTGGAAGTCCGACAGTTTGGTGTAGTAGTCCACCAGCGTCTTGTCCACCTTCAGCACCTTGAACTTCTGTCCGAAGAAATGCGCCTTGAGAAAGACGGCTTTCGCATACACGTTCGATTCCTCGTACATCATTAGGAACCTGTTCCATTCCACATCGTCGAAGCGCACCATCACGCAGTGCGTCTTCGGATTCAATTTGGGATTTCTCCCGTACTTGCTCTTCTTTTTCATTCTTCTTATTCTTTTAATTTTATGGTTTGTCCATTGTTGGAAAATCCAGTGTAAGCTGCCCCCTAAAACCAAGCGATTCTGCCCCCTTGTGCTAAAATAATCCTACCCCCTTGATTCCAATATAAAAATACCCCTGCTTGACAATGCCCGGCAGGGGATTTTTCGTAGATTTGATTCCCGTCTTGACCGGTGGGATAAAATCATTTCTACTATGACAACAAAGATAGCAAACATCCTCCAATGTTACGCATTGGGGATGGGGATAAAGCAGATAAGCAGGAGCTTTGAGCTTTCCCGCAACACGGTGCGCAGATATGTGCGCCTGTTTCAAGAGTGTGGTATACCGATAAAGGAGTTGGCCGCCATGCCTTCCGCTCGCATCCAGGAAATGTTCTCTGAAGGTGTTGGCCGTAACAGGGAACCGTCACAACGCCAGCTTGAGCTTGAGGCACTCCTTCCTGAGTATGCTGCCCGGCTTAGCCGCCGAGGCGTAACAGTGAAAACCCTGTACGAAGAGTACCGCGAGACCCATCCTGACGGATACAGACATGCCAGTTTCGGCAACTATCTCATGCGTTACCGTATGGTGACACATGTCGTAGGCCATGTCGAGCATTATGTCGGAGACCAGATGTATATCGACTTCGCCGGTGACAAACTGGAAGTCGTTGACAGTGAAAGCGGTGAATGTCGCAGCGTTGAAGTGTTCGTGGCCATACTTCCGTGCAGCCACTATACCTATTGTGAGGCGGTCTGGTCCCAGTCAAGGCAGGACTTGATTAAGGCGTGTGAGAACGCGCTTCATTTTTACGGCGGGGTTCCGATGGCGATCGTACCAGACAACCTCAAATCGGCGGTAACCCGCAGCGACCGTAACGAGCCGGTAATCAACGAGGAGTTTGCGGCATTTGCCGAACACTACGGATGTACCGTATACCCCACACGGGTACGTTATCCAAAGGACAAGGCCTTGGTGGAGAATGCCGTGAAGCTGCTTTACCGATCCGTCTACGCTGACATCGAGGGTCTTGTATTCCACTCGCTGGAGTCTCTGAATGCGGCCATATCCGAATCGCTCTCGGCCTTCAACGGACGCAGGATGAGCGGGCGTCCCCAGTCCAGACGGGAACAGTTCGAGCAGATTGAGTCCGACTGCCTCCGCCCGCTTCCCGCCATACGCCATCAGATGAAAGAGCGACGCTCCGCAACAGTAATGCGTAACGGCTATGTCACCTTCAGGCTTCACCATTACAGCGTACCGAAAGAGTATATAGGCAAACGTGTCGAGATTGTCTATGATGCGGACACGCTGGAAATATATCATGGCCTGCGTCTGGTGACCACACACCAGCGCGATGACACGCCATACTCCTATACGACCAAGGATGCCCACGGACTGCCCGGACGTCATGGAAGTTATGAAAAGGATCTGGAACAGATTTACGAACGGGCCGGCCAGACAGATAACGTCCTGCTGCTGTATCTGCGCAAGGTGGCGGAACTCAAGAAGTATCCTCCCGCGGCGTTCCGTTCATGCAGAGGCATCATGGCGTTGGAGAAGACCTTCGGGCTGGAACGGTTGGTGGCGGCAAGCGCATGCGCCACGCAACTGCGCCTATACGGATATCAGGAGATAAGGCGGATCCTTGAACGCGGGGATGATGCAGACTTCCTGTCAAAAGACGACATCGACGATGAGGTCCCCGTAACATCTATCCACAAAAACATCCGCGGAGCAGCCTACTTCGCACAATTAAAACATTTAAATAGAGACAACAATGGAAACAAATAATCTTACCGCACCGATAGCTGTCGAAAAAGACCGCAACACGTTGACAATCGAACTGATGAACCGTATGAAGCTGCACGGCATGGCCGCCGCCTTCACTGAAAGCCTGACCTCCACTATGGCAGAAACAATGACAATCGACTCTTTCCTGCACATGTTACTTGCCAGGGAATGGGACTACCGTGCCAATGCAGCCATCCAACGCCTTATACGCGGGGCGGCGTTCCGCTACAAGGCCTGCCTCGAGCAGATAGACTATGCAATCCCGCGTGGCCTTGACCGCAATCAGATGGAGCGGCTTGCATCGCTGGAGTTCATCCGCAAGGGACAGAACCTCTTCATCACAGGGTCATCCGGTACCGGGAAGAGCTTCCTTGCCACAGCAATGGGGTATGAAGCCTGCAAGAAGGGCATACGGACATATTATGCGAATGCTCCGAAACTTATGGGTACGCTTAAGGTGGCAAAAGTAAAAGGCACACTGGAATCGGAACTCAAGAGAATCGAACGGAGCACGCTGCTCATATTGGATGACCTCTTCCTTGTGAACCTTGATGCCAAGGAACGACCCATCCTGCTCGATATAATAGAGGACCGACATGGGCGCAAGTCCATCATCATCACCTCGCAACTGCCAACGGACAATTGGTATGATGCAATCGGAGACCCTACAGTAGCAGATGCCATTATGGATCGTATTATACATACGGCGCACCGGATTGAGCTGACAGGAGAAAGTGTCCGTAAAATGGCTGCATACAGAGGGAAATAAACTAAAATAATAATAACCCCATCGGTCAAGACTTTTTAAGGGGGCATTGTTGAATGTTTTAAGGGGGCAGAATCGCTTGGTTTTAGGGGGCAGCTTACACTGGATTTTCCAAGTATTAATGCTTTTAGTTGAGATCTAATTTCTAAAGGATAAGTATAAGAACCTGAAGTGAGTTGTGTTAAATACTTTAAAGAGTCTATATTATATTTGCTTAATTGTATCTGATTAGTTACATTTGCATTATGAAAGCAACAGATAAAAAGGATAATGATATACGTGAATTGTATTTCTCAGATGAGTTTGCAGAGTTCTACGGTATGTTGCAAGATAAAGTAAAAGCTAAGTTTGAACATACTATGGATATTATCAGAACAGAGTATGTACTTAGTACGAAGTTTGTGAAACACTTGGAGCATACGGAC